>RFGU01000173.1 GCA_003696955.1 Deltaproteobacteria bacterium | reverse complement strand
GGCTGCCCCCTTCCGTCGTCCCGAGGTAGGCGGCACACGCCGCCACCTGACGCCATCGGCCGAGATGGCGGCAGACGTCGAGCAGCGCTCGGATCCACTCCTCGTACTCGAAGTCGATGCGATCGACCACGCCGGCGAGGATGCGTAGGTGGTCGTAGGCCTCCTCGTACTTGCGGGCCGCAATGGCCGCCGCAGCGCGGGTCCAGTGGGCGGCCGCGTCGATCATCTTCGACCTCCGCCGGCCCCGACGCCCTGCTCGGCAGCCGCGATGATCCGACGCGCGTGCACGGAACGCTGCCCGGTGGAAACCGCCTGCTCGTCGAGCACGTGGACGCGGGTCAGGGCGTCGAGATACGGCAGGTCGAGGGGGGCTTCGGGCAGGATGAACACGCCGTGCAGATGGACGCGTCCAGCCATGGCGAACACGGTCTCGGGGGGGAAACGGCAACTGCCATGGGACAGGAAGTAGACCACGACGCTGCGGTGGGCGTACCTGCCCGAGGCGAGTTCGCGCTGCAACTGTTCGGCCACCCGGGCGTAGTTGCGGCCATGCTCGGCACGGAACCGAAGCACGTACGGCACCTCGGCGATCCCGGAACCCGTGACCGCCACGCCCTCGTAGATCCGCGCATCGAAGAAACGCAGCTCGACCGCGTCGCCGAGCAGTGCAAGGCGTTTGCCCAGGGCCAGGGCGAGCCCCCGGGCGAACACCTCCCGCACGCCGCGCATGGACGCGCTGCCGTCGACCAGGACCAGATGGAGCCGTTCTTCGTTCTCGAGCTGCTTTTCGTGGGTGTAGAAGAACAGCTCGCGATCCACCAGCTTCTGCTCGAACACCTCGTCGTCGTAGGCGAGCTGGCTCAAGACCATGTCGTCGAGCTTGCCGCGGCGCTCGATGGCGGCATAGCCGTCCAGGCCGAAGGTCTGCTGTCCCGTCCGTCGCTGGACCTCGAGCAGCGACGGCAGGAGTTCGAGGGAGAAGTCCACCACGTCCGCCAGCGAGGGGTCGCGAATGGTCTGGTAGAGGTCCGACAGGGCGAATCCCCCGAGCACGGCCTGTTCGGCGCCGCCGAACAGACCGATGAGGCGCAATGCATCGATGTCGATCTGCTCCACCTCGAGGACGAGCAGCAGACGATTGCGGGCGAGTGCGTCGAGCCACACCTGGGCGTGGGACGTATCCCGCCGGGCAAAGGCGTCGGCGACGTCGATACGCCCGACCGCGTGGAGGTCCAGGGTGCCGATCCGGGGGCGGATCGCCCGAAGGGGCTCGGGCAGTTGGGGGAAGACGCCACCGAGGATGCGCGCGAGGACGACCCCCACCATGGCGTCCCGATGCTTCCAGGCCCCGTGGGTTCGGGCCAAGCTGGTCGTCTCGAGATCCTGCAGCAGCCGACGCCACCCCTCCGCAATCTCGGCGGAAGCACGCCCGCGCGTGCGCGGCGACGGGCGGGCCAATCCGACGAGCACCGCCCCCACGTCGTGCACCACCACCAAGGGGACGGACACGCCGAGACGCGCCACGATGCGCTGCCACGCGAGGGCTCGCACCACTGCGACCCCGCTGGCCCCCATCGTCTCGGAAAGGGCCAAGGTGGCCATCTCCCGTTCGGCCACCGCGCGTTCCTGCTCGCGGTGGGGACCGCCGCGCGCCTCGGCCGGGGGGCGATCGCGTGCCACGTGCAACCGCTCCTACGCGAACCGCCCCGAGGCGAACACGCTCTCGAGCAGCTTGTCCACCTCGCCCACCATGCGGGCCGCCGCGGGATTGTCCTGCATGCGCTCGAGGGCGGCCTTGATGTCGCCGAGGTTCCGCAGGTAGCTGAACAGCTGCATGTCGGACAACACGTCCGCCGCGGCGAGGGCCTTGCGCAATGCTGCGAGTTCTTCGAGCAGGTCGTCGAGATTCGTCGGCGTGACGCCGACGCGCGTCGAATCCGGATGCTCGTCGTACCAGCGGTCGAGCACCGGCCCCACGATCTCGGCGAGCAATTCCCGCTGCTCGGGGGTGTTCCACACGTGCCGCAACACGAAGAGGTCGGAGGTGTCCACGCGGTCCCGGCCGTCGAGCATGGCCGATGCCGCGAAGAGCTTGAGGAGCTTGACGACCCGCCGGTCCGAAAGTCCGACACCTTCGGAGCGCATCTGGAACACCAGACTCTTGAAGGTCGTCAGGAAGTCCTCGTCGAAGTCGAGGCGGCCCGCCAGTTTGCGCTGCAGGTGCCGGACGTCCGCCGCGGCCACCACGGGCGAAAGCCCGTCGTCGTCGTCCATGGCCTCGGCCTCGAGCCGGCTGCCCTTCTGCAGCAGGCCCCGGAAGTGATAGCTGTCGAGGTAGTCCACCTGCACGCGCAAGGAAAAACGGTCGAACAGGGCGGCGAGCGCCTCGTCCGACGGTACCTCGTTGCTGGCCGCGAAGAGGCTGAGCAACGGCACCTTGATCCGATGGGTGCCATGCATGAACATCCGCGCGTTCAGCAGCGACAAGAGGCTGTTCAAGATGGCGCTGTTGGCCTTGAAGATCTCGTCGAGGAAGACGATCTCCGCCTCCGGCAACATCCCCTCGGTCCGGCGGCGGTACACGCCCTCGCGGAAGGCCTTGATGTCCACGGGACCGAAGATCTCGTTGGGTTCGGTGAACCGGGTGAGCAGGTAGTCGAAGTAGCGCGCGTCCACGACGCGGGCGAAGGAGCGCACGAGGGCGCTCTTCGCCGTCCCCGGCGGCCCGATCATCACCATGTGCTCGCCGGCGAGGACGCTGACGAACATGAGCCGGATCACCTCCTCCTTGCCGAGGAAGCGCTCGCTCAGGCGGGCCGCGGCCGTACCGAGCCGGGCGACGATGGCTGCATCGTCGGTCGCGCCGTGCGCCACGGGTCCCTTCGTGTCGTCCATGGTCAAGTCCTTTCTACGACGGGATCCACCACGGCATCCACCATCTCGCGCCGGACGTGGCGCAGGACCACCTGGCCGAGACGTTCGAGGTGTACGTCCCACAGATGACGCAGCCTGGGCGATGCGCCCGCCAGAGGATCGCCGAGGACCCGCGAAAGCCGCGGGGCCACGAGCGGAAGAGCCAGGAAGTGCTGGACGGGCTCCGCCGCCAGATCGAAGGTGGTCGCCAAGCGGGCGTCGTCGCACCACACGCGCAGCAGATGGACGTGGACGAGGGCCGCCAGGATCCACCCTGCCCCCCGGCGAAGGTCCACGGTGACGCCCTCCGACGCCCGCAGACTGCGCCCGAGGCGCTCCATCACGGCGCCCCCTCGGTCGATCCACCGATCTCCGTCGGCCCACGCGTGACACACCGCGCGCCACATCGGCCGCGACGCGAGGCGCCCGATGGCCTCGAGGGGAAACGGCGCATCGCCGAGGGCTTCCGGGCACAAGAGCGCGGTCCATGGACTACGCACCACCATGGCGGTGCGCAACGCGAGGGCGAGCGGCGGTAGTGCTGCCGTCGCCACGGTAGGCGCCCCGGCGGCCCCGCTCCCGTCTCCGCCCTGCACCGCCGCGGGGGCGAGCGCCAGCCGCGCCCGGGGTCGCCGCAGCCGTCGCGTGCGACGGACCCGGCTGGTCCAACGCGCGGCGAGCACGGCGTCAAGCAGGAAGTGCAGGCGTTCGGGCGCCACCGACGCGCCCTCGACCGCACCTTCGAACCACCGCACCGTCATGGCCTGGACGTCGGTCCAACGCGTGGCACGGGCCAACACGCGCTGGCGCTCGGGGTGGGCCATGGCCAAGAGGTTGTGGGCGCACGCCATGACCACCACGTCGTCCGGACCGGGGCGGCCCGAAAGGGCCAGCGGCACCATCCGTCCGATCCGACGCTCCAGGGCGGCGGTCGTGGGCGCATCGAAGATCGTGCTCGCCTCCCCCACGAGTCGCCGCAGATCCCGTGGACGAAGGGGCGCCCCCACCAGGGCGGTCCGTGCCTCGAAGAGGGGCCGCACGAACGCGTCGCGAAACGAGACGGGACCGTGCCTCACCGATCCCCCTCCCCCGAACCGAGGGCACGCGTGCCGCTCGACGAGGAGGGCACCCCCCACAGGGCGAAGCGGCCGAGGGGGGCGTAGACGACCTCCGACGACGACTCGGTCGGGGGTTCGAAGGCCTCGTCGTAGACGGCCTCCTCCGGAGCCAGGGAAGCGATCAGCGCAGCGTCCAAGGGCACGAACCGATCCGCCGACAGACGTACCGGCGGCTCGTCCGGTCCCCGAAAGAGCACGTGGTCGTCCCCCGAGACCACCAGAAGGTCGCGAAGGAGGTCGGGCCGAACCCGCGGCACGAGGTCCCACCCCTCGGGCACCAGCACCCCCGGGCCCACCTCGCACAGACGGCGGCCGATGGGCAAGAGCGCCCCGCCGGCGAGGATCTCCTCGCCGAAGCTCCGGGCGAGCAAGGACGTGGCGAGTAGGATGGTCGCGTCGGCCAGGACGCACAGTTTCGCCGCGGCCAGGACCGAAGGGGGCAAAAGCCGCACCAACGCGCCGAGCAAGGGCATGGCGGATCGCTCGATCACGAGCCCCCGAGGCTCACGCACGCGGTCCGTCCGACGAAGGACCAGGGGGATCCGCACGGGGGCAAGGTCCACCTGTTCCGTGGGATCCGCCGCTTCGCGCAGCTCGAGTTCGTCCTCCCGGACCACCAGGTGACGCCCGTCCACGAAGCGCGGCGGCGGCGAAAGCCGTTCCACGCGCCGGGCCCGGCCCCGGAACAGGTAGGCGTCGTCGTCGGCGAATGCTGCCGCCACGGCCTCGAGATCGAACGGATGGCGATATCCGAGTTCCACCGCCATCTTGGGTCCCGCGGGCACGAAGCACTCGACCCCGGGCAGGTTGCGCAGGAGGCCGAACACCCGGGCCGACGGGCCGCGGACCCGCAGCAAGAGCGCGTCCGGCATGCTCTCGAGGTCCAGGGCAGCGCCCGCGAACGCGGTCCCGGTGGTCCACAGGTACCGCATCACCCGGTCCGCCAGTCCAGCCGCCACGAGGACCAAGAGCAGTTCCGGCGGACGGCGGTCCGTCGGGCCCCGATGGGGCTCGAGTCGCAGGACCAGGGCGTACGGGTCGATGCGCTCTTCGATGCGGTAGCGGCGCACGGTCTCGAGGTCCACGGCCACCACGTCGGCCCCCTCCCCGGCCACCACGTCGGCCAGGTCGTAGCCGAACGGAGCCCGTCCGTCACGCACGCGCACGTACGTCGACGCCGCCCCGGTGAACCATCGGGCGCGCATGGGGGCTCCGATGCGCACCAACTGGTCGAGCATGTAGCTGTCCGACAGAGCGAATCGCACGAGGAACTCGGCGGCCCCCGCGGGTTGCCGCGCCCGCTCGACGGTCAGGGAGCGGAAGATGTCCGCGAAGGACAGCTCGTGGGAGCAGGCACCGAGGAACGCGATCACCCGGTCGAAGGTCGCGAACACGGCGAGCACCTCCCGCCCGACGGCCACCCCCCTGGCATCGGCCGCAAGACCCGCCGCGCGAAAACGAGTCTGCCCGGCGACGACGGGTTCGAGCAGCGCCTGCGGCACGTGGCCGAGGATAGCGGGGCCCCGTGCTACCATCCACATCGAAGGTGGCGCCCCCCGTGCATTTCGGCGACGGCGACGATCCGACCTCCCTCGGCGGCCGCCTGCGCCGCCGGGCGGGGGAGGTGCGCGCAGCGCTCCTGCTCGAGGAGGCCGGGGAGATCGAGGAGGCCGCACGCGTGTTCGAGCAGGTGGGCGCCCACGGCCAGGCGGCCGCCCTGCGGCTCGAGCACGCGCGTACACAGCGGGACCTCGACGGACGACTCGCCGTCCTGCGGGAGGCCTGCGCCCGTGCCCGGGGGGACGGCCCCCAGGTCCGGGATCTCTTCCGAGCCTACGGCGAGGCGTGCCTCGAGGCCGCACGGACGGCGCCCCCGCAAGGCCGGGCGGACCACGTTCTCGAAGCCGCCCGCGCGCTCGAACGAGGTGGGGAGCCCGAGGCGGCCGGCAGCCTGTTCGAACGCATCGGCCGACATGCGGACGCGGCCCGGTGCTTCGAGGCCGCCGGAGACATCGAGCGCATGGAACTGGCCCTCTTGGCGGCCGACCGACGAAAGGCCCGCCGCGAGCGCGCACGGCGGACGCTCGATCGTGTCCGCAGCCTATGGGCCGCCGGCGCACGCACCGACGCCCGCCGACTGCTCGACGGGATCGATCCGTCCACGTTGACGACCGAAGCCCGCGGCCAGGTGTCGCGCATCATGGAGGCGTACGCGCAACACGGGACGCGAGCCCCCCTCCTGCGGCTGGCGTGGAACGGCATGCCCTTCGACCTCGTCGTCGCCCGGGGCACCCTCGTCGGCCGGGGCACGGCGGCACACGTTCGGATCCCGGATCCATCCGTCTCCCGGGAGCACGCGCGCATCGTATGGACCGCGAAGGCGCCGGCCCTCGTGGATCTGGGCACCCGGACCGGCACGTTCGTGGACGGCAGACCGGCTGCGCCGGGCGTCGAGGTCCCGGTGCGTGCCGGCGCGGAGTTGGCCTTCGGCCTCGCGCCGCCGGTCACCGTCGTATTCGCGGATCCGCCCGCCGGGGTCCTGCGCCTGGAAGGGCCGGGGTTGCCCCGCCCGGTCCTCCTGGCGATGCCCGGAGCGGTGGTCCCCCTGGCCGAAGGTGCCGGGCGGGTGGTGTTTCGTCCGCACGTCGACGGCCCGGTGCGGATCGAGGCCGCCGACGACGAGACGAACCTGCGACTCCACGGGCGCGGTCCCGCGGTACGAGCCGTCGATCTCCTCCTCGGGGACCGCATCGAGGTCCGCGGACCTGGGGCCGACGGCATCCTGGAGGTTCGAGCGTGACGGTCCCGTCCGCGTCGGGTCCCGTCGCCCTCGAGGGCATCCTTGCCGCCCTGGTCGCGGCCGCCTCGGCGGCCGAACCCGCCGGTGACGTCACCGAACTCGTGGCGGATCTACGCGACGCCCTCGATCGGGGGGCATCGGAGGACGCGATCTTCGAACGGGTGCGCCTGCTCGACGGCGCGGGACACGCCCGGCGCGCGGTGGCCGTCGTGGCGGGCCATCCCGACACCCCCCGCCGCCCGGACCTGCTGCTCGGCCTGGCCGGGTTCCTCCTCGATGCGATCGATCCGGCCGCCGGCCTTTCCGTCGCCGAGCACGTCGGGGCGACGGCCGACCCGTCCACGGCGTTCGACGCCTACCGAAGGGCGCACCTGCTGGCCGCCGAGGGGCGACTCGCCCTTGGCGACCGCCCAGGGGCTCGCCGGGCCTACGAGGCCGTCTTGGCCTACGATCTCGACGACGCTCGAGCCATGGCCGGCCTCGCCCGCCTGTCTCGGGACGGGGACGACGCCCCGGTCGTGCCGCTCCACGTCGAGGGGATCGATGCCGTGTACGCCACCTTCGCAGGCGCCGGGCGTTACCGCCTCGTACGCCCCCTCGGGCGCGGCCGCCACGCCATCGTGTACCTGGCCGAGGATACGCGCCTTGGCCGAACGCTGGCGGTCAAGCGGCTGTTGCCTCCCCGCGCCGTGAGCGATCCCGGTGCCGCACGGCGCCTCGCGCGCCGGTTCGTCGAGGAGGCCGCCACCCTCGATCGGATCCGGAGCCCCCACGTGGTGCGGCTCTACGACGTTCTGCCCGACGAACGCGCAGTGGTGCTCGAGTACTGCGACGCAGGCTCCCTGCGCGAACGCCTGCGCGAAGGCCCCCTGTCCTCCGACGAACTCGCGGAACTCGCCGTCGCGTTGCGCCGCGGTCTCGAGGCCATCTTCGCCGCCGGCGTCGTCCACCGGGACATCAAGCCCGCGAACGTGCTGCTGCGGTCGCGCGAGCCGCGATTCGTCGTCGCGGACCTCGGCCTTGCGGTCCCCCGCGAGCACGCCACGGATCGATTCGGCGCCCTGCGCTACCTTGCGCCGGAACTCCGTCACGGTCACGGACGACCGAGTCGAGCCACGGACGCCTATGCGGCGGGCGTCGTACTGCTCGAGGCAGCCTTGGCGCCCGATCGTCTGCCGGCTGCGTTCGACGACCCCGCAGGCCCCGCCGACGCCCGCGCCCACGTGCCCGAGGACCTCCCGAAGGACCTGCGAACCCAGATCCTGGGCATGCTCGATCCCGCCCCCCATGGGCGACTATGGTAGCGCCATCGTGGCTCGCCGAAGACCCCGCCCACGCATCCCCGAACCGGGCTTGGGCCTTGCGCTCGTGTTGGCGGCGTCGGCGTGCGAGGAGGTTCCCCGCTCGTTCTCCGTGGGACCTGCCGGCGCCGAGCCGCTCTTCTCCGACCGCTTCGAGCGCAGCAAGCTCGGACCTTCGTGGCGCACCACCGGCCCGGGGGCCCGCCTCGAGCACGGCCGACTGGTGCTCGAAGGCCTCGAAAACCACCCCGTGTGGCTCACCGTCCCCCTCCCCGACGACGTGCACGTGCGATTCGACGCGCGGGCGGCCACCGACTCGTGCGACGTCAAGTTCGAGCTGGCCGGCGACGGCAAGAGCTACGCCACGTCGCCCAACTACGTGGCCAGCGGATACGTCGTGATCTTCGGCGGATGGGAGTGCACGAAGAACATGATCTCCCGCCGCAACGAGCACGGCCGCGACGTGGTGACGTCGACGGCGCCCCTGCCCGTCCCGGGCAGGACCTACCGCATGGACGTCTGGCGCACCGGGGACACGATCCGATGGGAAGTCGACGGCCGCGAAGTGTTGGTGTACGAAGATCCGAACCCTTTGCGCGGCCCCGGACACCGGCACTTCGCCTTCAACAACTGGCAGGCCCGCACGGAATTCGACAACCTCGTCATCGAACCGCTCTAGCACGATGCCGGACACGCTCCCGAGACCCTTCGGTCGGTACATCCTGACCGACCGCATCGGCGAAGGCGGCATGGCCGAGGTGTACAAGGCCAAGAGCCGTGTCGCCGAGGGACTGTCCAAGCACCTCGTCATCAAGAAGATTCGGCCGGAGTTCGCGAGCCAGGAGGACTTCGGCCGGATGTTCGTGGACGAGGCGAAGATCGCGCTCTCCCTGAACCACGCCAACATCGTCCAGGTCTTCGACTTCGGCAAGGTGCGCGACGACCTCTTCCTGGCGATGGAATGGATCGACGGCATCGACCTGATGCGCCTGTTCCAGGCGGTGCGCGCGGTGGGCGACGCATTCCCGCCGGTCATCGCCGCCTACATCGGCCACCAGGTCGCCTCTGCCCTCGCCTACGCCCACCGCAAGACCGACGACGAGGGCCGCCCCCTCGGCATCGTCCACCGCGACGTAAGCCCGCACAACATCATGATCTCCTTTGCCGGTCAGGTGAAGATCCTCGACTTCGGCATCGCCCGCACCGCCCGTACCGCCGACGCGGGGGAGCCCGGCGACGCACGCACCGCGAGCGGGGACGGACGCGAGGGAGAGGAGACGATCAAGGGCAAGGTGGCCTACATGTCGCCCGAACAGGCCACCGGCCGCCCCCTCGACGGCCGTTCCGACATCTACTCCCTCGGCATCGTGCTCTTCGAGCTGCTGACGGGCGAACTCCTCTTTCGCGACAAGGATCGCATGCGCGCGCTCGAGCGCGTGCGAACCGAAGCTCCCCCTTCCCTACGGCAACTCGCCCCCCACGTCCCGGACGCACTGGCGGCCATCGTCGAGAAGGCCCTCGAGCGCGATCCGGACGATCGCTACCCCACGGCCACGGCCATGCGCGCGGATCTGGCCGCCTTCCTCCATCGTTCGGATCCCGTGGTCGACGACGAGGTTCTGGCCGAGTTCGTCCGTTCCTATACGCAACAGCCGGACGCCGGATCCGGTGACGCGGACGTCGCCGATGCCCTCACGCGCGAACTCGCCGACTCGGTCGGTAGCATCGGACCGTCGGCGGCACGGGGCGGCTCCCATCGAGTGATCGCCGTGCGCATGCTCCTCGACCCGCGCCCCATCGACGGTGTCGCCATGCCGCCCTCCCCCTCGGCGTTCGCCTCCCTCGTCCGCAACGTCGCGGTCAAGCGCGAGGCGGTGGTCCTCGACGCCGGGGAGACCGGGGCGCTCGTGGTCTTCGGCGGACTGCTCGCCACCGAGGACGATCCGGACCGCGCCGTCCGCTTCGCACGGACGATCCGCGACGAGCTGGCGGAGGTCGCCCCGGGGTACGCCATGGGTACCGTCGTGGCCTCGGTGCCGGCGACCGTGACGAACGCCGGCGGTCCCGGCGTGGACGTTCGGATCCGCCCCGACCTGTGCGCCCTGCTCGACCGTGTGGCCCGGCACGTGCTCGACGGCCCCATCGTCGTCGGTCAGGACGTGGCCGACCGTCTCGCGGGCCGCTGGCGTTTCGGCGAGGCGACATGGGTGGATCCGGGGCCCGACGACGCGGCGGCCACCGACCTGCCGGAGCTGGTCGAACCGGTACGGCTGCTCGGACCCGCCCGCTCCCCCCGGCACCACCGCAGCCCCCTCGGTCGGCGGGGGCGTCTCATCGGTCGGGAACTCGAGCGCAAGGTGCTCCGCGACGCCCTGACCGACGCCATCCGATCCCGCGAGTCCCGTGCCGTGTTGGTGGTGGGGCCGCCGGGCATGGGCAAGCGCGCCCTGCTGGACCGTTTCCTGGCTTCGCTGCCGAGGACGAGTTGTTTCGTCCTGCGCGCGGCGGCCACCTGGTCGCGGCGCAACGTGCCCCTCGGGGCCTTCCTCGACATGTTGACGGGGTTTCTCGACATCGCGCCCGACACGCCCCGTGCCACGGTCCGCAGGACCCTCGAACGCTACGGCATCCGGGATCCGGCGATGCTCGCCGACGTCCTTGCGGTCGCCCTCGGGCTCCCCGACCGTCCCGACGTGCCCATGGCCCCCCAAGAGGTGTGGCGGGGCATTTGGCGTCTCCTGCGGCGACTCGTCCGTTCCCTCGACCGCCGCCGTCCAGTCATCGTCGTCCTCGAGAACGCCCACTTCCTCGATCCCCAGAGCCTGGAACTGTTGGCTGCGTGGAACCAAGGCCGCCAGGCCGTACGGCTGCTCGGACTCGTGACGGCGCGTCCCGGCGCCAATGCCCAGGCCATCGCCCGCCTGCCCACCGTCTCGACCCTCGAACTCGGCGAACTCGACCCGCGAGCCCGTCGCGACCTCGTCCTGCAACGCTTCGAATCCCCCGAGCAAGCCGAATCCCTGGCCGACGCCATCTTGTCGCGGACGGGGGGCAATCCCCTGTTCATCGAGGAGACCCTGGCACGACTCGTGGACGACGGAACGTTGGGCTGGTCCGCCGACGGCCGCTTCCTGGTGGTACGCCGCCCGGTCGACGAGATCCGCCTGCCGCCGACGGTCGAAGAGGTGCTGCGCGAGCGCATCGACGACCTCGATCCCGCCGACCGCGAAGTGCTCCAGGCGGCGTCCATCCTCGGTCGCGTATTCGACGAATCCGAGTTGCAAACGCTGCTGGACCGGGCCGTCGAAGCGAGCCTCGTCCGCCTCGAACGCGGCAAGTTCATCGAGCGCGACGTGGCGCGCCCCGGTCGGCAGGCGCGATTCGGCACCGTAAGCCTCCACGAGGTCGTGCGCGAGACCGTGGCAGCCGACCAAGCGGCCCTGTGGCACGGTGCTGCGGCGGACATCATCCGCGCGCGCCCGACCTTCCGTCCAGGTCGGGACGATGGTGTCGTCGCCGACCATCTCGTCGCCGCCGACCGATCCGCCGAAGCCGTGGACCATGCGCTGTCGGCCGCGCGCCACGCCGCCGAGATCGGTGCCCAGCGCAGCGCCCACTACTACCTCTCGCTCGCCCTCGACGCCATGTCGCCTTCGGATCCCCGGCGTTTCGAGGCGTTGCGCGATCGCGAGGAGATCCTGCGGGGATGGGGCAAGACCCGCGATCGCGCCCGGGACCTGCGGACGATGGCCGAGATCGCGACGGCGAGCGGCCGCCGCGATCTCGAGGTGGTCGCCCTGCTGCGGCTCCTGCGGTTCTACATCGACGCCGACAAGCTCCACCGGGCCAACCAACTGGCCGAGCGCATCGAACGGCTCCTCGCGGACTTCGATGACGCGGCGGAGTACCGGCCAGGCCTTGCACGGATGCAAAGCACCCTGGCCTTGGCAGCCGGACGCTTCGACGAAGCCGAGCGCATCGCCCGCGCCGCGCTCGACGATTGCCGCGACGACGATGCAGGAAGGCGGCGAAGGGCCCGCCTGCTGGCGGCCCTCGGCAAGGTGCGGCTCGAATCCGGGGACTTCGAGGGGGCCCGGGCAAGCTACGACGCAGGGCTTTCGATCGCCAGGGCGCTGGGGGATCGCCGGCTCGAGGCCGAACTCGAGAACGCCCTCGGGGAGGTGGCCGGGCGCAGTTCCCACTACCAGGAGGCCATCGATCGTTTCAAGGCCTCGCTCGACATCGATCGGGAACTCGGCGACCGGATCGCCACGGGGCGCAAGCTCGCCAACCTGGGGATCACCTACGCCGCCCTCGGCCTCTACCGGCACGCCGAACGCTATCTCCGTCACGCCCTCGACCTGCACGAGCGACTGGGCCGCACCGACGAGATCGGAGACGTGGTCGTGCACCTCGGAGAGGTCGAGGCGGAACTCGGCGATCCCGCGGCGGGTCGCACCCTCCTGTCGGAGGCCGCTCGCCTGGCGCGACGTCGGGGCGATGTGCGTACCGAACTGCGAGCCAACACCCGATGGGCCTACGTCCTCGCCCGATTCGCCCGGGACGACGACGATCGGCGCCAGGCGGCGGAACTTGCCGCATGGGCCCTCGAACGCAGCAAGGCCGCCGGTCTTCGCACGGCGGCCGCCCGGGCCCACCACGTCGAGGCCCTGCTGGCCGAACACGCCGGCGACATCCCCCGAGCTCTCGCAGCGGCCGAGGAGGCCGTCCGCCTCGTTCGTGCCGGCGCGGCCCCCGTCGAAGCGCCGCGCTATCTCCACCACCTGGGCATGCTGCTGCGCAAGTCCGGCCGCGACGTGGAGGCGCGCCCCCTGCTCGAAGATGCCGCCGCTCGTGTCGAGGCACGCCTTGCCGACCTTCGCGAACCGAGCCTGCGGGCGGCCTACGCGGAGTTGGACGAGGTCCGCACGATTCTCGCGGACGGTGGCGTCGGCGCCGAACCGTGACGCGCCTTGCGCCACGGCCGCAGCATTCGCGCTCGGCTCGTCCGGCCCACGTGGAGGTGATCGGCTGGCGACCGCCGCCGCCGAAGGGTGGTCGGAACGGCTCAGGGCGTTCCGACGGCGCCGCCTCGCCGGACCTCGCCGAACGGCCGCGGGCACGCCGCAAGCATCCGAGCTATCCTCGCGGGCGATGCCCCGGCGTTCGGGCCACCACGACATCTGCGGGCCACAGGACGCGACGCCCCCCGTCCGAGGCCCCATTCGGGCCCGATGGATCGGGGCGTTGGTGCTGCTTGCGCCCTGCCTCGTCGCCTGCCAGCCGTCCGGCGTGCTCGTCGGGCCGACCGGCGAACACCGCATGATCGCCCGAGCCCCGGACGTCGGCCTCTCGATGGTGCTGACCACGGGAACGTGGGACGGCGATCCCCCCGACCTGCCCGAATACATGACCGTCGTCCACGTGCTCGTGGCGAACACGGGCCGCCAGGCCGTCCGGCTGGCCCCGGGGGACTTCGAGCTTCGCAGCGCCCGCGGTTTCCGCTACCGCCTGCTCGACGCCGGCGGAAGCTTTGCCGTCGTGTCGGGCGACCACGGGGCGCCGTCGGGCTACGTCCCGGGCCGTTCGGGCTATCCGACGGGCAGGGATCTCGACTACGTGACCTTGCGCTCCTCGAGCCGAGACGTGCACGCCTACGCGCTCCCCTGGGGCTACCTGCAGCCCGGCACCGACATGCGGGGCTTCGTGTACTTCGATAAGGCCGAGGATACCGCGAACCTGCTGACGCTGACCTGGCACGCGGCCGACGACGCCGGGCGCCCCCTGACCGACTTCCGCTTCGACCTGGTCACCGCCCGGCCGCGCAGGTAGCCGCGCCCGCCGCCGGCGCGACGGGGGAGGCCCGTCACGTCGGCGGAGGAGGCTTGTCACTGCGGGATGATGCACAGCCCGACGTCCTCGTGGCCGGGCGGCGCCATGCCCATCTCGAAGAACGGTACGCACTCCGCGCCGGGCGACGCGTACGCGTTGGCACAGGTGTCGTTGGCGTCGGGATCCGTCGTGTCGCAGTACGGCGCGCAGCAACCGAGGGAGCCCATGCAGCCCGGCACGAACTGCGCGCCGGCGCAGATGTGGCCTACGTTGCATGCGTTGGCGAACTCGCACGGCGTACCGGCCGGTGCCATGTCCCCCGAGGCGTCGAGGATACAGGCGAAGCCGTCCCCCGACGTGTTGGGCAGACACGTGTCCCCGGGCGCGCAGTCCTGCAGCAGCGGGTCGCACGCGGGAAGGCACAGGATCAGCACGCCGTCGTTGGCGATGACGCAGGTGCGGTCCGGCTCGGCACACGTGGCAGCCTCCGCCGACCCCTCGCAAAAGGCCACACAGGTGCCCATGTTCGTCTCGGGATCGACGTTCCAGCACATGCTGCCCACGTCGCAATCGTCGACGCCGCTCACGCCGCCCCCCTCCGCGGTGCAGGTGTCCCCCGGTTGCTTGGGATCGGGATCGACCGGGGAACACTTGAGGGCGTTCCAGGAGTTGCCGCCGTCGTCGGCCCAGGGCATGCACTTCTCCCCATCGGGGCAGTCCTGCATCCACACGTCGCATTCCGGGGGCGGGCCGCCGGTGGTGGGATCGATGAACGTGCTGCCGGACGCGCTACCGGTCGCACCGCCCGTGCCGGTGGAGCCTCCCGTCGACGTGCTCCCGCCTCCGGTGGTGCCGGTTCCACCGGACGTGGCCGCGGTCGGATCGCCGTTCGACTCGCCCCCGGATGCGTTGGGGGCATCGCCGGTACATCCGGCGGCCAGAAGGGCGCCCAGCAGCAGGGTCGAGGGGATCGCTTGGTGTGCATGGAACATGGTCTCTTCCTCCTTTGCCCCGAGGGCTACGAGGATCTTGGATTAGTTTTGTTGGTTTTGCAACCAAAAACCAACAATACTCACAATCAAAATACACACAACACGCAGGCGCAAGATCGCCCAAGCATCCCGTCGCCGGTTGGGAGGGAACCAATGAAGAACGCGCCGCCTCCGGAAGGCCCGGAGCGCGGCGCGTCCAGTGGGGCCCCCACTTTGGGGGGCGAAACGCTACGAGGCGATCACTGCGGGATGATGCAGATGCCCACGTCCTCCTGGCCCGGCGGCTCCATGCCCATCTCGAAGAAGGGCACGCAGTCCGCACCCGGCGTCGTATAGGCGTTGGCACACATGGACGAGGCGTTCGGGTCCGTCAGGTCGCAGAACGGCCCGCAGCAGCCCTGAGAGCCCATGCAGCCCGGCACGAACTCGGCGTTGAGGCACAGAAGCCCCGGGTTGCACACGTTGGCGAACTCGCACGGCGTCCCTGCCGTGCCCATGCCACCCGAGGCGTCGAGCACACAGGCGAACCCGTCCCCGGAGGTGTTCGGGATGCAGACATTGCCGTCCGGGCAGTCCTGCAGGAGCGGATCGCAACCCGGCAGGCAGAGGATGAGGACGCCGTCGTTGGCGATGAGGCACGAGTCGTTGGGATTCTCGCACATCGGCATGTCCGGCGAGCCGGTGCAGAACGGCACGCACGTACCCATGTTCGTCTCGGGATCGACGTCCCAGCACATGGACGCCTTCGCACAGTCGTCCACGCCGCTGACGCCGTTGCCCTCGACCGTACAGGTGTCGCCAGGCTGCTTGGGATTGGGATCGATGGGGCTGCACTTGGTGGCGTTCCACGAGTTGCCACCGTCGTTCGCCCACGGCATGCACTTCTCCCCGTCGGGGCAGTCCTGCGTCCACACGTCGCACTCCATGGTGCCCATGCCACCGTCGGGATCCATGATGAACCCGCCGCTGGTGGAGGATCCGCCGCTCATCCCGGTACCGCCCGAGTTGCTGTCGCTGCCCGAGTTGCCCGTGCCACCGGGGCCACCGCTCGTGCTGGTGCCGCTGTCGGTCTCGCCGCCGCTGTTCGACGTCGACATCGTGGTCGCCGTCGTGTTGATGCCCGTGGTTCCGCTGCTCTCGCCGGAGCAGCCGGCGACGGACAACGCCATGGTGGTGAGTGCGCTGAGAACAAGTTGCCGTTTCATGATGTTTTCGTGTCCCTTGTGGTTCTGGTAGGTGGAGCCCGGCGCCGAGGGGTGGGAGGATGTAGGCAAATCTCCGGGCAAGGATTGGGAGGTTGGCGGAGGATGCCAGCCTTCGTGCGGAGTGTCGAGGGGCAGAATCCAACAAAAACTGATCAAACGCAAGCCAGTTCATGGTGCAATTGTTCATGCGCGGAGGGCGCAACCCCCTGCGTGATCGCCCCAAGATCGCCGGTCCCGGCGGTGCGAGGACGGGGCTTCGTCGCGCTGCCGCGGCGCCACGCGTATCGACCATCTACGGGCATCGACGCCCCCCTTCGGGCGGGTGGCCGCCCCCCTTCGGGCGGGTGGCCGACGGACGCCTCGGGGCTCGGTTCCGCGCGCCCCGTCGGTTGATGGTCGGTCCCTCGCCGGACGCAGGAAGATCTTTCCGGTTCTCGATCCGGCGGCGGCGGGATCGGCGCCCGGCACCGCGTCAAAGGATGTGCCGCGCGAGATCCCGGTCGGCGAGGACGGGTTCGAGACGCGCCCGCACGTACGCGGCATCGATGGTCACCTTCTGGCCGGGCATCTCCGAGGCCTCGAAACTCAACTCCTCGAGCACTCGCTCGAGAACGGTGTGGAGGCGGCGCGCACCGATGTTCTCGAGGGCGGCGTTGGCCTCCGCCGCCGCGTCGGCAATGGCGGCCACGGCATCGTCGGTGAACGCCACCTCCACGCCCTCGGTGGCCAGCAGCGCCTTGTACTGCTCGATCAGGCAGGCGTCGGTCTCGGTGAGGATCCGGACGAACTCCTCGCGGCCGAGGGAGGCGAGTTCGACGCGAATCGGAAATCGCCCTTGTAGTTCGGGAATGAGATCCGACACCTTCGCGACGTGGAAGGCCCCTGCCGCGACGAAGAGGACGTGGTCGGTGCGTACCGAGCCGTAGCGGGTCTGCACCGTCGTCCCCTCGACCAGCGGCAGGAGATCCCGTTGCACCCCCTCGCGCGAGACCTCCCCGGCCGCACCGCGGTCGCTGCGTACGCAGATCTTGTCGAACTCGTCGAGGAAGACCATGCCGAACCGTTCCGCTCGGTCCACGGCTTCCCGCGAAAGGCGCTCGCGGTCGATGAGTTTGTCGGCCTCCTCCTCGGTCAACACTTCGAGGGCCCTGCGAACCGACACCCGGCGCGTCCTGCGGCGGTTCCCACCGAGTCGTTCGAGAGCATCCCGAATGCCGGCCAAGGGATCGGCACCGCCCGTGCCCCCGAGCACGAGGCCGCCGAGGTCCGGCGGTGCCTCGGCCACGTCGATCTCCACTTCGCGATCGTCGAGCTTGCCCGCCCGCAGCAGCTCGCGCATGCGCTCGCGGGTTCGGCGTGAGGCCGCCGCATCCTCGCCCGCCGGGGCCTCCCCGCGGGGCAGCAGCACGTCGAGGATCCGGTCCTCCGCCCGCCGCGCGGCCTCGCCGCGCACGTCGGCGAGCAACTCGGCGCGCACGAGCCGAGCCGAGACCTCGACGAGGTCGCGCACGATGGAATCGACGTCCCGCCCCACGTACCCCACCTCGGTGAATTTCGTCACCTCCACCTTGAGGAAGGGAGCCTTCGCAAGTCGTGCCAGACGACGGGCGATTTCCGTCTTTCCGACCCCCGTCGGCCCCACCATGACGATGTTCTTGGGTTTGACCTCGTCGCGGAGACGATCGGGCAACATCTGCCGGCGAAAACGGTTGCGCATGGCGATGGCCACCGCCTTCTTGGCCGCCGCCTGGCCGATCACGTAGCGGTCGAGTTCGGCCACGATCTCCCGTGGCGTCGGGTGTCGAGGGTCGAGGGTCGTGGTCACGTCGCCTTGCCCGGTAGCTCCAGAATCGTGTGTCGATGGTTCGTGTAGATGCAGATGTCGGCGGCGATCCCCAAGGAGGCCTCGACGATGCGACGCGCCGAATGATCCGTGTGCGCCAGCAGGGCCCGGGCCGCGGCGAGGGCATAGTTGCCCCCCGAGCCCACGGCCGCGATCCCGTCCTCCGGTTCGATGACGTCGCCGTTGCCCGACAGGAGAAACGTGCGCTCGGCGTCGGCCACGATCATCATGGCTTCGAGCCGCCGGTACCTTCGGTCCTGGCGCCAGTCCTTGGCCAGTTCCACGCACGCCCGAACGAAGCTCCCCCCCACCTCGCCGACCTTGGTCTCGAGGAGATCGAAGAGGGCGAGGCCGTCGGCCGCCGACCCGGCGAAGCCGCCCAGGATCCGTCCGCCCGCAAGGGTGCGAACCTTCGAAGCACCGTGCTTGACGACCGCGTCCCCGAGGGTCACCTGCCCGTCGGCGCCGAGCGCGACGGCGCCGCCCCGTCGCACCGAGAGGACCGTCGTGGACCGTACGGGGGCGCCGACGCCCGCGGCGAGCGGTCCGGCCGGCCGGTCGGATGGGTGGGGAGGCCTTCGTGATCGCACGACCGCAGTATAGTGCCCGATGCTGCTAGGCTGACCGCCCCGTGCTTCGTTCCCCTCGATTGGCCGTGTTCGCCTCGGGCCGCGGAAGCAATCTGCGCGCCATCTACGAAGCGACCCGCACCGGGCGCCTCGACGCCGAGGTCGCGCTCGTCGTGTCCAATCGGTCGACGTCGGGCGCCCTCGCCTTCGCCCGTACGGTGGGCATCGAGGCGCGGCACATGAGCACCAGGACCCACGACGACCTGCCCCGGGCCCTGTGCGACGCACTCGTGGCCGCCCGGATCGATGCGGTGGCACTCGCCGGCTATCTACGCCCCATCCCCTCGGCCGTCCTTCGGGCGTTTCCGGACCGCGTCTTCAACATCCACCCGGCCCCCCTTCCCCGTTTCGGCGGACCGGGCATGTACGGCGAGCACGTTCACCGCGCCGTGCTCGAGGCCAAGGTTCGGTGGTCGGGACCTACGGTCCATCTTGTCACGGAGCGCTACGACGAGGGGCCCGTCCTCGCCCACGTGCCCGTCCCCGTCGAACCCGGCGACACCCCCGAGCGGCTTGCGGCACGGGTCCTGGCGGTCGAGCACGAGCTCTACCCCAAGGTCCTCGCCGCACAGCTTGCTGCCCTCCATCCACGGGAAACCCGGTCCGCGAGTGCCCCTCGGCCCCCCACGGACGCGCCCTACTCCACCGCCACGTCCGTCGAGTGAGGCCGAATGTCCAACTCCGGCGGTAGGAAACGTCGGAGCTGGTCGTCGAGCATCACCAGGGCCGGGATGTCGACGCCTCGTTCGAGGTACTCGCGTACCTGGTTGCGGATCGCCCGTAGGTGGTACCGGTCCAGCAGGCCGTCGATCTCCCCGGATCGCCCCGCCAGGACCACGAGCTTGTGCAGGTGGAACTCGAGATGCCGCCCGAGGGCATGGAGGGCCGGGCCGTCCCAGGGATTCGCCAGTCCGATGCGGTCGATGGCGGCGCGAAGTCGCGAAAGCCCCATGGCCTCGGCCACGCGCATGCGCAGCACGAGGGCCTCCTCGGGCGAGACGCCAATCTTGTCGGCGAGCCGCGAGGCGTCGAGACAGGCCGTAAGGTGGGGCAGCGCACCGATCCGCTCGGCCAGGCCCTCGTCGAGGCCCCGGGCCACGAGTTGCGCGGTCCGGGGCAACTCCCGCGTCGGCCGACCGGCCGACTCTTGTTCGAGGATGCTCGGCACCTTGGCCATCAAGGCCCGGACTTCCGCGATGCTCTCCTCGGACAGGGTCGGTTCGTGGGCCTGATCCATCATGTAGTAGATGGCATCCTCGAGGGGGCCTTGGATCATTGCCATCGCGTCGTAGACGACTTCCTGGGTCGTCGGTGACTCGATGGCGTAGAGCAGCCCGAGCAGCTCGGCGATGCCCGCGGCGCGCTCGGCCGACCAGTAGCCATGGGCGATGTCCCAGGCGGTGCACCCGGTGGCCAGCATCAACTCGGGAAAGAGGCTGGCGCCGGCGTTGTCCACGATGTGGTTGACCAGCATCGTCGTGGCGATCTCACGACGGAGCAGATGGCCGTCGAGGCCTTCGTCGGCGAGATCGCCGAGTTCGGCGAGTACGGTGGGCGGGAAGTACGCCCGCACCATGGCCGCGACGATGTGTTCGTCGAGGGGCTTGTCCTCGAGCAACTCGCGGTAGACGAGCATCTTGGCGTGGGCGCACAGCACCGCCGCCTCGCACTTGTAGAGACCGATCTTCTTGCGGCTGCGCACCGACAGTTCGTCGTCCCCCGGCAGCGCGAAGGCATCCGGGTCGAACGGGACCTTCTCGACCAGAAATCGCATGGTTCGCGCATACCGATAGACGTCCCTACGGGAGCGACGCACGTCGAAGGAGACCATGCGACTCTGGGAGCGGTTGTTGTCGAGGACCGACTCGACCACCTCGGGTTCGGCGCGCTCGAGAATTTCGTTGCGACGCTCCCGGGAGAGCTTGCCGGCGGTCATCAACGGCGCGAACAGGATCTTGAGATTGACCTCGTGGTCCGAGGCGTCCACGCCACCCGAATTGTCGATGAACGCCGTGTAGTTCTGCCCGCCCTTCTTCGCGAAGGCCACCCGTCCCCTGTCGGTGATCGACAGGTTCGCCCCCTCGGCGAGCACCTTGCAGCGCAGTTTGTCCGCGGTCACCCGCGCGTCGTCGTTGGCCTTGTCCATCACGTCGGCGTCCGACTCGTCGCGGCTGCGCACGTACGTCCCGATGCCCCCCATCCACAGCAGATCCACCGGCATGGTGAGGATGGCCCGAATGACCTCGTGGCCGCTGACCGGCCGATCCGGCTCGATCCCGAGCATCTCGCGCGCACGGGCGGACAGGGGAACCTCCTTCGAGTCCCGCAGATAGACGCCGCCGCCCGCCGACAGGACCTTGGGATCGTAGTCGGTCCACTGGGAGCGTCCCATCTCGAACAGACGCTTGCGCTCTCGATAGGACGTCTCCGGATCGGGGTCCGGATCGATGAAGATGTGCCGGTGGTTGAAGGCGGCAAGGAGTTTGATCGTTCGACTGCGCAACATCCCGTTGCCGAACACGTCCCCGCTCATGTCCCCCACCCCGACGGCCGTGATGACGTCCTTCTCGGGATCGATGCCGAGTTCCCGGAAGCTGCGCTTGGCCACCTCCCACGCCCCACGGGCGGTGATCCCCGTCTTCTTGTGGTCGTAGCCGTGGCTGCCGCCCGATGCGAATGCATCGTCGAGCCAGTACCCCCGAGCCATGCTGATGGCGTTGGCGGTGTCGCTCAGGTGGGCCGTCCCCTTGTCCGCCGCCACGACGAGATACGGGTCGGGCTCCTCCGTGTAGCGAATGCCCTCGGGGGGAACGACCTTGCCGTCCACCACGTTGTCGGTGAGCGACAGCATCGCGCCGATGAAGGCCCGATAGTAGTGGTCCCCCGCCGCCCGTACGTGCTCGGGGGAGGCCGGCGGATGCCGCAACACGAAACCGCCCTTCGCCCCCACCGGTACGATCACCACGTTCTTGACCATCTGGGTGGCCATGAGGTCGTGGATCTCCGTGCGGAAGTCCTCGGGACGATCGCTGAAGCGGATCCCGCCGCGCGCCACCTTGCCGCCACGAAGGTGCACCCCCTCGAAGTCCGTGTGGTAGACCCAGATCTCGCGGAAGGGTTTGGGGGACGGCCCGAAGGGAAGCTCCGAGGATGCGATCTTGAATGCGTAGGCCTCTCCCCGACGGTGCCGGCGTATGTACGCATTCGTACGCACCGTGGCGCGCACCACCGCCGCCACGGCCGACAGGATCCGATCGGCGGTAAAGTCCGAGATCCGTTGCACCTCGGCCTCCATGCGCCGACGTGCCGCTTCGGCCTCCATGGGCGGCGGGTCGGCGAACCGGGCGGCGAGATCCAGGATCAGGGCGGTGGCCACCTGGGGATGGCCGACCAGGGCGTCGCGAATGGCGGCCTCCCCGAAGGGTAGGCGGTACTGGTGCAAGAGTGCCACGTAGGCCCGCAGGATCTCGACGTCGCGCACGTCGAGGTTGGACAGGACCACGAGCCGATTCAGGGAGTCGTCCCCGGCGGCACGGGTGAACACCAAGCGCAGCGCCTCGATGATCCCCTCGCGCCGCGAGATGACGTGGCCGATGCTCGTCCCCGGCACCTCGATGCGGAAGTTGTCCATGTCCACCTCCCCCACGTGGGGCAGGCGAACCGTCCGCGAGTATTCGTCCACCACGTCGAAACCGAAGTTCGCGATGACGGGAAGCTCCTCGCTGAGCTTGAGATTGCGGCGCGAGAAGATCCGCAACTGAAGGCTCCCCGGATGATCGCCAAACTCCGACACGTAGATGTCGCAGTCGATCTCCTCGCCGGATCGGATGGCTTCGAGACAGCGCAGATCCCCCGCCAGACGTTGGACGCTCGCGCGGCGCTTGTGCTCCTCGGTGAAGGCGTCGACGTAGATGTCGTACAGCTCGGCGACCTTCTCCTCGTCGTCCCCCGCCACGATGTGCAGGGCCTCCCGCAATCGCTCCGACCAACCGCGCGCCATGGCCAAGAGCCGGTTGCGCAGGGCGTCGGTGTCCACCCGCGCGAACGGCCGCGTCCCGGTCACGTAGTAGTGCATGACCGCGTTGTCGTAGCGGTCGATGTAGACGCCATAGTCCGCGTACGTCCCACCGAGCACCTGCACGATGACGTCCTGAACCTCCTGGCGCAGCTCCTCGCTGAACTGGGAGCGCGGCAACGTCACGATGACGAATGCGAACCGCCCCTTCTCGTCGAGGCGGATGTGTACGTCGCTGCCGCCCTCCATCTCCGCGCGCAGGATCCGGTCCGTGACGTCCCAGATGGTCTCTCGGCGCTCCGACAACAGGTACTCGAGGGGCAGGGAATTGAAGGCGTTGGTGATGTTCTTGCCGCGATGGCTCGTCCCCCGGACGTCCCGATCCGCCAGCAGGTCCCGCAGTGCCATACGGATGAAGGGGATCTCCTCCGGTGGCGTGTGAAGCGCCTTGTAGGTGAACAGCCCGTGGATCACGAAGGTCCCCGCCGGATCGCCGTCGGCGTCGAAGCGCCGAAACAGGAAGTAGCCGGGTTTGCCCGTTCGGTGGACGGGCGACTCCTCCGCGGACCGTTCGTAGCGTACGAGCCGGCGGTCCTCGTCATCGAGCCCGATGAAGTCCGGACGCCGCGTGGACTGGCAGATCGAACTGATGCCCAACATCTCCACCGGCGTCCCGTCCTTTCCGTACTGCTCGACGGAGAGGATCACGAAATTCTCGTCGCACAGCCAGCGCAAGAGGGCCTCGGCCTCGCGCAGCAGCTTGGCGCGTTCCGGGTCGGCCTTCTGGGCGGCGATGAAATAATGGTCCGCCAGGGTGTGGATGCGGACCTTCATGGCCTCGAAGTCCCGCACCATGGCCTGGACCAGTCGCAACCGCTCGTGGACCTGGTGGGCGAATCGGTCGAGATCGTCGGTCTGGACCACGACCTCGACCCGCATGAGCGATTCGAGGGTTCCCCGGCCGATCTGCACGATCCGCCCGGCCGGGTCGCGCCGAATCGGTACGACCCCGTTCATCAGCCGCTTGATCTCGGCGCCCTCGGTCGCCATCAGCGAGCGCATGGTCGAGACCAGGAACGGCTGGTCCTCCATGCACGTCTCGACGACCAGGCGATCGTCGGACACCCGGTGGACGTGGACGACGATCTCACCCCGCTTGCGAACCTCGATCCCCCGCAGCATGTGCTCGAGCTGGGCCACCAACTCGTCCCCGGAAATCCCGCGCAAATCGCGAAGATCCAACGACCCCAGCACCGCCCGCACGAAGGCCGCGAGACGATCGCGAGCTTCCGGCGGCTCCGTGCCGTGCCGCGTGGACACGGCCTGCTGGACCTCTTGGATGAAGCGAGTCGTCTCCGGGGGCGACATGGTGCCGAAGCGTTGCCCAGGCGGCTGCGAAGCGCAAGATCTCGGGACCTGCGACCAGCCGTTCACGCCGCGCGCGGCATCAGTCCAGACCGGCCAGGAGCATGGCCCCCACGAGCAGGGCGCCGAAGGGGCCGGCCAGGGGCACGGTGAACCGAAGCCGGTGCGGCAACGGGGGCGGATCGAGGGCACGCGTGGGAGGGGGACGGCGACCGGCGCGGAACATCGTTCCTCCCCATCGGCCGGCGATCTCGGGCCATGGAGGACGGCAAACGGGACGCCCTGTCCCGTCCGCGGGCCTCGGGCCGCGTCCACACCGAACCTGGTAGCGTTGCGGCGTGTCCACCTCGGGAGCCTCGGAGATCCACGTCCACCGGCGCGACCGCGTGCGCAAGCGCCTCGCCGACGGCGTCCTCCTGGTGAGCGCCGGTCGCCCGCCCGTCCGAAGCCGCGATACCCACTATCCCTTTCGGCCTGGATCGGACTTCTACTACCTGACGGGCCTGGCCGAGCCCGAAGGGATCTTGGTCCTCGGCGGCTTCCCCGGCGGGGAGGCCCTCTTCGTCCGGCCGCGGGATCCGGAGGTGGAGACCTGGGACGGGCGCCGGATCGGCCCCGAAGGAGCCCGGGCGCGCACCGGGATCGAGCGCACCGCCGCCCTCGAGGCCTTCGAGGAGGTCCTCGACGACCTCCTCGACGGCCGGGACGCGGTGTACGTGGAACTCGAACGCGATGACGAGTTGCTCCCCGAGGTCCTCGAGTCCCTCGGGCGGCTGCGCCGGGGCGAGCGCAACGGCCGCCGGGCCCCGAGTCGCATCGTGGACGCACGCACGGTGATGGGCGAGGAACGTCTTCGCAAGGACGCGGCGGCCCTCGCTGCGCTGCGCCGGGCCGTGGACGTCACCGTGGCGGCCCACCACCGGGCCCTCGCGGCCGTGCGCCCCGGGGGCCGCGAGTACGAGGTGCAGGCCGAGCTCGAGGCTGCGTTTCGTCGAGCGGGCGCGAGCGGCCCGGCCTACGGTTCCATCGTGGCCGCCGGCCCCAACGCCACGATCCTGCACTACGTGGAGAACACGGGCCCCCTCGAGGCCGGCGCCCTGCTCCTGATCGACGCCGGCGCCGAGTACGACGGCATGGCGGCCGATCTCACCCGCACCTACCCCATCTCGGGGACCTTCGAGGGCCCGGCACGGGAACTCTACGAGGTCGTCCTTCGCGCCAACGAGGCGGGCATCGCCGCGACGCGACCGGGTGTGACGATCGACGACATCCACGCCGAGGTCGTGCGGGTGCTCGCCGAGGGCCTCGTGGATCTTGGCCTGTGTTCCGGCGGCGTGGACGAGGTGATCGAAACCGGCGCCTACCGCCGCTACTACATGCACCGGACGAGCCACTGGCTCGGCGCCGACGTGCACGACGTGGGCGCGTACGTCACGGAGGACGGTGCGCCCCGACCCCTCGAGCCCGAGTTCGTCCTCACCGTGGAACCGGGCCTGTACGTGGCCGAGGGCGACGCGAGCGTACCGGAGGCCTTTCGCGGCATCGGGATCCGCATCGAGGACGACGTACGGGTCACGGCGGATGGGTGCGAGGTGTTGACGGCCGCCGCCCCCAAGCGTCCCGACGACGTGGAGGCCTGGATCCGCGACGCGCGCGGCGCCTGACCCCGTCCATCAAGGATCCGCGTCCCCCACCACGAGGCGCGGGGCCATGGCGGCAAGGCGCCTTGCACCGATGCCGCGGACGCGGAGCAGATCCTCGGCGCGACGATACGGTCGGCCCTCCACGATCCGCGCTGCGAGGACCTTCCCGACCCCGGGGAGACTGTCGAGTTCGGCGAGGGACGCCCGGTTCGGATCGACGCGGGTCCGAAGGGTCGCGTAGACCCCGGGGGGAAGCCCGACGTCGGACGAGGGCTCGGTCCCGCCACCGCAGACGAGTCGTCCGCCCTCGCCGAGCCGGGGATGCTCGCAGCGAAAGACCGCCCCCCGGGCTTGCCCGGCGGACGTGGCCCCCACCCGCTCGACCCCCACGGCGAAGGCGCCGAGCACCGCGAGCGCAGCCAACCCGGCGCGCAGTACGTCAACCGCTGGCATCCGGTGCCTCCCCCAATCCGAAGGCCTCGTGCAGCACGCGCAGCGCCAGCTCGCCGTAACGCTCGTGCACCACGACCGAGACCTTGATCTCGGAGGTGGAGACCATCTCCACGTTGATCTTCTCGGCGGCCAGGGCCCGAAAGGCACGCGAGGCCACCCCGGCGTGGGTGCGCATCCCCAGCCCGACGATGCTGATCTTGCAGATCCTCGGATCGGTGACCACCTGCAGGGGGCGCCCTTCGATCCGCAGGTCGGTGAGGATGCCCGCGGCCCGCTCGAGGTCGGCCTCGGGGACCGTGAACGTCACGTCGGTGATGCCGTCGCGGCTGGCGTTTTGGATGATCATGTCCACCACGATGCCGGCGTCGCCGAGGGCGCCGAAGATCGTCGCCACGGTACCGGGCACGTCGGGGACGCCGACGACGGTCACCTTGGCCTCGTTGCGGTCGAGGGCCACGCCGGAGACGACGGGGGCTTCCATTTCGGGGGATTCGGGCACGATCCACGTTCCTTCCCGCTCGTGCAGACTCGAGCGTACGTGTACGGGGACGCCGAAGCGGCGGGCGAAGGCGACGCTGCGGATCTGCAGCACCTTGGCGCCGAGGCTCGCCAGTTCGATCATCTCCTCGTGGGTGATTCGGTCGATCTTGCGGGCCGACGGTACGAGCCGCGGGTCCGTCGTGTAGACCCCGTCGACGTCCGTCAGGATCTCGCAGACGTCGGCCCCGAGGGCCGCGGCGAGGGCCACCGCCGACGTGTCCGAGCCGCCCCGCCCGAGGGTCGTGACGTTGCCGGAGGCGTCCACGCCCTGGAAGCCCGCTGCGACGACGATGCGGCCGGCCGACAGTTCGGCGTCGATGCGCTCGCGGCGGATCCCGCGGATTCGGGCACGGGTGAAGGCGCCGTCGGTGACCATCCCGATCTGCCGGCCCACCAGCGAAACGGCACTGCCGCCTTGGGACTGCACCGCCATGGCGAAGAGGGCCGCGCTCGCCTGTTCCCCCGTCGCCAGGAGTTGATCGAGTTCCCGTTCGTGGGCCGTGTCCCCGGCCTTCGCGTGGGAGACGTACGGGCCCTTGCCGCTGCCGTCGTACCCCACGAGTTCGTTCGCCAGGCCGATGAGGCGGTTCGTCTCCCCGGCCATGGCGGAGACCACCACGACCACTTGGTGCCCGTCGCGCGCAAGGCGGAGGCTCCGCGCCGCGCAGGCCCGGATCCGAGCGAGGTCCGCGACGGACGTTCCGCCGAATTTCTGGACGACGAGCATGGGGCGTCAGTCTCGCAGGTGACCGGCGGGCTTTCCATCGTCCGCGGCGGCGACTTCGTGCGCGGGCGTGTCCGTCACCGAGCCGCCGTCGAACCGGTCGAAGAGGTCGAGTTGACCGGTGGTCCGAGCCTTCGGCGCGTGGCGTTGGACCAGGGCGCGCAAGGTGGCGTGGCAGCTCCGGCACCAGGCCCCGGCACCGCACGCCGCGGCGAGGGCGTCGCACGTCACGGCGCCGCGGCGGATCCACCGCACCACCGTCCGTACCGGCACCTCGGCACACCGGCAGGCCAGTCGCTGCGAACGGCGACTCATCCCGCCTCCCCTCCCCGCGCCGCGCCGAGGGCCTCGAAACGCTCGACCTCGGCCCGCAGCGCGGGATGATCGGCAAGGTCCGGCGAGGCCTCGAGCAGGGCCCGGGCCTCCCTGCGCGCATCCTCCACGAGCGAGAGGGACAGGGCCCCGAGCAGGCCACCGAAGGTCCCGGCCGCCCCGGCCTGGCGGCGCCCGAAGACCTCCCCCGGCCCCCGCAGCTCGAGGTCCGCCTCCGCGACCTCGAAGCCGTCGTTCGTGCGGGCGAGGACCGAAAGGCGCCGCGCGGCGTCGCTGCCGACCGGGGCGTCGGTATGCAGCAAGCACAGCCCCGGTCGCTCGCCGCGCCCCACCCTTCCCCGCAGCTGGTGGAGCTGGGCCAGGCCGAAGCGCTCGGCGTGCTCGACGAGCATCACCGTGGCCTCGGGCACGTCCACGCCCACCTCGACCACGGTGGTCGCCACGAGGACGTCGATGCGCCCGTCGCGAAAGTCGGCCATCACCCGCTCGCGCTCGTCGGGCGCCATGCGGCCGTGGATCCGTCCGACGCGTGCCTCGCCGACGAACGCCGCATAGGCCGCCGCGGCATCCTCGACGTTGGTCGCCGCCACGGCGTCGCTCGCCTCCACCAGGGGGCAGACCACGAACGCCCGGCCGCCGGCCCGGACGGCCTCGCACAATGCCTTGCGCGCGGCTGCAAGCCCCCGGGCCCCGGCGAACGTCCGCGTGCGCGTCGGCGTGCGCCCGGGCGGCAACTCGTCGAGGACCGAAAGATCCAGTTCGCCGTAGACCGCAAGGGCCACCGTCCGCGGGATCGGCGTTGCCGTCATCACGAGCAGGTGGGCCGCGGCCCCCTTTTCGCGCAGCCGGGCCCGCTGCTCCACCCCGAACCGATGTTGCTCGTCCACGACGGCGAGACCGAGTTCCCGAAAGACCACCGACTCGGTCAAGAGCGCATGGGTTCCCACCACCACGTCGATCCGCCCCGAGGCCACCAGCGCGAGCACGCTCGCACGCTCGGCCCGGCCCATGCGCCCGGTGACGGTCGCAAGGCGCAGCCCCGCCCGCTCGCACCACGGTCGCAACGTGCGGGCATGTTGTCGGGCCAACAGCTCCGTCGGCGCCATGATGGCGGTCTGCGCCCCGGCGGCCGCCACCCACGCCGCGGCGGCGAAGGCCACGAAGGTCTTGCCCGCCCCCACGTCGCCTTGCAAAAGGCGCATCATCGGCCGCCCCGATGCGAGGTCGGCCGCGATCTCGTGGAGCACCCGGACCTGGGCGCCGGTGGGTTCGAAGGGCACGGCCGCCCGGACCATCTCGAGATCCGGCCCGTCCGTGCAGGCCACCACCGCCGCCCCCCGCCGGAGGACCCGCGCGCGCCGGCGGGCCAGGGCGAGCTGCACGACGAAGAGGTCCTCGAAGAGGAGACTGCGGTGGGCGGGGGATCGCCCCGCCCGCAGGGCGGAAAGGGCCTCGTCGGACAGGTCCGGCGGCGGGGCATGGAGGTACCTCAACGCGTCCGCCGCCGGTTCGAGCCCAACACGATCGGCGACGCAGGCAGGCACCTTCGACACCTCCTCTTCGGCGTCGAGCAGGTCCACGGCCGCCCGGCACAGCTTCGCGAGACGATCGGGCCCCACCCCCGGGACCTCCGGATATCGGGGCACGATGCCTCCGGCCTCCCCCGGGGCGCGCAGGACCGGGTGGGCCATGCTCCAGCGCCCACCGTGCCGCCGCACCCGTCCGTGGGCGCGCACGCGGGTGCCGGGCGAGAGCCGAGCCGAAAGTCCCCGCATGGGGTGGAACCAACGCAAGAGGACCACGTTGCCCGATACGTCGACCTCGCAGGTCGCCATGAACCGCCCGCCCCGGATCCGGCCCTGCCGAAAGGCCCGTACGGTCCCCTCGATCCCGACCTCGGCCCCCTCCACGAAGCTCCCCGGATCGGCGGTCCCCCGGTAGTCGTCGTACCCGCGGGGCACGAGGCGGGCGAGGTCCCGAAGGCACGAGATCCCGGCGGCCCGGAGGCGTTCGGCCACCTTGGGCCCCACGCCCGGTAGACGCAGCAGGGGATCGTCCCGGCGCGCCCGTGGCCGGGTGGTGGCGACGGGCAGGGCGCACGAGCACCGCATGGCCTCCGCCACCCAGGCGGCCCGGTCGTGGACCCCGAGTCGTTCGAACTGCGCCAGCCTGCGGTAGAGGTCGCGCCACGGTGCGCGGTCGGCCTCGGGTAGCCGGCGGGCGAGTTCGGTCACCTCCTGCTCGAGGCGCGCTGCGAGCCCCGGCGCGGTCACCCCGACGAAACCGTCTGCCGCCGCCGCGCGCAGGGTGCTTCGCAATCGGTCGGCCGCACGGCCGAGATCCGAATCGCCCATGGTGGCCCAGGGGCCCCGGCGATCAGGCCGGCGGAATGAACGAGAAGCGGATCTCGTGATCGCACAGGTGGTAGACGGCCCCCTCCTCGATGCGATGGTTGTCCACCCGCTCCCCGTGGAACTCGATGCCGTTGGTGCTGCCGAGGTCCATGATGAAGTACTCGCCGTCGCGCCGGACCACCGCCGCGTGGCGCCGGGAGATGTTGGCGTCCTTGATCGCCAGATCCGAGTACTTCGAGCCGCGCCCGATGATGAACTCGTCCTGGTCCACCACGTACCACTGGCCTCCATAGTTGAGGTAGAGGGGTCTGGCCTTCGCCGGGGCACGGCGCGCCGCCCCCGATGGCCGCGGCAGCGACGCCGAGCGGCGGGGCGGCGGCGGCCCGGCGGGCGCAGGGGGTGGGCGCGACGGTGCCCGGGGGTAGGCCGGCTCGGGCGCCGGCGCGGCGACGGGCGCGTCCACGCCGGCCTCGGGCTGGACGCGGCTGAAGAGGGTCAACAGCGCCGCCTGCACCACGTCGTCGGGACGCAGGCTGCGCTCTTCGGCGAGGACCTCGACCCGCTCCCACAGGTCGTCTCGTACGTGGACTTGTCGCGCGGTGGATCGGCTCACGGTACCTCGAGCAGGATGCTATGCGGCCCCGCGCAACCGGTCAACCGCGCCGTCGGTGCGGAGACCGCCCCCGCGGGCGAGCCCCGGTCCGGCGCGTCGGGCGAAGTCGGACCGCGGGCGCGCTATCCTGCGCCCGCCCATGGGCGACATGGCATCCCGGTCGGCGCGCCCGTCGGCCCCACCTGGCCCGCGTGCGCGGGCGCCCCTCGGGCGGACCGTCCGGGCCGCACGGCGCGCAATCGTCGTCGGCGCGTGCCTTTCGGCCCTCGTCCCGGCCGAGGCGCGCGCCGCCCCCGGCATGGCCGAGCGCCTCGGTGGTGCGGGGCCCCAGGGCGCGGGTACCCCCTCGTTCGCGAGCCTCTACCACAACCCGGCACAATTGGCCGCCCTGGGGGCAAGCGGCGTTGCGGCGGCGTTTCGCACCGGTGTAGTACAACATTGGATACATCGCTACGACATCGAGGCGGCGACGGGTGCTCCCACCGACCAGCTCGGCGCCAAGGCCTCCTCGTCGGACCCCCTGGTGGGGTTCTTCGCCGCCGGCGTGCTCTACTTCGACCCGGTGGCGGTCGCCGTGGGCATCTACGACCTCGGGAGTACGTTCCAGCTGCAGTCGAGCGCCCCCTTGCGCTACCACCTGGCCCCGCCGACGGACGGTGGCTGCCTGGTGGCAGGGGATCGCAAGTGCCCGCCGACGGGCGGTCAGGTGCGGTACCACCAGGAGCTTGCGGCCGCCCTGGCGTGGAACTTCGGATCCGTGCAACTCGGCGTGGGCGCCCACATGCCCCTGGTCTTCGAGCGCTTCGCCTACGACGAGGACACCTCCCTCGGTGCGGCCTCGGAGCAGACGGCCACGTGCGCCGGACGGGAGGATCCACGCTGCGCCGAACGCGTGGGTTTCAAGGGGTGGACCCGTTGGATCGCCCCGGGCGATGCGGAGAATGGATTCGACGTGGCCTTGAGCGCGGGCGTGTCGATCCGCCTGCCGAACCGGCGTGGCTTCGTCGGGCTCCGGTACCGCAGCTTCCCCCTGCGGCGCGGCGGGGACGTGGTGCTCTCGGGGGTCGGCCTGGTCTGCGCCCCGTCCAAGGCGCCGGGGGAGGACGCCCCCCTCGCCGACCTGCCCGCGTGCAGCGACGCCGAGCCGGTCCGTGCCTTCGTGCGCCAGCGGCTCCCCCAGGAGATCGCCCTCGGCGCCTCGGTCGTCCTCGGCCGGGCGCGCCTTTGGCAGCTCGACGTGCAGGGCTACTGGCACGACCGCTGCGTCGGCGGCGTCCGGCCGAGCCGCTGCCCCGACCTCGGCGCCCAGGAGATCCGGATCACGGGCCTCGACACCGACGCGTTCGTCCCGTCCAAGTTCGTCCGGTATCGCGGGGCCCAGGACGTCTTCGGACTCGACGTGTTCGCCACCTACCGGCTGCGGGCCCAGGTCGCCGTCAGCGGCGGACTCCATCTGGCCTCCCCGCCGACCCGGCCCTCGGCGCGCTCTCCGGCCGACCCCGACGGGTGGCGCGCGGGCCTTACCCTTGCGATCCCGGTGATCGCAGCCGACCGCCACGTCCTCGTCACGCCGGGGTATGGCTTCGACCTCGACCTGCCGTCGACCGTGGCGCCCGGCGAGGCAGCCTTCGACCCGACGGCGCGGGCCGCGTTCGAGGCATCCTTCGGCGACCTGAACGAACCGGGAGCCCGCGCGGTGTTGGAAGGCCGTGGGCGCCCCACGAACGCCGGACGCTACGTGGGGACGCGCCATCTGCTCTCGCTGACGGTGCGCTGGACCGACCGCACGGTCGACCGATAGAGAGCGGCTGCCGCGCCGCGCCCGGGCGGCGCGACCTGCTATGCTGCCGCGGTGCCGCGCCACGTTGCGCTCGCCATCGCCCTCGCCCTCGCCCCGACGCTGGCCAGCGGTTGTGCCGGAGGCCCTCGAAGGACCGCTCGCCCGGAGGTGCCACCCCCGCCGGTGGTCGAGGATCTCGCCGCGTTCGAGGACGCCCTGAACGTCTACGTGCGGCTGGCCGACGACGACCCGGCGCGGGGGGCCTACCGCGGGCGGCTGCTCGCGTTCCTCGTCGAGCACGGGCGCACCGCCGCCGACGAAGGGGACGAAGGGGAGGTCCGGCGGACCCTCGAACACATCGCCCGTCTCTTTCGCGCAACCGAACTCCGCGCGGCGGGCCCCCTCCCCGAGGTCTCCGCGCTCGCCCGGATCCACTACCGGACCGCGGGACGGCAGGGGGACGCGGCCGAGGCCCTCTTCGCCCTGGCGTTTCGCCAGCACTTCGGCTCGCCCGAGGAGCGCAAGCGCGCGGTGGACGCCTGGCAGCGGGCCGAGCACTGGCTCGTCGAGGTTTCCCCCACCGCCGGCGATCCCGCCCTGCGCCACGAGACCCTCGAACGCGCATTCGACGCCACGGCGGCCATCCTGCCCACCCCCTTCGTGGTGCGCCGCACGAGCGAACTCTATCTTTCGCGCTACCGGGAGGCCAAGGCCGCCGTCCAGGGCGGGGTCGCCGGCTCGCTCGAGGCCCGCCGTGCGGAGTTCACCCCGATCCTCGTGTTGCGGCTCTACCTGCGCGCCGACGACCCGGCGACGGGGCTTGCGCTCGTCGACGACCTCGAACTCGACGCCCCGGCCCGCAAGATGGTGGAGATCGTCCGCCGCTCGGTCGGCAAGGACGCCAAGGCCGAGGATCTGCTCGCCCTTGCCGAGCAATTCGCGCCCGGCGGCGAGGACGACGCGGACCTGCCGGAGAGCTACCTGCGCCAGGGCGCGGCCATCGCCGAGAACCTGGTGCGCCGCGCCATCGCGGCCGACCCCCGCAATGCGAGCGCCCACTTCTTCTGGGCGCGCCTTCTGACCCTGGACGACCTGGTCGATGCCGCCATCGCGGAGGTCGACGAGGCGATCCGCCTGTCCCCGAACGTCGAGCACTTCTGGGAGGCGGGGGCCGTCCTTCGGACCGAGCGGGTCGAGCGGCGCGCGGGCCGTGGTCCCGAGGCGGGCGAGGCGGCCCTGCGGGACCTCGAAGCCTTCTTGGCCCGGGCAAAGGACCATGGACTCGGTGACCCGGCCGAGCTCCTCGCCGCGGCCCACGCGGCCGTGGGCCAGGCCTACGTCCGAGAGGGCCGGCCGGCCGACGCCGTTGCCCACCTCGAAGCCGCCCGCGAGGGTCCGACGGCCGCCGAGGCCCTCGAGGCCCTCGGCGCCGTCTACCGCCACCTCGGCCGAAGGGACCGGGCCAAGGACGCATACGCCTCCCTCCGCGCCCTCGAACTCGACGACCCCATGGCCGAGGCCCGGTCGGAGGTGCGTGCCATGCTCGGCCTCGCCGACCTCGCCGAGGACGAGGGGGACCGTACCCAGGCCATGCGCCTGCGCACGGAGGCCCTCGCCGTCCTGGATACCGTACAGCAGCGCTGGATGCGGCAGATCCGCGGCGAACGAGCGCCATGGGGCACTCCCGAGGACCATGCAGAGCTTTTCATATTGCGGGGTAAGATCACGTTATCGTTGGGATTTGTCGATCAGGCGATAAAGGACTTTCGCATGGCCCGCAGGCTGGCTCCGGGCTCCCCGGCGGTCTACGCGGACGCCCTCGTGGAGCTGCTCTTGGCCGGTCGCTCGCAGGAGGCGCTCGAGGTCTACCGGGAGGCCCTCGCCCGGCGCGATCTTCCCAAGGACCTCAAGTTGTACTTCAGCCTTTGGGTGTACTTCCTCGGACGCGACACGGGCGGTGAGCCCCCCAAGGCGGCCCAGACCTATCTTGCGTCCTATCGGGGGCGGGGTTGGGACGCCAAGCTCGCAGCCTTCGCCCTCGGCCGGCTCTCGCCCGCCGAGTTGCAGGCCGCGGCGAAAAGTGCGGGCGAGCGCACGGAGGCAATCTTCTACGCGGCCCTCGCCCGCGCCCAGGGTGCGGGCGCCGCCGACGTCGAGCAGGAGCTCGCCCGGGTCGTCGAGTCCGGTCTCCTCGGCTTCTTCGAGTACGACATGGCGCGGCGGATGCTGGCCCATCGGGGCGGCCCCGCGGCCCACCGCGTGACGCGCTGAGCGCGTTCGAAGGCTTGCCGCCAAAGGCGAGTCGTGATACCTCCTTCGCCCCGTCGGCCTGGTAGCCAAGTGGTAAGGCAGAGCTCTGCAAAAGCTCTATGCGTCGGTTCGATTCCGACCCAGGCCTCCATCCCCCGCCTCGACCGGCGAGTCGAAGTGGGCCCGCAGGTGCACGGCGCCCACGGCGACGGCCGGCCGAAACAGCAGGTTGAGGCCGGGGATCGCCAGTAGCGCGAAGGTGGCGAGGCCGAACCCCGCCGACTCGGGCCCGCAACGCTCCATCAGGGCCATCTCGGGCCGCCATGGGCGGGCGAGCCGGTCCACGAAGCGCCCATAGCCCGCCACCAGGCGGCCGAGGGGACCGAGCCGACGTCCGAGGCCATCGCACGCCCGAGCGATCCACGACACCTCGTCGTGCATCGCCTCCGGCTCGCCGTCCCCCGGAGGGTCCACGCGTCCGGTGTCGTAGCCCTCCACCACGATCCAGTGCAGCCCCCATGCGGCGCCGAGGGCCCATCCCCACGCACGGCCCACCCCGGGCACGGCCTCGGCCAGGGCCACCAGGGGGGCCACACCGAGGGACACACAGCCTCCCTGGAGCACCAGTTCCCACAGGTAGCGGGCGAGGCCCTTGATGTGGGGGCGGGCCGGACCGAACCCCAAACGCTCGTGGGCGCACGCCGCAAGGCGTGCGTAGCTGGGGGCGAACAGTACGGACGGGACCGGCGCAAGGGCCAGAAGGGTCGCCTGGGCCACCGCGAGCCGACGGCCCCATCCTCCGTCGGCCTGGAGCGCGGCGGCGACGCACACGGCGAGCAAGCCGAGAACCGGTAGGAGCCCGCGGCGACGAAGCTCGGGGTCCGTCGCCCAGATGCGCAGGCCGAGCAGGGGTTGGGCGAAGCCCCAGACCACCCGGTCGCGGATGCGGCCGGACGGTGGCGCGGGCCGTTCCTCCACCGTTCGAACGATGTCGGACGTGACGCTACGCAGCAGCCCCCTCACCTGCGCGGGGGCGGACCCGCCGCCGAGCGTTCCATCGGCACGGGGGGATGCATCGTCCACGCCCCCGCCTACCGACCGTCCCGCCGGATCGTTCCCGGGGCCGGCTGCCGCACCCATCGAAGGGGCTCACCCTCGGGTCGACGGACGACCGCGCACGTTGCCGAAACGCCCCCGGCCTTTCACAGACCCGAGAGCGGATCGTCGAGGTCCCCGTCGACGCTGATCTTGTCCTTGCGCCCCTTGCGGACGGGCGCGTCCACCGACTTCTCGGCCGCGGCCGACTTCTTCTTGGCGCTCGAACGCCGCCGCCGGTTCTTCTTGATCTTCTCCTCGAGGGCGGCCTGCTCGGCCAGGATCGCCTGCCGCTCCTCCTCGCTCTGGGCGGCCGCGAGCTTCGCCTTGAGTTCGGCCTGCTCCGCCTCGAGCTTCTTGCGCTCCTTGTCGAGTTCCGCCATCTCCTTGCGCAGAGCCTCGATGGCCGCCATCTGCTTCTCGATGGCCTCCTGCTGCCGCTTGCGCTCCTCCTCGGCCAGGCGGGCCTGCTCGGCGGCCTCGTCGGCGTTCTTCTTGGCAATGAACCCGCCGATGGCCAGCCCCACGGCCAGAAGGCCGATGACCGCATAGGGCCACTTCGGACGGGCCTTCTTCTGGGCCATCTTGACCTGGGCGTCGAGCCGCATCTGCTCCTCGCGCAGGCGCGCCTCCTGTTCGGCGCGCGCCCGCGCCTCGGCCTCCTGCAGCCGCAGCCGTTCCTCACGCTCCTTGGCCTCGCGCTCGGCCTGTTCCCGGCGCTTGCGTTCCTCCTCCTCGCGGCGCTTGCGTTCCTCCTCTTCGCGACGCCTACGTTCCTCCTCCTCGCGGGCGCGGCGCTCGGCCTCCTCGCGGGCGCGGCGCTCGGCCTCTTCGCGGGCGCGGCGCTCGGCCTCGAGGTTCTTGAGTTCGGAGAGGGCGATGAGTGCGGAGTTCTCGGATCCCATGGTGCTGCCTACCGTGTGCGTCGAAGCCCGTAACGCCCGTGCATCGCCTGCAGGTCTCCCGCTGCCGCGACGGGTCGCGCCCCTTGGCGACGAGCGTCGGTACGCAAGCAAGGATGCCGGAAACTTGCGGCGCTCGCCACCCCCTTCGTAGCGTCGAAGGCACCATGGGTGCTTCGCCTCGAATCTCCGCCAGCGCACCTGCCCGGTTCGTGCGGCGGCGGCGCATCCTCGCTGCGGCCGGGTTGCTGGCCGCCGGGCTCTGTGTGGCGTCCCTGACCGACGTTCCCGCCGCGGCCGTGGCGGCCGTCAGTCAAACGCGCACCTTGTCCTACCCGCCCGACCAGGTATTCCCCACGGCGATCCGATACCTGCGAGTGGACCGCGGCTATCGCGTGGTGGAGAGCGACGCCGAGGCGGGCTTCATCCTCTTCCGATTCCCCGTCGGTGCGGATCGAACCGGAGACGGCAGCCTCGAGGCGTACGGGGTGCTCGATGCCGCGGGCCGTCCGTCCACCCGCGTCAAGATCAGCACGGGCGCGGGGCCGGTCCACCTGCCCTACACCCTGCTCGACGGTCTGGCCGCGAAGATCCGGGCCGAACGGGGCCAGCCGCCGCCTCCACCGTCGACGCCCCCGAAGCAGCCGCCCCCGAAGGAGCAGCCGGACGCCGGCGATGCAGGGCCGGCAAGCGAGACGCCATGACGCGCCCCGGCAGCCCGGCGCGGGCAGCCTCGCCCCCGATCGACCTGCGATCCGACACCGTCACGCGACCGTGCCCCGAGATGCGGCGCGAGATGGCGGCGGCAGAGGTCGGCGACGACGGTTGGGGCGACGACCCCACGGTGGCCGCCCTCGAGCAAGAGACGGCCGCCGTCGTGGGCAAGCCGGCGGCCCTGTTCGTCCCATCGGGAACGATGGCGAACCAGATCGCCCTGCGCCTGCACACGCGGGTCGGCGAGTCGGTGGCGGCCCCCGAAGGCGCCCACATCCACCTCCACGAATCGGGGGGCGCTGCGGACGCCGGCGTGCAGGTGGACGTCCTCGGCACGCGCGAGGCGGGATTCGACGCCGCCACCCTCAGCGCCAGGATCGCCGCCGAGCGCGTGGGGCTTCCCCGCGTCGGGCTCGTGTGGCTCGAGAACACCCTCGGCTTCGGCGGCGGCGCCGTGTGGGACGCTTCGAGCGCCCGGGCCGTGGCGGCCGAGGCCCGCCGTCACGGGCGGCCGGTCCACCTCGACGGTGCCCGCCTGTGGAACGCCGCGGCGGCATGCGGGATCGACGAGGCGCAACTCGCCGCGGTGGCGGACACGGTGTCCGTGTGCTTCTCGAAGGGACTCGGCGCTCCCGTGGGCAGTTGCCTGTGCGGCCCCGAGGACCTCGTGGCCCGTGCCCGGCCGATCCGCCAACGTCTCGGCGGCACCATGCGCCAAGCGGGCATCGTCGCCGCAGGGGCCCTCCACGCCCTGCGCGAGCACCGTGCGGACCTTTCCGGAGATCACCGAAGGGCCGCCACCCTGGCCGACCGGCTACGCACGACGGGCCTGGGCGACGTGGTCTGGCCCGGCACGAACATGGTGCTGGTGGGCCTCCCCGAAGACGGTCCGGATGCGCCCACCTGGGCGGAACGACTCGAGCGAGCCGGCGTCCTCGTCTCGTGCAACGCGCTGCGAGAGCTGCGCTTCGTCACCCACCGTGACGTGGACGATGCATCGCTCGCGCGTGCCGTCGAACGGATCGACGCCGCCCTCGCGGCCAGCTAGCCCGAAACGGGGACGGGCGTCGTGCGGTCGTCGAAGTCACCGACGCCGAGCTGGCCCCGGTCGTTGCGGCCCCAACACCACAGCTTGCCGCCGTCGTCGATGGCGCAGGTGTGTGCTCGACCGAGGGAGACCGCCGTCCACTGCACGGGAAGCGTCCCCGTGGTGTCGCCCCCCGTCGTGCTTCCTTCCGTCGTGGCGCTCCCCGTCGAGGAGGCGAGCCCGGTAGCGCCCGTCGTGCCCGCGTCGGTCGCTGCCGTCGTCGCCCCACTCGATCCGGCGGTCGACGACGGGCCCGTCTGGCTCGACGTCGTGCCGGCCGCCTCCCCCGATCCCGTCTCGGTCTGCCCCTCCGTGGCCGTCCCGGACGTCGACAGCTCACCGGCACAACCGACGAGCAACGCGCCCACCGGTGCCATCGAGCACCCCCGCGAGGGATGCAGGGACACCGCGTTCGAACCGAGGTGCCGGCGCAAGTCGGCTGCCGCGGTCCGTGCGAGGTCGTGGGGCTGCGACGCAGCGGCGCCGGTGAGGGGACGGCCCGACGATGCACGACGTACGGTCATGCGTCGACGCGACCACGGGCGACGCGGCGACCTTCGTCCGGGACGCCGCCACCTAGGGCCAGTCACCCTACATGCGGATCGGCACCTGCACGCCCATGACCGCCTTCTTGAACGTGCGGAACTTCGCCTGCTTGAGGGCCGCGGCCACGCAGTTGCCGAGAGCGGTACCAGCGTGGGGCGGCAGGGCCTTGGCCGACTTCACGCGGCCGGTCGCGCCCTCGATAGAGAGCTTGACCGTCACCTTCGTCCCCGGCGCCGCCCCGTGCTTCGAGCCGCAGGCCTTGGCGCTTCCCTTGACGCTCGAAAGCCCGGCTCGCACGTCGGACGTGGAAAGCTGGGTGGGCGCGTTCGGGTCCGTCGATCCCCCACCGCCCGAACTCGCGGCCTTCTTCTTCTTGGTGCTTCCGCCCGTCTTGCACTTGGAGGGATCGAGGATGCAGTCCACGTCGAGGTCGTCGGCCCCCCCGCCCGACTTGCTGCCCCCACCACCGGCGGCGGCGGCAGGCTTGCTCCCCCCGGACGGAGCCTTGGAGGCACCGCTGGATCCGCTGCGCGATCGGCTGCCCCGCCGGCGCGAGGTCTTCTTCGAGGCGGAGTCGCCACCTCCGGCCGCCCCCTCGGCTTGGCCACCGCTGGCCTGGCCAGCGGCCGCTTCGCCCTCGTCGTCCTTCGGCTCGTCCTTCTTGGCGCCGTCGTCCTCGCCGGCCTTCTTGTCGTCGGCGTCCTTGACCGTCGGCACCTCCTTGACGATGATCTTCTCGGTGGGCGTCGTGTCCTGGGTGAGGATGTAGTACCCGAGCCCCCCGACGGCCACGACGAGCACGACGACCACGGCCACCATGCCGTAGAGCAGGGCCTTGGACTTGGTCGCTTCGGCCGCGGCGGGCTCTGCGGCCGGCGTCGCCACGAGGGGCGTCGCCGACAGCCCCCCGAGGGCGGCACCACCGGAGAACGACGGCAGGGCGATGTCGTCGCCGCCACCACCGCCGCCGCCGCCACCGCCGCCCGACT
>RFGU01000172.1 GCA_003696955.1 Deltaproteobacteria bacterium | reverse complement strand
CGTCAGGGGGTGATGACGATCTCGGCGGATTGGCCCACGATGCCGTCGACGGAGAGGATGCGTTCGGGGTCGGGGGCGGTGAGGTCGTAGACCGAGATCGGGCACGTGCCGGCGTCGCAGGTGCACGCCTCGGGCGTCTCGGGGGTGGGGCAGGTGCCGGTGACGTGGGCGGCGACGGTGAACGGCGTCCCGGCCGACAGGGACGCGCCGTAGAGGCACGAGAGGCTCCCGTCGGGGCTGCCGCACACGCTCTCCGGTGTGCATCCGGGGAATCCGAGGAGGTGTACCCAAGAGAAGGCGCGTCCGTCCCAGTCGATGGTGAGGCTCGCCCCTGGGGCGAGGGCGGTGCCGGGGTAGGCGGCGTCACTGCACCCGTAACTGCAGAAGGCGTCGGCGCGCACGGTGCCGTCCTCGTCGCGGCACGCGAGCGCCGGGCGATCGGTGAAGCGGGGCTGGGGGCTGAGGTCCTCGACCTCGAGGGAGAGGACCTCCGAGTCGCAGGTCAGGAAGATCGGCAGGAGGTACTGGACCGTGGCGGTGTCGTTGCGCACGACGATGGTCGTCGTCGCCATGGGATCGAGGGGCTCGTCCTCGGGAACGGAGCAGATCTCGCCGTCCGAGGTGGACGCCGCCGCGGTGGCGGATGCGCCCGTCGAGCCCGCGTCGTCGCCTGCGGAGCCTCCGTCGCCGCCTGCCGAGCCCGTACAGGCTGCTGCGGCGAGTAGGAACGCGGCCGTCGAGAACGAAGCCCGCCGCCGTATCGTCCGTATGGGTGGAGGTCGCAGGGCAGCCATCGGGCGTAAGCGTACGCGATGTGCGCCACGGTGTGGGTCAACGGGACCGGCTGGTGAGCCCGTCGCGGTTGCCCCCGTCGCGTCTCGCCCCCTCGGTCACGGCGGTGATCGCCGCCTCGACGGGTTCGTCGCCTTCACGCACCCACACGTCGGGGGCAAGGCCGACGCCGTCGATGACGTGATCGTTCGGGGAGGTGTAGCGGGCGATCGTCATGGACAGGGCCGAGCCGTCGGGCAGGCCGTAGATCTCCTGCACCGTCCCCTTGCCGAAGGAGCGCTCGCCCACGATCCGCGCCCGGCCGTGGTCGCGCAGGGCCGCGGCGAAGAGCTCGGCGGCCGAGGCCGAACGCCGGTCGAGGACCACGGCCAGGGGCGTTACGGTGTCGGAGTTCGGCGCGTGCGCCCGGTCTTCCCGCAGGATCCGGCCTCCGCGCCCCCGCAGGCGTGCGAGGACGCCGCTGCCGACGAAGTCGTCGGCGAGGATCAGGGCCTCGTCCACCAGGCCGCCGGGATTGCCCCGCAGGTCGAAGACGATGCCCGCGAGGTCGCGACCGGCACGGGCACGCAGCCGCACCAGGTTGCGGCGCACGGCGGCCGCGGTGCCCGCCCGAAAACCGCCGATGCGGACCACGGCGACCGGGCCGCCGGGCGTGGCTTGGAGCCGCGCCGTCACCGTGTGTCCCGATCCTCGCTCGGCCCGAACGACGACCGCGCGCTCGGTACGGCCCGGCCGGCGCACCGTGAGGCGAAGGAGGGCGTTCGCCTCGCCCGCGAGGGCCGCGAACGCGGCGGTTCGGCCTGTGCTGCGATCGAACTCGAGGCCGTTTGCGGCGACGATGAGGTCGCCTTCGGCAAGTCCCGCGCGCTCGGCCGCCGAGCCCGGGACCACGTGATCCACCGCGAGGGCGCCGCGGTCGCCCGTCCACGAGGCGAACAGGCCCCACTGCCGCGGATCGACGCCCCGCTCGAGTCGGGCCCGCACCTCGGCCGGAACGAACTCCGTGTAGGGGTCGAGGGCTCCGGCCGCACCGGCGAGGGCCCGGGCGAGCACGCGTCCTTCGTCCACCGGCTCCACGTACCGGTCCAAGAGGCGATCGAGGGCCTGCTGGAAGGTCCTTCGGTCGAGGCGGGAGGGGTCGGCCTCGGCAGTGGCCGGCGAACCGGCCCGCAGGCCGATGGCCGCGGCGCAGGCTACCGCGGCATGGATCCATGCCCTAGGGGGTTTCGCGGGCACGTCGATGTCGTAGCATCCGCGCTGCGCTCCGGCGAGGCGCCCCCGTGTCGTGGGCGCGTCGTCCTTCCTCCCATTGCCACAAGGAGTCTCCTCCGTGTCCCGAAACATCGTCCGCTCCCTCCTCCCTGTCGGTCTCGCCGTCTGCGCCGTCGCCACTGCCCCGGTCGGATGCAAGAAGGACGAAAAACCCGAAGCCGAGGGATCCGAGGACAAGAAGGCCGAAGCGGGCGAAGGGGCGTCGGCCGAGGCCATCCAACCGGCGGCGCCCGCGGCACCGCCGATCACGCGACTTGCGGCAGAGGGGGCCGTGCTCGGGCACGTCCTCGTCGCCAACGGCAGAGATCTCCTGGCCAAGCTCCAGCAGAAGGTGATGGTGGGCGCGTCGGCGGCCGCCGTGAACGAGGGGGTCTTGCGTGCGATGGTCGGCGGCCAGCTCGGCGACAAGAAGGAAGTGGCGAACAACGTTCGTCTCGATGCGCCCATCGGGTGTGTCGCCGTCGACTTCAAGACCTTCGAAGAGCCGGTCGCCTGCGTCTTCGCCTACAAGGGAGGGCTCGGCCAGCTGGAGAAGGACCTGGGCGCTGGAAGCAAACAGGCCGACGCGGGGGGCCACGCCGCCCGCTTCCAGATCGCCGGGACCAGTGTGTTCGTCGACACCCTCGGCGATCACCTGGCCGTCGCCACGGACGGCAAGGTGCTCGACGTCGCCAAGGGCTATCTGGAGAAGAACGTGATCGGTCGTGCGGCGACGGCGGCGGGAGATCTGGAGGTGGTCGTCTATCCGTCGAAGGTCTTCGAACTCTACCGCGCGGAGGTGGAAGCGCTGCTCGGGGAGATGGCCAAGGACACGGCCGTCTCCGCGGACGTTCCGGACCCGCAGCTGCGCAAGGCGCTCGAGGTCTGGAACACCTACAACATGGAATCGACGAAGCGCACGATCACCCGGATGCTCGAACTGCAGCAAGCCGTGTTCGCCGTGGGCATCGACGAAGGCGGTTTGCGCATGCGGTTCGCCATGGCGCCGGCTCCCGATTCGACCATGGCCAAGGAGCAGGTGGCGGCGTTCTCGCGTCCGGTGAATCCGGCCTTCGCCACCAAGCTTCCGGCGGACACCATCGCCATGATGGCGGCTCGCCGTGACGTCGCGGTGGCCAACCAGATGGAGGCATCGAAGGAGGCCACCGACGCCATGGTGAAGGCCTACGCCGCGTGGACCGGCAAGGACCCGGCGCAGGTGAAGGCCACCTACGACGGGTACGTGCAGAAGATGGTCGCGCACTTCGGAGAGCACCAGGCCCTCGGCGTGCTCGCCGGCGGTGACGTGCCCCTGGGGATCGTCGTGGTCAACGAGACGCGGGATGCCGGCGCACGGGACCTGATGCGGGAGATCTTCGCCAAGCTGAAGCCGGAGACGTTCCTACCCAAGCAGGCGCAGGGCTACGTCGTATGGACGTACGCGGCCGACGGCGCCAAGGCCGGGGGCGTTGCGATGGATCGCCTGACCTTCGAGTTCGGTCCCAAGTTGGCGACGGCCGTGGAGGCCGAGATGAAGAAGGACCCGGACCTCGCCAAGGTGCGGGACTTCCTCGGCGGTTGGAAGATCGTGGTCGACACCGCCTACCTCGACGGCGCCCAGATCACGGTGTGGGCGCCGAAGGCCGAGGAGAAGGCGGCCGAGAAGGCGGTGGCGGCCTATCGCGGGGAGGGTGCCCTGGATCGGGCGGCGGTCGATGCCGTCCTCCGACAGGACGGGCGGTCGTGGCTGATCGCGGGCGCGAACGTGGGCGGAATCCTGGCGGCACTGCGGAAGATCTCGCCGGAGGAGATGGCCGCGGTACCGGAGAAGATCGGGGGCGATCTCGACGACGTGGTGCTCACCGGCGCGGTCACCCAGGACGGGGTCTCGGAGTGGCAGCTCGTGTTCAAGCAGTCGTTCGTCGACGACGTGCGCAAGGCCATCGAGGCCGCGCAGGGAGGTGGCGGGGCCCAGCCTGTGGCCCCCGCGCCCCAAGGAACGAGCGGCGCCCAACCGTGACGGCCGGCCGAGGGCGGCCGCCTCGCCCATCGTGCGGGGCGGGGCGCTGCGCTGCCGGAACCCGCATCGCGGCGGGCCGGACGGCCGTGCCTACGCAGCTCGGTCGAAGCTGCGTCGCTGGTGCGCGAGCCAGATCAACGTGGACAGGAACGGGCCCACCGTGGCCTGGTGGGTGAAGCGTGCGTAGAAGGCGAAGAGGCGTGGGTCGGTGCGTCGCATGGGGCTCCTCCGGGAGGGGGTATCGTCCGGTTTCGGGAGAACTGCAGTCGGCGTGCCAGAACGTGGACCGGACGATCCCGAACCGGGCCGCCCGTGCGCGCTCGGTGCCCCCGCGAGGTGTTCCGCATCGGGAATGGGCGTCCTAGGGGGGCGATGGCGCCGCTCGACGCCCTTTGCGGCGAGCCGGGCCGCTCCGGTGGGAAGGTGTAGGCGTACGGACCACCGGGTGGTCGGATCGGCGGGCTCGACACACCTCACGTCTCCTCCGCCGCGCCAGCGTCCTGGCGCTCGGTGCTCCGCACGTGCCGCCGGTCCAACGCCGCGCGGCGCCGGTGCGCGCCTTCGCCCTCAGCCCTCGGGGTTCGGGTTGATGAAGCCGAGGGCGAGGCCGCCGGGGTAGGCGTAGGACGTGACGTTCGTGTAGCCGACCACGGTGATGCCGAAGGGATCGGCCGAGCTTGCGCTGTGGGAGCCCTCGGTGATCGGCCAGTCGGCCACCTCGAAGCCGCCCACCGTGTAATAGCCCGTGACCGTCACGCCGTCGACCAACACCTCGGCCCCGCCCGCCGGGCGCACGATCTGGACGTAGTTCTCCGTATAGCCCTTGCCCGTCACGAACACGTAGCGCGGCAGGAATTGTTCGACGGGCACCATCTGGTACGAGGCCGGATCGCCCGTGCCTGCGCCACCGTTCTGTCCTTCGAGGTACTGCACCGGCATGATGGGGCCGTCGGCCTCGATGAAAAAGCTCTCCTTGGTCGAGAACTCGTGGAACTCGCCGCGGTTCAAGGTGACGGGGGTGCCCGGTTGTGCCGGCGTGGTCGTCACGGTCACGTTGTCGGCTGCCGAGTAGATCCGCCACCAATAGTTCTCGCTACCGCGGGTCGGCGCGTGGGCGCCGACGTAGGTCGTGCCCCAATACTCCAGGGGAATGAGCTGTTCTTCGATGTGGTCGCAGAAGGAGACGCCGTTGGGCACGTTGACGCAGGGGCTTGCGCCCACGGCCCATACGGGCTTGTCGGCCTCGATGACGGTGCCGGACACGTCCGTCGAGCCGGGGCCGCGCACCTGGAGGTGGAAGGCGCGGTCGAGCACGACCATGCCCGTCGCGCCGGCGGCCACGGCCGGAACTCCGGTGCCGGCCGCGGTGCCCCCGGGCGGCGTCCAGCTCACGGTGGTGCCGTCCTCGACGGCGATCACGTCGAACATGGACGGATCGACGTTGCCGTGCCACGACGCGACGATGTGGAACTTCCCGAGGGCGTGGTCGGGGATCAGCATCGACGAGTCGTTGTGGGCGACGGCCGAGATCGGCGAATGCTGGTACGCCACGATGGGACGGTCGCTCTCCACGCGGAAGGTGCCCCCGTCGCGCAGCACCGACACGTCGCCGGCCTGCGGGGGCATCGACAGCACGAATTCGTGGGTCGCCAAGGGGCCCACCGTGACGGGCGCGCCTTCGGGGGCCTCGGCGCCGCCGAGGGGCGTAAAGTAGAGCTGCACCGTCACGTCCTCGGTGGTGGAGACGTTGCCCACGACCACCGAGGTGGGCTCCTCGATGAAGTTTTGCATCTTGTTGGCGTGGAACGAGCACCCCACGGTGCTCTGCACCATGACGGCCTGCTCGCAGGTCTCCGGGATCCCCATGAAGCCGCCGCCACCGCCGATGTCGGGGATCGGGCCGAGGTCGAACTTGATCCCGCCGGTCGTGTCTCCGGTGGACGTGCCGGACCCCGAGGAGGCCATGCCGGTGGAGCTTCCGGTTCCGGTGGTCGCGGCCGTCGTATCTCCCGAGCCCGTCGTCCCCGTGACCGCGCCGGTGGAGCCGGTCCCGGACGTGCCCGTGGCCGACGCCGTACCCGATCCGGTGGTGGCACCGCCACCGCCCGTGCAGGCGGCGAGGGCGAAGGCGAAAAGCGGCAGGCGTGCGGTACGAGTCGTCGTGAAGGCCACGGATCCCCCCTTGGCGGTGTCGCAGGGAGGCTACCAGGCTCGGGCGGGAAGGGCCGGCGCGCAGCGGCGGCGAGCTAGGGCAACGTGCGGGCGCCCACGAGGTGGGCCGAAAGGACGTAGCGCGGCATGGTGTGGTTGCCGCCGTCGTACTCGCAGCCGGTACCGAGGGTGCAGCCCATGCAGACCGGAGCGTCGGGACGGCACGTGTTCTCGTAGTCGCTCATGGCGTAGACGATGGACGCCGTCCCGTCGGCGGCGACTCCGGCGGTTACGTCCTCGACCCACGGCCGCACCTCGGCGCCCGGGCACCAACCGGCCCGTGGATAGGTCCACGTGCCCTGCTGGGGTTGGGCCGGGGTCTGGTCGCAGTCGTCGCGCCAGACGACGCGCTGCACGGGCAGGTCGCCCACGAGGAAGCCATGGGTCTTCTGGCAGAACTCGGCGCAGTTCTCGGCGTTGCCCTGGCCGTGGCCGGTGATGAGGCTTTGGAGCAGCACGACGTCGGCGGGCTCGGGGAGGGCGACGTCCGCGGGCGGCACGTGGTCGGTGTAGGGGGCTGCCGGGTTGCCCGACTCGAAGGTGGTCTGGTGCCAGACGGGGAGGACCCACACGGGAAGGGGGTCCGGCACCCCGCCGCGGAAGGCGAAGGTGGCATCGACGACCCAGCCCTCTCCGTTGGCATGGCCGGGTCCGACCCAGGTGTCGATGAAGAGCCGGATCGTACGAGGTCCCGCGAGCAACGGGCGCAGCATGGTGAGGTCGAAGGACCAGGCGGCGCCGATGCGGTAGGGCGTCACGAAGCGCGCCAGTTCGACGATGCGCTCGTCGTCGGTGCCGGCGTTCTCCACGATCCCGATCCATCCGAGTCGGTCCCACCAGTCGCAGGCGTCCCCGTTCGGACACGTAAGATCCACCGACAACGTGACGGTTTCGTACGAAAGGTCGGACTCGGGGAACTCGACCTCCACGTCCACCTGGCGTCGATTGTCGTCGGGCAGGAAGTAGACGTGTTCGGCCGAGAAGGCAGGGATGTCGACGTCGGGGCCCGGCATGGGCAGCGGCGCGCCGCCGGTGGAGCCCATCGAGGTGGTGTCGGACGGTCCCGACCCCTCCGACGCTGCGGTGGTGGAGGTCGTGCCGGTTGCCGACGAGCCGGTCCCTCCTCCCGCGTCGCCCGGGCTGGCCGAGCAGGCGAGCACGAGGGCGAGGGGCGCGAAGATCCCAGGGACGGAGGCACGGCGTCGGGGCATGGCGCGGTCTGCAGTGTAGGGCGGTAGGCGCCCGTTCCGCACGCGGCCCGTTCGAATCGTGGATTCCGGTCGAAGACGGCGTTCGCGCCGCCTTCGTCAGCTCTCGCCGAGTAGACGGCGGAGCACGTACTGGAGGATCCCGCCGTGACGGTAGTACTCGAGCTCTCCGGGCGTGTCGATCCGACACAGCACCTCGAACTCCCGTGTCTTGCCGTCGTCCGAGGTGGCCCGCACCTTCAGCTTGGACCGCGGCGAAAGGCCCGAGGCGATGCCCGTGATCGAGAAGCTCTCCTCGCCGGTCAATCCCAACTCGTCGGGGCCTTCGCCCTCGAGGAACTCGAGGGGCAAGACCCCCATGCCGATGAGGTTGCTGCGGTGGATCCGCTCGTAGCTCTTGGCGAGCACGGCCTTGACGCCGAGCAGGGCCGTGCCCTTCGCCGCCCAGTCCCGTGAGCTGCCGGTGCCGTACTCGCGGCCGGCCAGGACGACCAGAGGCACGCCTTCGCTCGCGTAGCGGACGGCGGCGTCGTAGATCCACATCTGCTCGCCGCTCGGAAAGTGCCGCGTCCATCCGCCTTCGGTCCCCGGCGCGAGGAGGTTGCGCAGGCGGATGTTGCCGAAGGTGCCGCGGATCATGACCTCGTGGTTGCCACGCCGCGAGCCGTAGGAGTTGAAGGCCTCCACCTTGACGCCGTGCTCGAGGAGGTACTTGCCCGCCGGGCTTTCCTTGGGGATCGCTCCGGCCGGGGAGATGTGATCCGTGGTCACGGAGTCACCGAGCTTGGCCAGACACCGCGCCCCTTCGATGTCGGTAAGGGGCGGCGGCGTGCGGCCCATGTCGTCGAAGAAGGGCGGGTGGCGCACGTACGTGGAGTCGGGGTCCCAGGCGTAGCGCTCGCCCTCGGGGGCGGAGAGCTGCTGCCAATTGTCGTCGCCGTCGAAGACGCGCGCATACTCCTCGGCGTACATCTCGGGGCTGACGGCCGATCGGATGGTCTCTCGGATCTCCTCCACCGACGGCCAGATGTCCTTGAGGTAGACGGGATTGCCCGATGGGTCGTGGCCGAGGGGCTCTGTGTCCAGGTCGAGATCCATGCGGCCGGCGAGGGCGTAGGCGACCACCAGCGGCGGCGAGGCCAGGTAGTTGGCGCGCACGAGCGGATGGATCCGCCCCTCGAAGTTGCGGTTGCCCGAAAGCACGGAGCACGCGACGAGATCACCCTCGCGGATGGCGTCGGCCACCTTCGGCGGGAGCGGGCCCGAGTTGCCGATGCACGTGGTGCAGCCGTAACCTACGACGTGGAATCCCAGGGCCTCGAGGAAGCCGAGGAGACCACTTCGTCCAAGGTAGTCCGTCACGACCTTCGAGCCCGGCGCGAGACTCGTCTTGACCCACGGACGCGTGCGAAGGCCGAGGCGCACCGCGTTGCGGGCGAGCAAGCCGGCCGCCACGAGGACGCCGGGGTTGGACGTGTTCGTGCAGGAGGTGATGGCCGCGATGGCGACGATGCCGTGGCCGAGCTTGACCTCGACGCCGGGCTCGAGTTCCACCTCGACCTGGGCGTGCTCGGCGTCGGGGCGCAGGGACTTGCGAAGCTCGACCCACGCCTTGCGAGCCTGGCGCAGCGGGATCCGATCCTGCGGGCGCTTGGGGCCGGCGATGCTCGGCTCCACCGTCGACAGGTCGAGTTCGACGACCGACGAAAAGCGCGGTTCCGGCGCGTCGTCGGTGCGGAACATGCCCTGGGCCTTGGCGTAGGCCTCGACGAGGGCGACCTGTTCGGGCGGGCGGTTGGTGAAGCGCAGGTAGGCGAGGGTCTCGTCGTCGATGGGGAAGATGCCGCAGGTGGCGCCGTACTCGGGCGCCATGTTGGCGAGGGTGGCGCGGTCGGGCAGGGAGAGCTTGCCGACACCCGGTCCGAAGAACTCGACGAACTTGCCCACGACGCCGTGGGCCCGAAGCATCTGGGTGACCGTCAACACCAGGTCGGTCGCCGTGGCCCCGGGCGGAAGTTCACCGGAGAGCCGCATGCCGACCACCTGGGGCACGAGCATGGAGATCGGTTGGCCGAGCATGGCCGCCTCGGCCTCGATGCCCCCGACGCCCCAGCCGAGCACGCCGAGGCCGTTGATCATGGTGGTGTGGGAGTCGGTGCCGACGAGGGTGTCGGGGAAGGCCTCGGCGCCGTCGTCCGTCGTGCGGGCGAAGACGGCACGACCGAGGTACTCGAGGTTGACCTGGTGGCAGATGCCCATCCCCGGCGGGACCACGCGGAAGTTGCGAAACGCCTTCTGGCCCCACTTGAGGAAGGTGTAGCGCTCGCGGTTGCGCTGGTACTCGGCCATCACGTTGAGCTTGGCCGCGCGCTCGCTGCCGAAGTAGTCGATCTGGACGGAGTGATCGATCACCAGGTCGGCGGGCTGCAGCGGGTTGATCTTCTGGGGATCGCCGCCCATCTTCGCCATGGCGTCGCGCATGGCGGCCAGGTCCACCACCGCGGGCACGCCGGTGAAGTCCTGGAGCAGCACGCGGGCGGGGTGGTAGGCGATCTCCTGCTTGGGTTCGGCGGCGGGGTTCCAGCGGGCGAGGGCCTCGATGTCGCCTCGGTCCACGTGACCCGAGCCCTCGTGGCGCAACAGGTTCTCGAGCAGGACCTTGTGGCAGTAGGGCAAGGTGGCGACGTCGGGATAGCCGCCCTTTACGAGGGCCTCGAGGCGATGGATCCGATAGGTGGCGTCGCCGACGCGCAGGGTGTCGAGGGTGCCGAAGCTGTTGCCGGAATCTTGGGTCATGGAACCTCCGCGGGGGGCCGATCTTGCGCGCGCCGGCCGTGGATGTAAAGCGCGGCCAACGTGGCCTGTTGCGCGCCCGGCGGTCGTCTCAGGCGTCGTCCGCCGCGTTTTCGTTCGAGCCGGGGTGCGGCCGCTTTCGTGCTTTCGCCCGACCTCGCGCGACGTGGACGATGCGCGCGACCATGGACGCCGAAGGGTCGGGTTCGGGCGCCGGGCCGAGCAGGATCGCGAGCCATCGCAGGTCCGGGGTGCGCTCGAGGACGATCTTGACGACCATGGTCAGGGGCACGGACAAGAGCATGCCCACCGGTCCCCAGATCCATCCCCAGATCACGAGGGAGAGGAAGACGACGAGGGGGGACAGGCCGAGGCTCCGCCCCATCAGCTGCGGCTCGACGATGTTTCCGAAGACCGTATTGACCACCAGGTAGCCCACGCCCGTGGCCACCATGCTGCCTGCGCCCAGTTGCAGCAGGGCGACGATGAGGGCCGGGACCGCGGCGAGGATCGAGCCTACGTTGGGGATGTAGTTGAACATGAAGGCCGTAAGGCCCCACAACATGGGAAAGTCCACGCCGAGGGCCCACGTCCACAGGAAGATCGCAAGGCCCGTGGCCGCCGAGACGACGGTCTTGATGACCAGATAGCGTTGGATCTCGACCATGGCGGCCGCATAGCGCGAAAGGTCGGCCTCCGGGTCGTCGAGGGCCGCCCGCAGCTTGCGGGGAAAGCCCGCGGCCTCGAGCAGGATGAAGACGAGCAGCAGCACCACGAGCGACGTATTGACCGCGGCGGCGACCAGGCCGCCCAGGGTGGAGCTTACGAGTTGGAGGATCGATCCGGGCTCGACGATACCGAGGACGGATTCGGCCGTGGCCTCCAGCCCGAAGCGCCCGAGCACCTCGTCGATGCGTTCGAGGTTCTCGGCGATGCGCGCCTGGTAGCGCGGCGCGGCCTCGCGGAAGGTCGAAAGGGAGGTGACCAAAAGGGCGAGGAAGCCCGAAAGACCCACGATGACGCCCACGATGACGACGGCCACGGCGGCGGCCGCGGGGACGCCCTTGCGTTCGAGCCACAAGGTGGGCGGCGCCGCCAAGATGGCGAGGAACACCGCCAGGAGCAGGGGCAAGAAGAGCTCCGACGAAAGGCGCAGCCCCGCGACGACGACGACCAACGCGGCCAAGGTCGTCAAGACGCGGTACCCGGCGCGCGGCGGCGGTGCGGCAGGGGGCACGGCCGCGAGTATACGCCACGTGCATGGCGTGCGGCCGAGGCTCGGGACGTGCCCGCGGGCCGGGTTCAGTCGCCGGGTTCGCAGCGTGGTGCAGCGACGCCGAGGAAGCGCAGGACCAAGTGATCGAGACTCGCGGCCAGGCGACCGTCGGAGAGCGCGGTGGGATCGTAGAGCACCGCCGCATGGGTGGCGCCTTGCACGGCATGGACCAGCACGAACACGGTCGTATCCAGATCGTCCACCCGGATCTCGTCGGCACGAGTCTGCAGGTAGTTGCGCAGACGCTCGACGATGCGCTCTTGATATCCCGCGAGCGGATCGACCCCCGCAATACGCGGCACGGTGGCGATGAGGGCGCTGTGGAGGCGGGGTTGGGCGGCGTGCACCGCCACGAGGGCGCGGACGAAGGAGCGGCACGCCGCTTCGAGGGGCAGGTCGGCGGCCGCTTCCATGTGGCGCTCGAGCATGCCCAGGACGCGGTCGGCGAAGCGATCGGCGATGGCGATCACGATGGCGTCCTTGTTGGGGAAGTACTGGTAGAGGGAGCCCACGCTCACGCCGGCACGTTCGGCGACGGCGTTGGTGGTCATGCCCTCGAAGCCTGCCGCCTCGAGGAGCTGTTCGGCGGCGTCGAGGATCGCGGCCACGGTCATGCGCGCACGGGCCTGGGTGGGCCGCTTGCGCGGGGCCGGCGGTGCGGGTTTCGACGCGCGATTGCGAGCCTTGCGGGCCACGTCGAAGACCGTACCAGCACCGCGGAGGACGGGCGGTCGAACGGCGTTCGGCGCGGCGGACAGGCACGTGCGACGGACCGTCGCGTGGGCGTCGTAGCGGTACCCTCGTACGTGGAACCCCGTAGCCGTCGTGGGACGCGTCCTCGGAGCGGCCCGCCGTGGGGTATCGTCCTCGGGGGAGGCGGGCCACCGAGGACGGGACCGACGTCTTCCGAGGAGCAACACCATGTCGAAACAGCGCACGCTACGATGGTTCGGTCTGTGTCTGGCCGTCGGCGCCGCCGGATGCGGCCCGGGCGGGTCGGGGTCGGGTTCCGACGGCGAGAGCGGGGGGAGTGCCTCGGCCACCGGGACGTCGGCGTCCACGTCGACGACGTCTTCGGCCACGTCGACCGAGGGAGGTACGGCAAGCGGGGACTCGGGTGGGACCACCGTCGCAAGCGGCACCGGGAGCGCCACCGGATCGGGAACGGCCAGTTCGTCCACGAGCGGATTCAAGTTCGACGTCGGCGCCGAGACGGGCACGGTCGGGTGCGAACAGAAGTGCGGCTTCTCGGAATGGAGCTACGTCTGGCTGGCGAACTCGGGTGAAGGCACGATCTCGAAGATCAACACGCGGACCATGGCGGAGGAGGGCCGGTATTGGACGCGACCGGATGCGGCGGGCAATCCGTCGCGGACGTCCGTGAGCATCGACGGCAAGGCGGTCGTGGTGGCCAATCGGGCCGGTGGCGTGACGAAGTTCTGGCAGGTGCCCTCGCTGTGCGAGGACAAGAACAACAACAACGTCATCGATACGTCCACGGGAAAGAACGACGTCCTGCCCTTCGACCAGGAGGAATGCGTCGCCTGGTACACCGCGTTCCCCGAGGCTACGAGTCAACGTCCGGTCGCATGGACGCCGGGAACCTACAACCCCGAGACGTGCGAGTACGACGACCAGAAGGTGTGGACGGCCATGGCCAAGGGCGACGGCGGCACCTGGCCGTGCTCGGGGTCGGACGGGATCTGGACCTACCTGCTCGACGGCGAGACGGGGGCCATCGACGCGGAGATCCACATGCCGGACGTCTCCTGCGGTGGCACCCTCGGACCCTACGGTGCGGCCGTCAATGCCGAGGGCGATCTGTGGATGTACATCTGGTCGGCGTTCACCATCGTTCACGTCGACCTGCAGACGTTGCAGTACGAGACGATCCAAGGGGGATCCTACGGGATCACCGTGGACACCAAGGGGCGCGTGTGGGTGGGAGACCATCCGCGGCGCTACGACCCCGTGACGAAGACGTGGGCGGACCCGATCGGTTGGCCGGGCGGTGCCGGCGGTGCGGGGGTCGCCCAGGACCTGCAGGGGCGGATCTGGACGGCCACCCAGGGCGGGGTGGCCTGGGTCGACATGGAGACCATGCAGTACGGTGACACCGTGGCGCTCCCCGAAGGGGGGCTCTACCGGGGCGTCGGCGTGGACGTGGACGGGTACATCTGGGCCGTGCTGCTCGGGGGCACGACGGCCCACCGGATCCACCCCGAGACGTACGAAGTTGCGACCTACGACGGCTTGAACGCGCCGTACACGTACTCGGACTTCGCCGGCGGCCAGATCAACAACGTGACGTGCAATCCCGCCGGGTGACATCGTAGGGCATCGAGCGTAGGGCCTGTGCGCAAGCTCCGTGCGCGGGCACACGAAGCGGCAACCGTTGCACGCCCGCAGGCCCCGCCGGCGTCGCACGCTTGGGGCATGGCGCTCGCATCCGTCGAACTCGATACCAAGATCCCCAACAACGTGGGGCTGTCCCAGGACCCCAAACTGCGCAGGGCGCTCGAGCACTGGCAGCCCAAGTACCTCGAATGGTGGCACGAGATGGGCCCCACCGACTTCGAGACCAAGGACGTCTGGCTGCGGACCGCCGTGTCCGTGGACGACCACGGTTGGGCCAACTGGGACTACGTGAAGATGCCCGACTATCGGTGGGGCATCTTCCTGACGCCTCGCACACAGCAGGCGCTGATCCACGTCGGGGACGAGACGGGCAAGCCCGCCTGGGAGCAGGTGCCCGGTGAGTACCGCAATCTCCTACGCCGCATCATCGTGACCCAGGCGGACACCGAGCCCGCGAGTGTCGAGCAACAGCGGATGCTCGGGCACATGGCGCCGAGCCTCTACGACATGCGCAACCTATTCCAGGTCAACGTCGAGGAAGGGCGGCACCTTTGGGCGATGGTGTACCTGCTGCACAAGTACTTCGGGAAGGACGGCCGCGACGAGGCGGAGGAGTTGCTCGAACGCCGATCCGGGGATCCGGACAAGCCCAGGATCCTCGGCACGTTCAACCAACCGTGCGACCACTGGCTGTCGTTCTTCTGCTTTACGATGTTCACCGACCGGGACGGCAAGTACCAACTCGCCGCCCTCAAGGAGAGTGCGTTCGACCCGCTGGCGCGTAGCTGCGCGTTCATGTTGACCGAGGAGGCGTTCCACCTCTTCACGGGCGAGACGGGGATTTCGAGGATCGTCCAGCGCTCGGCCGAGCTGACGAAGCAAGATCCCAACGGAGATGCGCGCGGTCAAGGCGGCATCGACCTCGACACGATCCAACGGGCGATCAACTACTGGTTCACCTACTGCCTCGATCTCTTCGGGGGCGAGATCTCGTCCAACGCGGCCCAGTACTTCGCGGCGGGACTCAAGGGCCGCTATCGGGAGGCCGACCGATTCGAGGACCACTTGGCCCTCGACGAGGTCTACCGCATGTGGGTTCCGGAGGGCGGCCGGCTCGTCGAGAAGGAGGTCCCCTTGCGCAACGCCATGAACGAGGTGCTGCGGGACGACTACATCGCCGACTGCGAGCGGGCCGTGCGACGCTGGAACAAGATCCTCGAGAAGGAGGGGCTGTCGTACCGCTTCAAGCTGCCCTCGCGCAGGTTCCACCGGCACCAGGGCATCTACGCGGGGCACACCTTCGACCCGGAGGGCAACCCGATCCCACCCGTGGTCTTCGAGGCGAAGAAGGACGAGTGGCTGCTCTCGCCCGCCGACAACGCCTATCTGCAGTCGATCATGAAGCCGGTCTACGAACCGGGGAAGATGGCGCACTGGATCGCCCCGCCCAAGCAGGGCATCGGCGGCAAGCCCCTCGATTTCGAGTACGTCCGGATGTAGGACCCAGGTTGCGAGAAGGCGCCAACGGCCCCTTCGCGTCGCCGGATCGGGCGGCCCGAAGGGGCGTTCACGTGTCCGGACGGCCGGGATGGCGAGGGCGGGGGGCTGCCGAGCCGGTTCGTGCCTGCGACGAATCCGAGACCGAGCCGGTTCGTAGGGCTCGAGATGCCGGAAAAATGGCCGATGTGCCCCATCCCCGGCCCGATCTCGGAAAGCGAGTAGGCAAAAGCGAGCAAATGCTCATATTTTGAAACCATGGCAGCAGGAAACCCCGTGACCGCCACTCCCGCCGCCGCGGACGTCGTCGTCGCGCCGTCTCGGCCGCCGCGATTTCGGACGGCGCCCCTGGCCATCTTCGAGCCGCGCAGGTTCCACGACGACAAGCTCGGCTACCTCGAGGCTACTGCGAAGGTCGGGCCCGTCGTCGAACTCCAGTTCGGTCCGGTACGGCTCTATCTGTTGCGGGAGCCCGCCGACGTGGCGCGGGTGCTCGTGCAGAACGCCAAGAACTACGGCAAGGACACCATCGGTTTCGATGCGCTTCGCATCTTCCTCGGCAACGGTCTTCTGACGAGCGAAGGGGAGTTCTGGCGTCGGCAACGGCGGATCGCCCAGCCGGCGTTCCACCATCGGCGGATCGAGGGGTTCGCGGAGACCATGGTGGACCTCGCCGACGAGGAGATCGGCCGCATCGAGGAGGGACGGCGTTCCGGTCCCGTCGATCTTGCCCATCACATGACGTCGTTGACCCAACGCGTCGCCGGCACGACGTTGCTCGGCGCCGATCCCGACGCGGACGTCGACACCGTCGGTAGGTGCGTGGAAGTGTTGAATCGGTACGTCGATCACATCCTGATGTCCCCGATTCGGCTGCCGCTTTGGATCCCCACGCCCAAGAACCGCCGTGCCCGGTGGGCGGGCCGGACCCTCGACGGCATCGTGGCCCAGATGGTGAAGCGACGTCGCGCCGAGAAGGTCGCCGGAGACGACCTTCTTTCGATGCTCCTGGAGGCGCGGGACGAGGAGACGGGCGAGGGCATGACCGACGCCCAGCTTCGCGACGAAGTCGTGACGATCTTCCTCGCCGGGCACGAGACGACCGCCAACGCCCTGGCCTGGACCTTCTACCTGCTCTCCACGCACCCGGAGCACCAAGAGGCGGCTCGTGCCGAGGTGGATCGCGTCCTTGCCGGACGCCGACCGACCGCCGCCGACGTCCGCAACCTCGGCACGGTCGAGCGCATCGTCAAGGAATCCATGCGCCTCTACCCGCCCGCATGGTTCATCGAGCGCAGCGTCCACGAGGACGACGTCGTCGGCGGCCATCGGCTGCGGCGGGGCGCCCTCGTGGGCCTGGTCCCGTGGGTGACCCATCGTCTGCCGCACCTTTGGGACGATCCCGAGCGTTTCGATCCGGACCGATTCCTTCCCGAGCGCGAGAAGGCGCGGCCGCGCTTCGCCTACTTCCCGTTCGGGGGCGGCCAGCGCCTGTGCATCGGCAAGGCGTTCGCCATGATGGAGTCGGTGCTGGTGGTCTCGCGGATGCTCCAGCGTTACGAGATCGAACTCGCCGACGGGGCGCGCATCGAGCCCGAGCCCCTCGTGACGCTTCGTCCGAAGCACGGCGTGCCCGTCGTGCTGCGACCGCGTTCGGGGACGTGAGGCACGGCCGGGCCGTGGCGCGCGGCCGAGTTGGCATCTGCGCGTAGATCGGGCAAAAGCGCCCCATGTACGGGGCCCACCTCCTCGTTTCGGCGCAGTTTTCCGCCCTCCTCGCCGTCGCCACGGACGGTGAGCCGCCGCAACTTCCACAGGGAACCATCGCTGCCCAGCCGGCCAGCACCGGCGTCACGGAGGTTCCGACGGGCAAGTTCGCCGCGGCCGCCCCCAAGCCCAGCGACGATACGTCGAAGGACGCGACCGAACTCGACCTGCAGACCGGTGGCCTCCTGAGCACCGGCAACGCGCGATCCTTCGCCGTGACGGGTGCTCTCAACTTCCGGCTGCGCCGCAAGGCTCACCAGGTGAGCAGCATCGCCGCCGTCAACTACGGCCGCAGCGTGCCGAGCGGGGAGGACGGCTGGAAGACGACGGTCAAGAACGTCCAGGGCATGGCGCGCTACGACGGGTTCGTCCACGAGCACGTCTCCCTCTTCACCATGCTCACGGCGCGTCACGACACCTTCCAGGGGCTTAAGCTTCGGCTCAACGTAGACCCCGGCGTCGCCTTCCATGCCTTGACCAAGCCCAAGCATCGGCTTTGGTTCGAGGTCGGCTACGACTTCCAGTACGATCTGCGCACGGACGAGGCCATCGTTGTCAAGGACGACGAGGGCAATCCCGTGCTCGACGACGACGGCGACCCGAAGAAGCTCGACAAGGAACTGCTCAACCACGCGGTGCGGCTCTTCGGCGGCTATAGCAATCGTATGAGCGATTACGTGAGTTTCGAGACGGGACTCGAGTACCTCCAGAGCGTGCAGGTGGGGCGAAGGTTTCGGGTCAACTGGAACTCTGCCCTCGCCGTGACCGTCACCAAGTGGTTCTCCCTCGCGACGACCTTCACCCTACGATACGAGAACCAGCCTTTGCCCGACGTCGAGAAGCTCGACACCATAACGTCGTTCAACCTGGTCTTCCACCTCGTGCCCAAGGCGTCCGGCGAAGGAGGCGGCTCCAAGTGACCGGGCGCCGGGCGCGCCGCTGCGAAGTTCACTCCAGCAACCCCATGGCATCTAGCGACGAGATTCGCTAGCGTCTTCCGGCCCGGCGTCGGGGTCGGGAGATCGAGGATGACTATGGCCTTGGATCCATGTGAGCGCATCGAACTGCGTCGAGGGGACATCACCAAGATGTCCGTGGACGCCATCGTCAACGCGGCCAACCCTTCGCTGCTCGGCGGCGGTGGGGTGGACGGCGCCATCCATCGCGCCGCCGGACCGGAGCTGCTCGCGGAGTGCCGGGGCCTTGGCGGCTGTGAGGTCGGCGATGCCAAGATCACCCGGGGCTACGACCTGCCCGCCAAGTACGTGATCCACGCCGTAGGGCCGATCTATCGCGACGGCCGGCACGGGGAGCCGGAACTGCTCGCCTCGGCCTACCGGCGCGCCCTCGAACTCGCGCGGGACCATGGATGCCGCACGGTGGCGTTTCCGGCCATCAGCTGCGGTGTCTACGGTTACCCCGCCGACGAGGCGGCACCGATCGCCCTGCGGACCGTTGCCGGCGTCGTGGCCGAGGTTCCGCAGATCGAACGGGTCGTCTTCGCACTCTTCGACGAGCGGGTCGCTCGCGCCTTCGAGGCCGCCTACGCCGATCTTTGCGGCCGCAAGCGATCCGCCTAGAGCGGCTCGCCGTCGGCGTCGAGGGCGACGAGGCGGAAGCCGTCGGGATCCGGTGCCTCGGGGTCGGGGATCCATGGTGCGAGGCACGCGCGGTCGGTGACGCACGGATCCGTCAGGGCCTCGAGGAACGCGAGCAGATCGTCCACCTCGTCGTCCGACAACTCGAGCGGGAAGACCTCGACCCGTTCGAGGATCGTCTCGGTGCGCGCCCGCCACCCGTCCGTCTGGATCCCGGGTTGCGTGGGCAGCTCGTCCTCGTAGGTCGCAAGGGCCGCCGCCGGATCGAGGTGGTGCCGCACCATGGCCTCGAGGGACTCGTAGGCGCCGTCGTGGCCGTACGGGCCCGTGACCGCCACGTTGAGCAGGGAGGGCGTCCGAAAGGCGAACTGGTCGGCGCCGATCCCGGTCTCCCGGGCCCGGCCGAAGTCGTGGCGTCCGTCGAGGCCGTCGCCCTTGCCGCGTCCGATCTGGGGAACGGCCAGCACGTGGAACGACTCGTCGGACAGCAGGGGGCCGTCGTGGCAATCGGCGCAACCGGCCCCACCCTCGGAACGGGGGGTGAAGAAGAGCCACGCGCCCCGGGCCTCGGCCTCGGTCAAGGCGTCGTCGTCGCCGCGCACGAAGCGGTGGAAGGGGCTGTCGACGAAGATCTGGGACGACTCGTAGCGGGCGATGGCCTCGGCGACGTGGGCGAAGTCCACCACCTCCTCGACGGGGGCCGTCGGCAGGTCGAACGCGGCGCGAAAGCGGCTCTCCCAACGCGGGTTGCCCAGCTCGTCGGCACCGATGCCGTAGTCACCGATGCGGCACGCAAGATGGACGCGCGCCGCCTCGCGGTCGGCGCCCGCCTCGAAGTCGAAGCCGCGCATCTCCTCGGGCGAGGTGACGGGGAAGCGGGCCTGGGCCGCCGCGAGGGTGAGCCCCGCGTTCGGGTCGGCCGAACCGAAGGGCACGTCCGGCGTACGGATCCCCTCGGGACCGATCCCGTGGGCACCTTCGTGCTTGCCGAGGCTCTCGACCCGGCCGTCGTGGAAGAGGACCCGGTCCCACAGGGCGAGGTTGAAGGTGGTCGGAGCGTTGCGGGGGACCGTGGGGCCGCCGTCGTAGCCCGGCCAGCCGGGCCGGTGAACCCGACCCGGACCGAGCACGTCGGGGTGGAGGGCGTGGACGCCGATGGACAGGGAAAGGCCGTCACCACCGCCGAGGACGGGGTGGTGGCAGCTCGCGCACGCCGTGTCGTAGTCCCCGCCGAGGGCCTTGGTGAAGAAGAGGTCGCGGCCGAGCTGGGCCACGGGGTCCTCGATGGAGGCGATGGGCCGGCCGACCGTGGGGTCGAGGGGCACGCCCGCCTCGAGGATGCGGGCACGCAGGCGCTCGCGGTCCACGGCGGCCTCGTCCCCGGCGCATCCGGTCGTCGCCGGCGCGAGCAGGCACGCCGCCAAGACGGCCAGCGGCACGCGGCCGCCACGGGCGGAGGAGGTGGGATTCGAACCCACGGAGCCCGAAGGGGGCTCAACGGATTTCAAGTCCGCCGCCTTCGACCGCTCGGCCACTCCTCCGTGGCCACGAACCATACGCTCGGGCGCACCGTTCGCAAAGGCGGGCCGTGACGGAAATGGGTGGCGGCGGGGAGGGGCGGGCGTAGGACACGTCATGGTCGTGGGGTGGGTTCGTCGTTTCGGCGAATTGTTCCACGTCGGCGCTGCGCCGGCACGGGCAGGGCGGTTCGAACGAGTGCGCGATGCGCGGATCTCGGTCGCACGGCGCTGGGGTACCATGGAACCATGTTCCGTCCCTTGCTCGTCGGGATCGTCGTATCGGTGGCCCCGCAGGTCTCGGCCGCGGCTCCACCCGACGAAGGCCCCCACAACCTGCCCATCGTCCAGCCCGGCGAGCCGGTCCCACTCCCGCCGCCGACCGAGGCCCACTGCACGATCCAGGTGGACGGGATCGGTGCGGTCGAAACGGAGACCGACTATCTCCCCCACGTGATCACGTGCGAAAACGGCGGCGCGAACCTCGAGGCGCTCAAGGCCCAGGCCATTGCGGCCCGCTCGGTGGCCTACTACGCGATGGAGAACAGCGGCTCCATCTGCGACGGACAGGGATGTCAGGTCTACACCTGCGGTGCCACGCCCCAGGCCAAGCACTACCAGGCGGTCGAGGAGACCGCCGGCATGTACCTGCGGTACAACGGCAACCTGACCTACGGGTTCTACGTCGCGGGCGATCCGAACACGGCACCGCCTTCGTGCGTGGGCAACGACGCCAACGCCTCCACCGAGAAGTACGTCACGTACAACGAGGGCAAGACCGGCACCGCCGTCGAGCAGACCACCCTCGGGTGGGTGTTCGATCCGCAGGATGCGGGCTACGGGCAGAACCGCGGGTGCATGTCCCAGTGGGGCTCGCGGTGCCTCGAGAACGACCAGGGATACGACTACGTCCAGATCCTGCGGTTCTATTACGGGGACGACATCGAGATCGTGCAGGCGCCCGGACCGTGCGTGATGGGGGGCGGCACGACGACCGGCGGTGGCAGTACGGGTGGCGGGTCCACCTCGACCACGGGGCCGGAGCCGACCACCGGCGATCCGACGAGTACGTCCGGGGGCGGCACCACGGGCAACGCCAGCGACTCCGCGACGGGGAGCACCGGGGCTGGGAGCACCGGGGCCGGGACGACGACGTCGGGCACGGGAGGCGACGGTGCCGGCGACGCTGGGGGCACCGAAGGCGGGACGTCCGGGGGAGACGGCGGCGACGGCGGCGCGGCGCTGCCGAACGACTACGGACCGCGCGCCGACTCGGGATGCGCTTGCCGTCACGGGTCCGCGAACGACGGGGCGCTCGTCCCCATGTCGCTGCTGGGCCTGGTCCTCTTGCGCCTGCGGCGTCGCAATCGCCCCTAGGACCGGCCCATGGACGTGACGCGCGCCGCATCCGTCGTCGCCGAACGGGCACGGAACGGCCGCCTGCTGGTCCTGACCGGCGCCGGGATCTCGGCCGAGTGCGGCATTCCGACGTTTCGTGGCAAGGAGGGCTACTGGACCCGGGGTTCGAAGGTCTACCACCCCATGGAACTTGCGACGCATCGCGCCTTCGTCGAGCAGCCCGCCACGGTATGGGGGTGGTATCTCTATCGTCGCAGCGTCTGCCGGGCGGCGTCGCCGGGGGCCGGGCACCGCGCGGTGGCGGACATGGCTCGCCTGCTCGGGGAGCGGTTCGACCTGGTCACCCAGAACGTCGACGGCCTCCACGCCCGCAGCGGCGTGCCCCCCGAGCGGATGTACGAGATCCACGGGAACATCGACGCGTACCGCTGCGCCCGTGCCTGCACGACGCGGACCTATCCGGTGCCGGAGCGATTCGACGACTGGCCGAAGGACCGGATCCCGGATGCCGAAGATCTCGCCGCCCTCGCGTGTCCCGCGTGCGGCGGTCCGGGCCGCCCCCACGTGCTTTGGTTCGACGAGTGCTACGACGAGCCCCGCTTTCGGGCCGAAAGTGCCATGGATGCGGCGGCACGCTGCGACGTGCTCGTCGTGGTGGGAACCTCCGGCGCGACGAACCTGCCCATGCAGATCGGAGCGCTCGCGGTGGCACGAAAAGTTCCTATACTGGATGTAAATCCCGAGGACGGCCCCTTCGGCGATCTGGCGCGGCGCAGTCCCGGCGGGGGCGTGCTTCGGGCGAAGGCGGGGGAGGTACTGCCGGGCCTCTCGAGTGCGATCGCGGGCGCCGTCGGCGCCCGCCGCGAGTAGGCGGAAGGCGCGGGGCGCCGGAGTGTTCCGAACGGGCACTCGCCCGAGGACGAGCAGAGCCGTCAGCGGCTCACCAGGCGCCCCGCGAGCACGTGGGTGCCGATCGCGGCGGCGGCGGGGGCCCCCCACATGATGTTGCCGCGAAACCCGACGTAGAACATGCCGGCCGCCGGCACGCGCAGGGACTCGGGGATCTCCTCACGGGCCATGGGGCTGTCGTACTGCCCGCCCACCACGATGGACCCGAACCCGCCGAGGCCGAATCCCACGTCCATGGTGAAGCCGGCCGGCGAGCGGACGGGGCCCACCTCGGCACGCCCGGCGCCGAAGAATCCATCGGTGCCCTCGGCCCGGCCCGCGATGCGAAAGGCCAGGGCGCCCGTGACCTCGAGGTGGGGTGCCCACGCGCCCGTGCCGAAGAACGCGCGCATCGCCAGGCCGAAATTGGCCCATACGTCCGCGCCGTCGCTCGCGATCACGCCGCCCTTGGGGCCGATGGACAGCACGTTGTAGCGGATCCGGCCCCGGGTGCGGACGACCGCCGGAAAGAGCACCCATGCATCGTACTGGGCCCGCGCCGAGTTCCAGGTGCGGGCGTTGACCGTGGCGACCGATCCTTGGCGCGCCCGCAGGGCATACGCCGACAGGGCCTGGACTTCCACGGTGATGCCGCACAACGGATCGGCCACGAGGCATCGCATGCGCACGCGCCGGATCTTTTCGGACGGCGCGGGCGAAAGCCCGAAACGCTCGCGGAAGGTTGCTTCGTCCGCTTCGTCGTAGAAGGGGGGACCGGGGCGGGCCTTCGGGACGTTGGGAGCCTCGGCCGCCCGCACGTAACGCGGGCCCTCGTGGGCGGCCTGCTCGGCTTCGCCGAGGGGCAGGCGGGGCACGGCGGCATCGGGATCGGCCTGCACGGCCGCGGGCGGCGGTGGCGTCCGTGGCTCGGCGGGCTCGCCGGCCGTTGCGGGCCCTGTCACGGCCGTCCACACGGCGAAAAGGCCCACCGAGCTCACAGCACACCTCCGGCCCAAAGGCCCAGGGCGGTCAGACCGAAGAGGGGACCGCCCACGAGCGCGTGGGTGCGAAACCCGAACACGATGCGCGTGTCCTCGTCGAGGAAGTCTCCCGAGACCACGAGGGCGCCCCATCCGCCGAATCCGAGGGCGAGTTCGGCGTGGGTACCCCAAAGGTCGTGGATCTTCTCGTCGGGGCCGAGCACGCCGCTGCGCACGGCGCCCACGGAGGCGTCGATATGGAAGGCGTGGGGCCTGTGCCACAGCCACAGCTGGTTGACGAGGGCGATCCGCACGGCCTGGGTGCGCTCGGTCTCCACGACGTCGTCGCTCTGCAGGCGGATCCCACCGGTTCCCACCGAATAGCTGCCGGCGAGCCCCACGGCCCACGGGTGGAAACGCCTGCGCCGCAGGGTCATGGGGCGCAAGGTCACACCTCCGCGAAACGTGAGCTGCGCGTAGGGCAGGTCCGGTCCGTTGTCACCGATGACCGCCATGCCGATGCCGACGTCGGCGGAGGCGAGCAGGGACGCGACGCAGTGGGCGTCCTCCACGAAACAGAACAGACCGTCGCGGACCGAAAGCAGCGGCGCGAGGCGGTGCCCCTTGCGGACGGACGCGGGAAATCGGGTCTCGGAGGCGGGCGGACCGACGAAGAAGGGGCCAAAGTCCTGGCCGGGCGGTGCCGTGGCGTCGGGCGAATCGAGATAGGGGTTTTCGTCCGTGGCCTCGGAAGGGGGGGCGGCGTCCCCACCGGGCTCGGCGGTGCTCGGCGCAGCATGGGCCTCGGCACAGATGCCGACGGCGAGGGCGAGGGCGGCGAGCGACCGGACCACGGGTGAGCCGACCGTACCGCAGCCGGCCACGGCCGCGAAGGGGGTGGGTCCGGGCCTCGGCGGCCGGGTCCGGGGGCGAGGGCACATGGGCGCGTCCGATCGTCGAACGCACGGGAGCGCCCGTCCTTACGGTCCGCGGAGGTCACCCGCGCTAGCGCGGCGTCGCGGCCGTGCGCTCGTCGGTCCGCGGCCGCGGGACGTCGCCCGCCGTGGCGTCGGCGCATGCGGCCACGGCGGCTTCCACGAGTTCCTTGGCGGTTTCGCGGGCGGACGGCAAGGACGCTCCCGAGTCGAGGGTCGAGGTTCCAACGCGTACGGCTTCGAGTCCGCCGTCCCCCGCGAGCTGGGCGGAAATCCGCAGGGCCGCGGCGTGGGCGCCGGTGGCCGGCGTGTCGGGAAGGACCACCAGAAACCAGTGCCAGGCGGGGTCGAGCGCCACGTCGAACGCCACGGCCGTGACTTCCGTGGGGCGTGCGATCCCTTCGGTCAACGATGGCATCAGGCGCCCGACGCGGTCGGCGCCGCGAAGCATCCGGGCGACGAGCCCTCCGACGTGTTCGGCGGAAGCGGTGGCCGGCACGGCGAGCATCGCGACGCTGACCGGGTCGCCGCTGCGCCGGCTCGTTCGCACCTCGCGGGCCAGGTACCGCACGATCTCCAAGTGGTCGAGCAGGCGCGAGCGGCGACGCCCGCCGTCGTTGGCGGCGGGCTCGTCGGTGGGGACGGTCGCGAGCAACACGTCCTCGACGCGCCGCAGCGCCACGCCGAGGCTCGCATCGTGCAGTACGAGGGCAGACGGCGGTGGGGATCCGGGAGCGGCGGCGGCGAGCCGTACCCACGCCGCCCGCACCGGTACCTGGAGCGTCGAGGACGACTCGCACCGGATCGATTCTCCCGCCCGCAGGCGAGCCCGCTGCTCCTCGGCCGCGACGAGCACGTCCGCCACGCGCTCGAAGGATGCGCCGAGGAGATCGGCTTCGGTGGTGCCGAGCAGGCGGTAGGCGGCTGCGTTGGCGAAACAGGCCCGCTCGTTCTCGTCGAAGACCACGACGCCGTCCCGTAGCGCGTCCACGAGGATCTGCAGAGCCGTCGTCCCGAGTTCGAGGGGCATGACCCGGCCATCGTCCGCCCCGCCGATCCCTTGAACCCGGACGGGAGGCGCAACGACGCCGCGATTCGCCCGATTCTTGGCCAGACGGGGGATCCGCCCCATCCTGGGCCGGTGCCCGACGCCGATCCCTCGGGTCGTCCTCGCAAGGCCCTCGCGACGGCCACCACGTACTTCGCCGAGGGGCTGCCGTGGTCCCTCTTGCACCAGGTGGCCGGGGAGTTCTTCACGGCGGTCGGACTTTCGGCCACCCAGGTGGGGCGCACCTCGTACCTGCACGCGGGGACGACCTTCAAGGTGCTCGTAAGCCCCGTCGTCGACTGGATCGGAACCCTGCGGGGATGGATGGTCGCCATGCAGGTCGCCATGGGCGCGGTGGTGGGGGGGCTTGCGCTGCTCGCCGTACGCTCGGGGATCGAGGGGACGACCCT
>RFGU01000171.1 GCA_003696955.1 Deltaproteobacteria bacterium | reverse complement strand
TCGTGCGTGGATGCCGATTCCCTCATCGTCCGGTTCGCGGGAGCCAAGTTCGCCGTGCTCGTCGAGAACGTGACCGATTTCGATCTCGGCGCGAGGCTTGCCGATCGGTTCGACGAAGCCGCGCGGATCCCCGTGGACGTGGACGGCGAGCACGTCTACGTCGGGGTGAGCATCGGGATCACGACCAGCGAACGGAACTACCGCAACGTCGACGACGTGGTGAGCGACGTCTCGACCGCGGCGACCCGCGCCAAGCAGCTCGCGCGCGGCACGAAGAAGCGGCGATTCAGCACCAACATGCGCATGGAGGCCCTCACGAAGATGCGCCTCGAGATGGCGCTGCGGGAGGCCGTGGAGCGCGAGGAGTTCGAACTGTACTTCCAGCCCATCGTGTCCCTGCGATCGGGCCGGCTCATCGCGTTCGAGTCCCTCATCCGTTGGGAGAGTCCGGAGCGCGGACGCATCTCGCCCGCCGAGTTCATTCCCATCGCCGAGCAGACGGGGCTCATCCTCCCGATCGGACGTTGGGCTCTGCGCGAGGCGGCCCGCAAACTACGCATGTTCGTCGACGAGGTGCCCGGCGCCAGGGATCTCGGGGTGAGTGTCAACCTGTCGGCGCGGCAGGTGTCCGATGCCGATCTCCTCCATTGCGTCGCACGGGCGCTCAACGAGACACAGGTCGATCCAGCGAACTTCAAGATCGAGCTGACCGAGAGCGTGCTCATGGACAACATGGACGAGGTGGCAGCCCTGTTGACGAACCTCCGCGAACTCGGGGTTCAAATCTGGGTCGACGACTTCGGCACGGGCTACTCCTCGTTGTCCTATCTGCACCGCTTCCCGGTGGACGGGCTCAAGGTGGACAAGACCTTCGTGGATGGCCTCGGCCCGGACCCGACGGACTCGAGTGCCGCCATGGTGCGGACCATGGTCAGCCTGTCCGAACAACTCGCCGTCGATCTGGTGGCGGAGGGCATCGAGACCCAGGGACAGGCCGACTTCCTGCGGGACGTGGGCTGCATGGCGGGACAGGGGTACTTCTTCGGCCGGCCGGCTCCGGCGGACGAGGCCCTCGCCCTCCTCAAGGGTGGGTGAGCCGCACGAGAAACGGCAGGTTGCCGCAACCGTCCCGTCCGCCCGCGCATCGCCCCACGGCGCCCTTCCCCGGCGCCAGGGGACGCTACAGGACGATGGGGAAGGTCAGCCCCATACGTTTGGAGCGGAAGCGTGGAAATTTCGCGTCGCCGAACTTGGCCGCCACGCACCTGCCGAGTGGCGACGTGGCGTGCTCGTCGAGGGGGGTCGCCGAGACGACGAGCCCCGTCGCGCCTTCGATGGAGAGCTTGACGCGGACCTTCGTGCCGGGGGACGCCCCATGGGTCCGACCGCACGTGCGCGCCGCGGCCTTGACCGGAGCGAGGGCCTTGCGAACGTCCGGCATGGAGAGCTTCTCCGGTAGGTTCTCGTCGGGCGTGACCTTCGAGGACGCGGCGGCACGACGGGCGTCGGCCCGGAACGAAGCACACTTCGGAAGATCGCGGTTGACGAGGCAGTCGACGTCCACGTCGTCCTGATCCCCGCCTGAGGCGGAGGGGGGCGACGTTGGTGCCGCGGCCCCGTCACCGGCTTGCGCGGAGGATGCGGCCCCCTGCGCCTCGCCTTCGGCGCCGGCGGCCTCGGTTCCGGCGAAGGGATCGGCGCTCGCTCGCCCCACGTCGCCCGCAGCCGCGAACGGGTCGGCCGTGCCGTCGGCTTCGTTCGAGGCGCCCGCGGACGGTTCCGACCCAGCCTCGGATTCGCGCGACTTCGGCGTTCCAGCTCGTCGCGCGCTCCGTACGCGCCGTGCTTCCTCCGGATCGTCGAGTTCGTCGAGGACCATCACGTCTTCCTCGCCCGGGGGGGCCTCGCGATCGGCCTCTCGCCCGGCGAGGCCACCGGCCAGCCCCGCGGCGACACCGGCGGCACGCGGTCGCGTGCGGGCCGGGCGGGATTCGGTCGTCCCGACCGGACCTCCCGGGACGGCGGCCGCGAGCCGGGCGGGCGCATCGGCGGGCTCGGCTGTCCGATGCCGCCACACCCAGGTGCCGAGCACGCCGACGGCAGCCACGAGCACGATGCTGCTCACGGCGAGACCGGCCCAGATCGAGCGCTCCCGGCGGCTCGCAGCGGGCTTGGCTGCGGCAGCGGGAGCGGCACCGAACGGCGGCGCGCCGACCGACGTGGAGGGCTGGGCGAGATCGATGGGAGCGGCCGTGGGCGCGGCCGAGACGACGAAGGCGCCGTCGTCGACGGGCCCCGCATCGACGGAATCCCCCGCGTTCACCGCATCCATGGCCTTGGCGATGCTCTGGATGTCGGCGAGTCCCGAACCTTCGGAGGTCGAAAGAGGAGAGTCGATGGACATGGGGATACTCCTCGCGCTCACCGGACCCGTGCCCGCGTCGCGATCGTGCGGGTCATTTTCCGACAGGTGCCATGACTTGGCAACTTTCGTGCGGCCGCGGCGCTTCCTCGGATGCATCGGGGAGACGTGGCGTCCGCATGGAACGCATATTCCATGGACGTGCGAAGGCGGGTGCACACCCTTTTGGATCGGCGTGGAGGCAACACCTAGAGCCAGACGGTATCGGCAACGTCGTCGCCGGAGGATGACGGGGCCGTCGGCGCGGCCGCCCCGTAGGTGTCGTGCCGACGGACCGTTTCGCCGCGGTCCGTGCCCCGTCAGTTGGGCGGCGCCTCGTCGGCCGGCGGAGGGGGCGGTCGTTCGCTTCGTTCACCGGCCGCATCCGGGGCATCCTCCGCACCCCGTCCGCCGGCGGCAGTTCCGTCGTCGGACCTCTTGGCGCGGGCTGCTTCGTCCCCGTTGCCAGCGTCGCCATCGCCCGTCGTGGCCGAACGCGCGTCGTCTTCACCGAACGCTGCCGAAGGCGGCAGCTTCCCGCCTTGCCGTCGCCGCCACATCTCTTCCCGGGCCTTGCGGTCGCGTTCGGCCTCCTCTGGCGTCTTGTGCAACATCTTGCGTGACAACGACGCAAGGAGGTCGAGCACGGAGGTGGCCTGCTTCGTGCTGAAGGTGCCCGCGATACGCACCTTTCTTCCCTCGTGCTCGATCTCGAGGAGCCGATAGATCCACCCGGCCATGGCCTTGACCGTCCAGTTGTCGTCGAGGATGGCGGCGAGGTCGCGTTGGTACCAGCGCGCGAAGGCGCGGGCGTCTTCGCTCGACAGGAACGTCGCATCCACGACGAGGGTGGGCGACTTCGCCGCTTCCACCGTCACCTGGACGTGGTCGGGCATGGGAAACGGAAGACCACGCACGCGCCGTAGGGCAGCATGGATGTCCTTGAGGACGATCTGCATGCCGGCGCGGGGCTCCCGGGCGGCGAAGCGCCGCATGCGCGTGAGGTTGGCCACGAAGTTGCCCGAGGTCTTCGCGTCGTTGGACGGCTCGGTCAGGATGTGGGGCAGAAATTCCTCCCGCACGTAGACCGCCACGCGGTCGTCGAGGAAGACGATCCACCGTGGATCCACGTCGGGACGATTCGGATCGGCCGGGCGTGGGTTGCCCATGGTGTAGCCGCCGCGTTCCTCCCACGTGATCGTCTCGCCGGCTCGTTCGGCGGCTCGTTCGACGGCCTGCACCACCTCCTCGCGCGGCAGGTTGTACTGCACGGCGAGGAACGTCTGGGTCACGTCGCGGACGTCGGGCGAGGCGATCACCATGTAGTCGAAGTCGCGCAGCGGATGGAACCCACCGCCTTGGACCAGGAACTGGAAGTCGGGCAGCGGGGCCATGACCTCGATGCCCTTTTCCGCGAACGGCAGCCTGCGGATCCGGCGGTTGACCAGGAATGCGTAGAACGTGGCGTTGGTGGGGCCGAGCCGATCGACCCGGGACGGACGGCGGCCGATCTCCTTGCGCGGGTCCTTCTTCTCGGGTTCGGGCTCGGCTTCGGCTTCGGTGCCGTCGTCTGGGGGCTCGGGCTTCGGGGGGGCCGGTGGGGCCACCTTCTGGGGTTCGGGCTCGGGCTCGGGCTGCTCGCCCTGCACGGCGTCCGGATCGAGCAGGGTCACCTCGGTGAACTCGATTTCGATGTCGGGCATCTCGAGGCTCGCCGCCATGGAGATCCATCCCACCCCGAGGATCGAGAGGTGGAGGAACAGGGAGGCGACGAAGGCGACGAGGCGGCGCTTCACGGACGCGGGGACCATAGCATCCGGCCTCCGAAACGGCCTTCGAAGGCTAGCTGCCGTAGCGCGCGACGATCTCTTCGACGTGGGCCCGGAACGCGGCCTCGTGGTAGCGGCGGAAGGCCGCCCACGTGCACAGAGTCGTCGGGTCGCGTACGCGATCGACGAAGAGGACGCCGTCGATGTGATCGACCTCGTGCTGGAAGGTGCCGGCGGAGATGCCGGCCGTCTCGAACTCGACCGGTTCGCCGTGGCGGTCGAGGGCGCGCACCCGCAGGCGGGCGAACCGCTCGACCACGCCCCGAAGGTCCGGCACCGACAGGCAGCCTTCGAAGTTCTCGAAGGTCTCGTCGCCGATGGGTTCGAGCACGGGGTTGACCAGGATCGTCAGGGGAATCTCGGGCTTGTAGGGATAGCGCGGGTTGTTCGACACCTCGATGGCGACGATGCGGACCGGCTCGTGGATCTGCGGCGCGGCAAGCCCCGCGCCGTTCGCATCCCGCATGGTCTCGACGAGGTCGTCGATGAGTGCCTGCATGCGCGGGCTGCGGAGTTCGTCCACGCCCACCTCCCGCGCGCGGGTTCGCAACACGGGTTCCCCGATGGTGGCGATCTTGCGCAGCGCCATCCTAGGCCTTGACGACCTTGGCCTTGAGGGCCGCCTTGCCGTCCTTGATGTAGACCGAGAACTCCACGTCCTTGACCCCGGGGCGGGCGAGGAGCTGCTCGGTGTTCTTGCGCAGCTTCTGGGCGAACTTCTCGTAGGTCAGGTTGTCGGTGGGCTCGCCGCACGTCTCCTTGACCTGCAAGAACTCCTCGAAGACCTCCCGGAAGTAGGCTTCCCGCGGATCCTCCGGCGCCGCCGTGTCGGTGGGCTCCGGAGTCAGGGCAAGTTCGGCCTTGGCCGCTTCCTCGTCGGGCGGCGGCTCGTCGTCGAACAGCGACGGGGCTGCGACCGGGCCCACCTCGGGCTCGGCGTGGGAGTGGCTCTCCACCTTCATGCCGCCGGGCGGAGAGTCCTCGGGGAGATCGATGGCGGCCGGGGGCGCCGTTGCGGCACCGTCACCGGCGGCCTCCGGTTCGGCCGGCACCGCCTTGTGCGCCCTGGAGGGGGCTCTTCGGTGGCTGCGGGAAAGGGCCCGCCGCGACCGCGTCTTCGGCCGCTTGCGTTCGCCTTGGTCCGCTCGTGCCTCGTCCTCGCCGCCTTCTTCCTGTTCGGCGAGGTAGGCCGCATGCAGGGCTTCTTGGGCCAGAACGGCCGCCCGGGCGACTTCACCGACCACGCCGGTGTAGCGGTCGTGGAACACCTGGTGCTGCGTCCCCTGGGCGATGGCCTCGAGTTCACCGGCAAGTCGCCGGAGGGGGCCGACGACCTCCATCTGGGGCAGGTAGAATGCAAGTCCGATGCCCAGGGCGAGGACGGCGAGGACGGCGGGCCATGCGATGTCCTTGATCCGGCCCGAGGCGATGGCCTCGTCGATGGCGTCCCCGACGCTGCGCGTGCCTGCCGCGGCGGTCGCACGGGACAGCACCACGAGCATGGTGGCGTCGTCGCCCTGGCCCGCCGGGCCGGGGACGCGGCCGATGGCGCCGATGCGGGCGTCGAGCCCCGAGCCGACGACGAACACGTCGCTGGCTCCGTCCTCGGGCGCATCCTCGGCGTGCTCCGTCGCCAGTCGCTCGATCTGCGGACCGACCTGCAGGTCGCCGATGAGGTCGCCGACGATCTTGCCGTTGCGCACGAGGGCCGCCGGGTGCTGGGTGCCGAGCACCCTTCGCAGCAGGGAGCCGGCCCCCGTGGGCAGGGGTTGGATGGCGAGCAATCGGTAGCCCGCCTCGGTGGGGCGCGAGAGCATGACGACGTGCAGCCGGCCGCCCAATGTCGCGGACAGAAGGGTCTCGGCGCCCTCCTTGGCGTGTCGCATCGCCACCTGGGCCGCCGGGTCGAGCAGCCCCTTGCCGATCCCGTTGCCGGCGACGACCTTGCCCTCCCGGTCGACGATGCCGACCGTCATCTTGGGAAAGTCGCCGAGCAGGTTCTCCTCGGAGACGTCGGCCAGGATCTGTTCGAGGGGAACGAAACGCGGATCGTCTTCCGCGACGTCGGGATCGAACTTGTCGAGGGCGTCCGCTAGGCGCGAGTCGGTCAGCAACGACGGCGCGCGCTGGACCGCCGAAGACTGGATCTCCGCCTGGATGGCGGCCAATCCGGCTTCGGTGGCCGCACGCACCGCCGCGCGGTCGGCATCGGTGAATCCGCCAGCCGGTCCGAGGGACAACACCATCATGCCGGCGAGAAAGGCCGCCGCAGCGAGCGCGAGAATCGAGGCCCAGAGCTTGGTGAGCAACACGGCCCGCAGAGTCTACGCACGTTGCGCGCGAACCGGCAAATCCTCGGGCTTCGGTGCACGGCGCGATGCCGACGGTCGACCTTGGGGGGTGTGAGCGGTCGTTCGATCCTCGCCGGCAACCTTGCCGTGGTCGCCGCGGCAGCGGCGGGACTTTCCGCTGGCCGCCACGGGGTCGCAACGGTCCTCGTCGGCCTCGCGGGCGTCGTGCTCCTGCCGTGGAGCGCCTTTCTCGCGCATTTTCGCCCCATCGTGCTGCTGGCCGCCCTTCACGGTGCCCTCGTCGGGCAGGCGCAGGCCCTCGCCGAAGTCCCCGCCCCGCGCGGGCCCGGACCGTTCGTCCACGAGGTGGAGGTGCTGGGGATCGCCGAGGGGGGACCTGGTTGCCGGATTCGGGGCCGGATCGGCTCGACAGGACCATGGCTCGTGGACCTGCCGTCCGAGGTCTGCCCGGTCGCTCGCGGCCAGACCGTGCGGATCGTGGGGGCCGAGCGGCTGCGGGGCCGACTCGCGCCCGGGGGCCCCGAGGTGGCGCCCGTCGCATGGGCTGCCGGTGCGGTCGGTTGGCTGCGCGCTCCATACGCGTTCGCGGCGGGCCGCCCGGCCCCGTGGACCGCCGTGCCGACGACCGTGCGTTGGCGGGTGATCGAATTGGCGTCGTCCTCGCCGGCCCATGCCTTGGTGGCCGCCGCGGTGTTCGGCCAGCGGGGCATGCTCGACCGGACCTCCCGCGAGCGACTCCGAACGGCCGGGCTCGGTCACCTGGTCGCCGTCAGCGGACTGCACGTCGGTCTCGTGGCGGCGTTTTGCGTCGCGCTCGGTCTGCGCGCGACCGCCGGCCGCAGCGTGTCCGCAGCCCTCGTGTTCGCCGTGGTACCGGTGCTCGTCTTCGTCGCCGTCACGGGCGCTGCGCCGCCCGCCGTGCGTGCCGCCACCACGTTGGGGGCGGTCCATCTGTGCCTGCGGCGGGGCATGGTGGCGTCGGGGATCGGTCTCGTCTCCGCCGTCGCGGCGGCCATGGCCCTCGTTCGCCCGTACTGGACGCTCTCGGCCTCGTACCAATTGTCCGTCGCCGCGGCGCTCGCGTTGGCCACGGCACCGGCGAGGCTGGGCATGGTGGCGACCACCTGGCGTCTGACCTGGGCGCTCGCCCCCCTTTGCGCCTTTCACTTCGGGGACGTGCCCTTCTCCGGGCTGTGGACGAATCTCGTCGCGGTGCCGGTCTTCGCCGGGTGGGTCCTGCCCCTCGGGTGCCTCGGTGGCCTCGTCGCACCCTGGTCGCGCGCCATCTTCGATGCGGCCGCCTGGGGTGGAGCGTGGATCCTCGACGTGGCCGCAGTGTCGGCCGGCGTGCCGACACCCGACGCCACCGCGTGCGCGTGGGTGGGCGTCGGGCTCTACCTCGCCGGTCGCTTCCGGTGCCTCGCCCGGGCTCGACCTCCCGTGGCGGCCGTGGTCGGGCTCGTGGCCGTGGCCGTGGCGCAGCGGTGGACCTTGGCGGACCCACCACCGGCGTGGATCGCCCATGGTCGGCGGGCGGTGCAGTCGGTGGTGTGGACTCCGGAGGGGCCTTGTGTGCGCGGCGAAGGTCCCCTGGCCGACGCCCTGGCCGACGCCGTCACGTCCTGGACCGATCCTGCAGGGCTTTCGGCGTGCCGGTCGCCGGCCGCCGGATCACCCGACGATCCGCACCTCGACGCCGCGGCGGCCGCCATACGGCGATGCGGGCGCGGCGTCCGGTTCGCTCGTGGGCGCGGGGGACGCGAGGAGTGTTTCGTCGCGGGGGCGTGGCATCCGCTGGCCGCACGACCGGCCGAAGATACACGGGGCATGCTATGACCTGGCACGTGACGGATCACGACGAACCGGTGCCTCGGCTGGTGGGGGAGGACGGGCAGACGTCCATTGCGTTGGTGGGCCAGGCGTGGATCGTCGGCCGTGGGCCGGAGTGCGACGTGCGCATCGATCACCCCGACGTCTCGCGGCGGCACGCGCGGCTCTCCCTGCGCGACGACGGGCTGTGGGTCGAGGATCTCGGCAGCAAGAACGGCACCACGGTCGACGGCGTCCGCGTGACGGAACCGACCCTCGCTCCGCCGCGCGCGCGGATCTCCTTCGGTGGACCGACCTACGTGCTGCACCATCCGGCAGCCGAGGTGACGAGGATGCTCGCCGACGCCGGCGAACCCACCGTCACGCGCATGGCGCCCGGGGCCGTCGAGTCGCCCTCGTCCGGCGGAGGATTGGCGATCCCCGCGGCGATCGCGATCCTGCTCGGCATCGTCCTCGCGACGCTCCTTTGGTGAGTGGCCGCCGACGCAGATCCTGGCGCAAATCGCGGGCGTCGTCGGCTTGCGGTGCAGCGACCGGGGGCCGTATGCTCCGAGCGTGTCGGAGCGGAGTCTGCTCCTGTTGATCGTCGCTGCGTTCTGTGCAGCGGTCGGCGTGGTGGTCTATCTGGTGGTGGCAACGAGCGATCCTGCACCGGCGGATGCGTACGACGGGCCCGCCGCGGTCGGGGGGCGACCGCCGCGACCGCGGACCTTCAAGGTCCGCAAGCCGCTGCGGCGGCCCGCTGCCCGGACGTCCGCCACCGGGGAGAAGGGGGCGACGCCTCGGGAAACGAAGCTTGCGCCCGCCGGCGGCGAGCCTGGCACCGGGGCCGCGGGAGGGACCGGCCCGGCACCGCGCACCCGGATCCGCACGCGGATTCCCGGATCCGGCCGCCGCTGAACCAGGGCGGGGGTGCCCGTCACAATCGGGTGTTGGAGCGATCCGCACGCGTCCTTGGATGGCGCGGATCTTGAAGTCGCCTCGCCCCATATGACTGCTCGGCGTCCGACCACGGCTCCTGTCGCTCTTTGCGGGGAACTCCTGCTCGCCCGCGTGGCACTCGTCGTCGGGCGCCACGTGCCGTCGGGTCGATCCGTCGTGCGGACGGCCGCGCTGCGCATGGGCCGCGACGTCGCCGCGCTCGAGTTCGGCGATCTGCCGCACCTGGCCATGGAGATCGCCTCCGTCGTCGAGCGTAGCCGAGGGCGACGGGCGGCGGTGGAGGTGCACAGGGCCGTCACCGCCCTGTGGGGCCATGGAGGAGCGCCGCCCGCCGGACGATCCGCCGACCACGCGGCGTGAATGACGCGCATTCCCGGCGCGTCTAGGGGGGCGCGCCGGGGCGGCAGGGCACGGCCAAACGTGCTACCTCGCCGGCTCGGCAAGTCGCCATGGCGCGTGCCATCCTCATCTCTTCGATCCTGCTCGTCGTCGCCGTCGTCGCCCCGGCGACCGCCCGTGCCGACGAGTGCATCCACGTCGTCGCCAAGGGGGAGACCTTGGGCCGGATCGCGGCCCGAGCGGGGGTGCGCGTGGCCGATCTGCGCGCCACCGATCCCGCCCTCGCCAAGCACCCGGATCGCCTGCGCGTGGGGCAGCGGATCGACCTGTGCAAGGCACGCAAGCACGCTCGTCGCTCGGCCAAGGCGTCGTCGCGTACGCGCAAGCGATGTGGGCGTAGCGCCACGTGGGTGGAGCACGAGGTGCGGTCCGGGCAGACCCTCTCGGGTATCGCGGGGCGCTACGGCGTGTCGGTGGACACGATCGTGCGCCAGAACCCGTCGTTGCGTAAGAATCCGCGAGCCCTTCGCGCCGGGACGACCCTCGGGTTCTGCGCCGGCCGAGCCCGGGCGAAGAATTCCAAGATGTGCGGCTATCGCACGCCGGTGTACCACCACGAGGTGATCCCCGGTGAGCACCTCGGCGTCATCGCAGGCCGCTACGGGGTACGCCGCCGCGACCTCCTGCGTTGGAACCCGCAGCTTCGGGCCAATCCGAACGCCCTGCGCGTGGGCCAGACGATTCGGGTCTGTCCCGAGATCGCGCCGCGCACGCGCCAGCGGATCACCCATACGGTGGCGTCCGGCGAGACGTTCGGCGCCATCGCACGCAAGTACGACACCACGACGAGCCAGCTGCTCGCGTGGCAGCGGGGACGGCTCTCGGACCCGTCGCGCCTGCGGGCCGGTCAGAAGCTCACGGTCTGGGTGGACGGTTCCATCGTGCCCGGCTTCGCCGACGTGTTCGACGACGAGGGCGTGCTCGAGCACGGGATCCAGCTTCCGCCGGGGAAGGGGTACACCGTCAAGTGGCCTGCGGGCGCGTGGGGGACGGCCGAGACGATCCGCGCGATCCAGCAGGCGGTGGCGCGCTACCAGAGGCGGATGCCCGGGGGACCGAAGGTTCACATCGGGGACATCAGCAAGAAGGGCGGTGGCCCGTTCCCGCCCCACGTCTCCCACCAGTACGGCCGGGACGTGGACGTGGGCTACGTGCTCGAGGGGAAGCGCGCCCACGAGACGCGCTTCTACAACGCGAGCGCCAAGAACCTGGACGTGGCGCGGACGTGGGCCCTGGTCGATGCATTCCTGTCCACCGGCAAGGTCAAGTACATTTTCATGGATCTGAAGATCCAGAAGCTGCTCTACGAGCACGCGCGCAAGAAGGGCGTTTCGGAGGACCGCCTCGACGAGATCTTCCAGTATCCGCGCAGGCGGCGGCACGGGATCATCCAGCACTGGCGCGGGCACGTAAACCACTTCCACGTGCGGTTCGAACGCTGACCGAGCGGGGCGGGGGGACCTGTCCGATCGGCCGCGCGCGTGGCGGCGGTCGGCTCTGGTAGGGTCCGGTGGGAAGGACGACCATGGGCTGGATCGACGAGATTCCACCGGACGAAGCGACGGGACGCCTGGCCCGAACCTTCCGCGGGGCCCACGACCCCGAACTCGGGCGGCCGGCCAACGTGCTGACGGTGCACGGCCTCGCACCGCAGATCCTCGACGCCCACCTCGCCTTGTACCGGCGCGTGGTGAAGGCGCCGGCCCACGTGCCGTGGTTCGCCTGCGAGACCGTCGCCACCGTGGTCTCGGCCGCCAACGCCTGTCGCTACTGCACGATCCACCACGCGGTGGCCCTGTCACGGGCCCTGGCCGAAGCGGGGGCGCCCGCGTGGGACTGGGACGATCTGGTCCCACGGCTCGTGGACTTCGGCCGAACCGGGGACCTCGGGCCGCTGTCCGTGGTGGAGCCGCCGTGGCGGCAGGCGCTTGCGTTTGCGCGCAAGCTGACGCGCGCCGCCGAGGCTATGGAGCGGGCCGACGTGGAGGCCCTGCGGAGGGCGGGCCTTTCGGACGCTGCGATCCTCGAGGTCAGCCAGGTCGTCGCCTACTTCAACTACGTAAACCGCCTCGTGCTCGGGCTCGGGGTCGAACTCGAGCCGGAGTACGAGGCGCGGTTCGGGGCGCTCGTGCCGCCCGATCGGTTCGGCGCGGCCGAACCCGTGGCCCATGACCCCTCCGTGGGACGAACGACGCCCCAGGACGGCTGACCGGCCCCCTCGCTTGCCGCCCTCGGCAAGGTGCGGCAAAATGTCGCACGCTATCGTGGCCCCGTCCTCCGAACACCTCTTGCGCCTCTTCACCCGGCTGCCCGCGGCGCTGCGGTGCATGGGGTGCGGTCTGGTGGTGTTGGCGCTCGTGGCGGCCCTGCCCGTGGTGTCGGCGCCCTGTCCAGCCCCTGACATGGATGGTTGTCGTTGTTGCGACCACGACGCCGACGACGTCGGGATGGCCGGACCGGAGCTTCGTCGGCAACCGTGTTGCACGGGGCGGACGGATGCGGACGCGGGGCCCGCGCTCGCGACCGTCGAGGCGCCGGCACCGGACCGTGCGGTTGCGAGTGCTCCGGTCGCGTTCGTGACGGCCGAGGTGGTGCGGCGGGAGGCGCCTGCGTTCGAGCCGCGTGGTCCGCCCCCGAGGTGGGGGCCACGGTTGCATCTGTTGCATCGATCCCTGTTGCTGTGAGCGAAGCGTCGGGGCTCCCCGTGGCGTTTTCCGGGGAGGTCCTTGGTGCTGGTCGCCGGTCGCCCGTGGTGACCGGTCGGGTGCCGATGTGCGCCCGTCACCATCTCGCTTCGCTCACGCAACACCGCAACGATGCACGGATCCAACCGAACCCCGAACGCCCGCGGCGGGTCACCGCCCGGCCTGCCGTCCCGGCGCGCCACATCTCCCGTGATGCGCGGCTGCCCGGGCGACCATCTCCTCCCTTCGGTGTCGCACCGGCCCCGGTCCGCGAGGACGGCTCCGTTGTGGTTCGCCGTCGCCCTGGTGGGATGCACCACGGCCACCGAGCGAGCCGTCGAACGCGAACTCGCAGCCATCGAACGGCGGCTGGCCGCGCCGGCGCCGTCCGCCGGCCCGGCCGCGGAGGCGACGTCGGACGAGACGCCGGAGAACGTCCGCTTCGACGGCACCTTGGGGCCGTACCTCGCGTACGCGTTCGCCCACAGTCCCGACGTGCGGGCGGCCTACGAGGCCTACCGCGCGGCGGCCGAGGAGCCGAAGATCGCCCGGCGGCTGCCCGAGCCGACGCTCTCGTTCGCGGGGTTCGTGCGCGCGGTGGAGACGCGCGTGGGGCCGCAGCGGGCGAATCTCGGGGTCGCCCAGTGGTTTCCCTGGCCGTCGCGGCTGATCCAGGCCGGCCATGCAGCGGCCCTGCGGGCCCAGGCGGCCGGCCGCGCCTTCGAGGCGGCGGCCCTCGAGGTGGCGCGTCGTGTCACCCACGCCTACGCCGAGCTGTGGCGGATCGATCGCAACATCGAGGTCGAGACCGAGCGGGCGACGTTGTTCGAAGGCCTCGCCGATGCGGTCCGCATCCGCACGCAGACCGGGCGTGCCCGCATCGCCGACGTGGCGCGCATCGAAACGCGGGTGTTGCGGGCGCGGGACCGGATCGCCGCGCTCGAGGCCGCGCGACGTTCGGCGTCGGCGGAGCTGCGGCGGGCCGTGGGGGCTCCCGTCGACGTCGAACTGCCCGTGGTGGCCGCAAGCCCGCCGGTCGGGGCGCCCGCGGTCTCCGACGGCGACCTGGTGACCGATGCCGAATCCCATCCACGAATCGCGGCCATGGCCTCGATGTCCGAGGCCGAGCGACGGGCGGCCAAGGCTCGCCGGGGTGAGCGGTTCCCGAGCTTCGGTATCGGTCTAAATTGGATCATCACCGGGGCCTCCTCCATGGATCCGCCGCCGTCCGATTCGGGTAAGGATGCGGTCGTCGCCACCGGGATGCTGCGCTTGCCCCTTTGGCAGCGCAGCTACGGCGCGGCCGAACGCAAGGCCCGCGCCCTGGCGCGGATGTACGATGCGCGCCGCCGGGTCCTGGTGCTCGACGCCCGCGCCCAGGTGGAGGCGGCCCTTTCGCGGCTCGACGACGCCCTGCGTCGCGTGGAGTTCTACGAACGGACCCTCGTACGCCAGGCCGAGGCCGCGTTGGGCTCGATGCGGGCGGCCTATGCCGCCGAGAAGGCGGCCCTCGCGGACGTGCTCGACGCCGAAGAAGACCTCGTGGAGCTGCGGCGCGCCGCCGTCGACGCCCGGGCCGATGCGCTGCGCGCCTACGCGGACCTCGAAGCGCTGGTGGGCCACCCGGTACCGCGAAAGGACATGACACCATGAACGATCACGACGACCGGCGGGAAGCATCCCAGGAACCGGACGCGCGGCCATCGCCCGATGCTGCCGCCGCCGCCGTAGGGGAGCACCCTGCATCCGAGGGCGACCCCGTGACGAGCGTGCCCACGTCCTCGAAGTGGCGCCGGCACCTCGGTCGATGGTGGGGCGTGGCCCTGGCGGTGGCCTTCGGATTCGCGATCGGTCGGTGCGTCCCCCCTGGAGGGGCATCGGGGGATGCGACCGGCGAGCCCGGCGCGAAGGGACGCGCTGCGAGCGACGCCGGGAGCGCCGAGACCGTGTGGACGTGCTCGATGCATCCGCAGATCCGCATGTCCGAGCCCGGCAAGTGTCCGATCTGCGGGATGGATCTCATCCCCGTCGCGTCGGGAGGGGGCGGTGGAACGGCCGAAGACGCCATCGTGCAACTTTCACCGGAGGCCCGAGGCCTTGCGGCCGTGCGGACCGTACCGGTGCGGCGGCTTTCGGCCCAGGCGGAGTTGCGCCTGCTCGGCCGCGTGGAGGTGGACGAGACCCGACTGCGTGCCGTCACGCCCTGGTTCGGCGGGCGCATCGATCGATTGCGCGTGCGGGAGACGGGGACCCGCGTCCGGCGGGGCCAGGTGGTGGCCGACGTGTACAGCCCCGAGGTCTATGCGGCCCTCCTCGATCTGTCCGTGGCCGCCCGAACCCGTGCCGTCGGGGGCGACGAGGCCATGGCGACGGCGACCGAGCGCGCCGCCCGGGAGAAGCTGCGCCTGCTCGGTGTGGACACCGCCCTCGTCGAGCGCGTCGCGGCGGGGGAGAAGGTGCCCGAGCACGTTCCCGTGCGGGCGCGGGCCGGCGGGACGGTGTTGCGCCGCAACGTCGAGCAGGGGGACTACGTGGAACCCAAGACGGCGTTGTTCGACATCGCGGACCTGTCGGTCGTGTGGATCCAGCTCGAGGCGTACGAAGACGACCTGCCGCGGGTCCGTCTCGGGGCGAACGTCGTCTTCGAGCCCGAGGGCGTCGAAACGCCCTATTCGGGCAAGGTGGTGTTCATCGATCCGGTGGTGGATCCACGGCGGCGCATCGCCCGCGTGCGCGTCGAGGTGCAGAACACCGACGGCCGCTTGCGCCCCGGCATGTTCGGTCGGGCGGTGGTGGCGAGCGCGCAATCGGACGACGTGCTCGTCGTGCCTCGCAGCGCCGTGCTGTTCACGGGTCGGCGAAGCGTCGCCTACGTCGAGCGGGCCGGTGAGCCGGGAACGTTCGAGTTGCGGACCCTTCGGGTGGGGCCCGCAACCGGCGATCTGGTGCCCGTCCTCGCAGGCCTCGGCGAAGGCGAGCGCGTCGTGGCCAAGGGAGCGTTCTTCCTCGACGCCGACCTGCAGCTTCGCGGGGGGCGGTCCATGATGACCTTGCCCGACGACCGCAGCTACGCGGCACGGCCGCGCCTCGTGGTCCCCGCGGCGGCACTCGACGCGCTGCGACCCGTCGTCGCGTCATACATGACGGCTGCGTCGGCGCTCGCCCGTGACGACCTCGGCGGAGCGAAGAAGGCGCTCGCCGAACTCGCGGCGGCCGTCGTCGAGGTGGACCTGCCTGCGCCGCAGGCGACCAAGGATGCGTTCGCCCGGATCGCCTCGGAACTTACGGGGCACCTGGCGATGGCGGACACGGCCGAGGACCTCCCTTGGGTTCGGCGTGCGTTCGAGATGCTCGCCGAGCCGATGGTCGAACTGTTGACCGACTTCGGCAATCCCACGGACGAAAAGCTCGTCGTCGTCACCTGTCCCATGGCCTTCGACGCCAAGGGGGCACGGTGGGTCCAGCCCGAAGGCAAGGTCGAAAATCCGTACTTCGGACCCAAGATGCTGCGATGCGGCAACGTCGATGCAAAGGTGGCGCCCGGCGAGCGCCTGCCGCCTTCCGCGTCACGACCCGAGACGCCGCCGGCCGCCGCACCGGTCGGGCACCACCACGGAGGCTAGGAGGGGCTCGTGGATCTACGGAACGCACGTCACCTCTCGGGCATCGAGCGCTTCTGGGGCGCCGTGGCCGACGCCCTGGTCCGACACGCCCTGGTGGTCTGGATCTTCGTGGGTATGCTCGTCTTCGCAGGGCTTGCGGTCCTGCCGTTTCGCTGGTCGTTGCCGGTGCCACGGGATCCGGTACCGGTGGACGCCCTGCCCGACATCAGCGAGAACCAGCAGGTCGTCTTCACCGAGTGGCCGGGGCGTTCGCCCCAGGACGTCGAGGACCAGGTGACCTACCCCCTGGCGACGGCCCTGCTGGGGATCCCGGGCGTCAAGAGCGTGCGCAGCACGTCCATGTTCGGCTTCTCGAGCATCTACGTCATCTTCGAAGACGACGTGGAGTTCTATTGGTCGCGTTCGCGTGTCCTCGAGAAACTCGCGAGTCTACCCGCCGGAACGTTGCCACCGGGGGTGGCGCCCATGCTCGGCCCGGACGCGACGGCACTCGGGCAGGTGTTCTGGTACACCCTCGAGCCGCTCGACGAGGAGGGGGAGCCCGTGCCGGGGGTGTTCGACCTCGACGAGCTGCGTTCGATCCAGGACTGGCATGTGCGCTACGCGCTGCAATCCGTCCAGGGCGTCTCGGAGGTGGCGTCCGTCGGTGGGCACGTGCGCGAGTACCAGGTCGACGTGGATCCCGACGCGCTGCGGGCCCACCAGGTCACGATTCAGCAGGTGGCGCGGGCGGTGGGCCGTTCGAACCTCGACGTGGGCGCCCGAACCATCGAGATCTCCGGTGCCGAGTACGTGGTGCGTGGCCTCGGCTTCGTGCGCAGCCTCGCCGACCTCGAGGAGGCCGTGGTCGCGGTGCGGGACCACACCCCGATCCGGGTGCGGGACGTGGGGGTCGTGTCCTTCGGTCCCGCCCTGCGTCGTGGCGCCCTCGACAAGAACGGCGCCGAGGTCGTCGGCGGCGTGGTCGTCGTGCGGTACGGCGACAATCCGATGGCGGTCATCGACCGCGTGAAGGACAAGATCGAGGATGTCGCGGTCGGCCTGCCGAGCCGGACGGCGCCGGACGGCCGGGTCGCCAAGGTGACCATCGTACCGTTCTACGACCGGAGCGTACTCATCGAGGAGACGCTCGACACGCTCTCGGACGCCCTCGTGCAGCAGATCCTGATCACGGTGGTCGTAGTGCTCGTGCTTCTACGGCACATGCGAAGCTCCATCCTGATCTCGGCCCTGCTGCCGCTTTCCGTCCTCGGAACGTTCGTGGTGATGAAGGTGTGGGGGGTCGCCGGCAACATCATGGCGATCTCCGGGATCGCCATCGCCATCGGCACCATGGTGGACATGGGCATCGTGTTCACCGAGAACATGGTGCGGCGGATCGAGGAGGCGCCCGAGGACGAACCCGTGCGCCGTACCGTCGTGCTGTCCACCGCCGAGGTGGCCGGTGCGGTCGGGACCTCGGTGGCGACGACGGTCCTCGGATTCGTGCCGGTGTTCGACCTCGAAGGCTCCGAGGGCAAGCTCTTCGTTCCACTGGCGTACACCAAGACCTTCGCCCTGGTCGTGGCGTTCTTGCTCGCCGTTGTGGTCCTGCCGTCCCTCGGGGTTGCGGTGTTGCGACGCAAGCGGCCGCGTGCGGGCCGGGTCCGGTGGCTGGCCGCCGACGGGTTCGACGTGGCGCTCATGGCCGTCGGTGGGCTCTTGGTCCGGACGGGACTGTGGCCTGCGGGGTTGGTGGTTGCGTCCCTCGGCGTCTTCGGGGCCGTGGAATCCAAGCTTCCCCCCAAGGGGCGCCGCTACGCCGGCCCCGCCGTGTACCTGGCGGCCGTGGCGGTGGTCCTCGGCTACCTGGCGGGCGCGTGGATGCCCCTCGGACACGGCGAGGACTACGTCCACAATTACGTGTTCGTTGCCGGCGTGTTCGCGGTGCCCATGGTCGTCCTGTGGGGCTTCGGTGCGCTCTACGAGCCGATCCTCCGCTGGGCGCTTCGCCGTGCCGGTCTCTTCCTGCTGGCCAACGTGGCATTCGTACTCGCGGGGGTGCTCGCGTGGCTCGGACCGAGGCCCATCGCCGAGCGGTTGCCGGCGTGGGTGCGCGAGACGGCCGTCGTCGAGAGCGCGGTGGATGCCGTCGAGGCCGTGTTCCCCGGTCTCGAGGACGACTTCCTGCCCCCCTTCGACGAGGGCACCTTCCTCTTCATGCCCCAGACGACGCCCCACGCGAGCATCGGCACGGCCCTCGAGATGCTGCGGTTGGTGGACGCCCGCATCGAGGCCATCCCCGAGGTGCGCAACGCCGTGGGGAAGCTCGGGCGCGCCGAAAGCCCCCTCGATCCCGCGCCCATCGCCATGTTCGAAATCGTGGTGGACTACGAGCCCGAGTACCGGATCGGAAGCGACGGGAAGGTGGGGCGTTTTCGCTACGACGAGGCGGCGGAGGCGTTCGCGCGGGACGAACACGGTAACCTGATCGAAGATCCCGACGGCAGGCCGTATCGCAATTGGCGTCCGCACATTCGCACGCCCGACGACATCTGGAAGGAGGTCGTGGAGGCCAGCAAGATTCCGGGCTTGTCCTCGTCGCCCAAGCTTGCGCCGATCAAGACCCGCATCGTCATGCTGCAGACGGGGATGCGATCGTCCATCGGGATCAAGGTCCGGGGCTCCGATCTCGCCACCATCGAAGGGTTCGGCCTCGAACTCGAGGCTCTCTTGCGGCAGGTGCCCGAGGTCGCCGGCTCGACGGTGGTCGCCGACCGCATCGTGGGCAAGCCGTACCTCGAGATCGAACTCGACCGGGCCGCCATCGCCCGCTACGGCGTGAACGTGGAGGACGTGCAGGAGGTGCTGCAGATCGCCGTGGGCGGCAAGGTGCTCTCCCGCTCGGTGGAGGGGCGTGAGCGCTATCCGATCCGCGTGCGCTACATGCGGGAGGAGCGGGGGGACGTCGAGTCCCTCGAACGCCTGCTCGTGGCCGGGGCCGGCGGCGAACAGGTGCCCCTCGGCCAGCTCGCCACCATTCGCTACGTCCGCGGGCCGCAGTCGATCCGGTCCGAGGATACGTTCCTGACCAGCTACGTCACCTTCGATCCAGCCGAGGGCGTGGGCGAGGTGGCGGCGGCGGAGGCTGCCCGCCGGGCCATCGAGGCGGCGGTGGCCGAAGGCAGACTGGCGATCCCGCCGGGGGTGAGCTATCGGCTCGCCGGCACCTACGAGAACCAAGTGCGTGCAGCTCGAAGGCTCTCGATTCTCGTGCCCATGGCCCTCGCGGTCATCTTCGTGCTGCTCTACCTCCAGTTCGGAACGATTCCCGTGGCCCTCATCGTGTTCACGGGGGCCGCCCTGGCGGCGGCCGGAGGCTTTCTTCTGCTGTGGGCCTATGGGCGCCCCGGCTTCCTGGACGTGGAGGTCTTCGGGCACGATTTGGCCGCGATCTTCTCGGTGGGGCCGATGCGGCTCACCGTTGCGGTGTGGACCGGGTTCCTGGCGCTCTTCGGGGTGGCGACGGACAACGGCGTCGTCGTGGCGACCTACCTTACGCAGCGCTTTCGCCTCGGAACGCCGAAGGACCGCGCCGAACTCCACGACTGGGTGGTGGAGGCGGCGCAACGCCGGGTGCGACCGTGCCTCTTGACCACGGCGACGACCCTCATCGCGCTCCTGCCGGTCGTGACCTCTCACGGGCGCGGCGCCGACCTCATGATCCCCATGGCGCTTCCGAGCGTCGGTGGGGTGCTCCTTTCGGTCGTCACCCTGCTGACCGTGCCCGTGCTGTTCACGGTCGTCGAGCGCCGCCGCATCGCGGGATGACGGGGGCCGAGCGAAATCCGAGGCGGGCCGAGGACTGGGGGCGCGTGCGGCGGGCGTGGCATTCACGCAACGTGGGGCGCCGCAGCGCGGGCGCCACGACGGTGTCTTCGCCGGTGCCCGCGGATCCGGTGCGATGGCGTGCCGCCGTGGGGTAGGATGGGACCATGTGCGGCGCATCCCCCCGATTGCACCTCGTGGTCTCCCTCTCATCGGTCCTCGCCCTCGCCGGGTGTGCCGGTGACGACGGTGGAACGGCCGTGGCGACCGACCCGTACGTGCCCACGACGGGTGGGACCGGTGGCGGATCGACCGCGGGAACGGGTGGCGATGGGACCGGGGGCGACACGGCCGGCAGCGCCACGGGTCCTTCGACGACCTCTTCCGGCACGTCCTCGACCACGGGCACCGCCTCCGGCGGGGACTCCACGGGTGGCACGACCGGGGGCGGGGAACCCGACGTGCCCACCGACATCCCGTACTGTCAACCGGTCGTGGACTGGGACCCGTCGTGGGCCGCGCGGGAGGAGGCCATCGTGGAACTGGTCAACATGTACCGCGCCCAAGGAGCCGACTGCGGCCAGTACGGCTGGATGGGGCCGGCGTCACCGCTCGTCATGCAGCCGAACCTGCGCTGTGCCGCACGCGTCCATTCGAAGGACATGGCCGATCGAGGGTTCTTCGATCACGTCAATCCCGACGGGGAGGACCCCTTCGACCGCATGATGAAGGCGGGGTACTCGTTCTTCACGGCCGGGGAGAACATCGCCGCCGGCAACGACACGGCCGAGGCGACGATGCAACAGTGGATGAACAGCGACGGCCACTGCCGCAACATCATGAACCCCGACTTCGCCGAGATCGGGGTCGGGTACTATCCGGGTGGGCAGTGGGGGCACCTGTGGACCCAGACCTTCGGGGGGTGAGGGCCACCGGTCGCCCGCCGCTCAGAAGTGGTAGTTCACCGTGTAGGACGTGCACTCGCCGGCCGGGCCCGAGTCGATGCGCATGAGGATCTGGGCGCTGTCGTCGGAGCCCGGGCAGTCGATGGCCACGTCGAAGTTACTGAGATTCGTGCCGTACTTGCAGCAGCCGGGATAGCCGCCGGGGCTCGTCGCCGCGCTCGCTCCGGACGGGCAGCCATCGATGCTGGCCTGTCCCGAGGCGCAGTCGACGAATTTGCAGAAGCGTACGGGGGCAGGCGTGATGACGTCGCGGGTGGGATCGACGACGCAGCCGAACACGTCCGAGGCGCTGTAGGTGTACCAGTCGACGTCGCCGTCCCCTTCGAGCTGGGCCGAGAATGCCGAGCCGTTGCCGTCGCAGTCGTCGATGATGCCGAGCGGCGTGGCCTGTGCCTCGGTGTCGTTGGGCTCGAAGACCGGGTCGCACATCAGGTTGCCGCCGGTGCTCCCGGAACTTCCCGCGCCGGTCGAGGCCATGCCGGTGCTCGCCGCCGACGTGCTGCCGGGGCCGGTCGTGCCCGTCGAGGCACCGGTGCTCGACGCGGCCGCCGTACTCGATCCGCCGGATCCCGAGCCCGATCCGGCGGTGGAGCCGCCCGTCGCCGTGGACGTGGTGGTGCCGGTACCGGTGCCGGTGGTCTGGCCGGCGCTCGCGCTGGCCGTGAAGCTCGTCGACGTGTCGTCCGTCGAGCCTTGGGCGCAGCCCGCAAGCCCGAAGATCGAGGCGAGGAGGCTTACGATGTGGCGTCGCATCCGCGCCGAATCGTAGGCGACTTGGCCGACGCATGCCACGGCGACGGCCTGGTCGGCAGGTCCGTCGTGCCCTAGGATGGGCCCGTGCACATCGTCTTCTGCGGCGCCGCCGGGACCGTCACGGGTTCGTGCCACCTCGTGGAAGTCGGCGGTCGCCGGATCCTGGTGGACTGCGGTCTGTACCAGGGGGGGCGCGAAGTCGAGCAGCAGAACGAGGAGCCCTTCGGGTTCGACCCCCGTGAGATCGACGCGGTGATCCTGACCCATGCGCACCTCGACCACTGTGGGCGACTGCCGCTGCTCGTGCGTCGGGGGTTTCGCGGGCGCATCTACGCCACGGCGGCGACGTACGACCTCGCCCGCCTCGTGCTGGCCGATGCTGCCCACGTCATGGCCGAGGATGCGCGCTACGAGTCGCGCCGGGCGGCCAAGCGGGGGGAGCCCGAGGTCTTTCCGCTCTTCGACCTGGTGGACGTGTTCGACACCATCGATCGCTTCGGCCCGAAGGTGCGTTATGGCCACGGATTCGAGCCCATCCCCGGCGTTCGCGCGACGTTCCACGACGCCGGCCACATCCTCGGGTCGGCCTTCGTGGAACTGGAGATCGTCGAAGATGGCGAGGTCGTCCGTGTGGTCTTCAGCGGGGACCTCGGGCAGCCGGGTCGTCCGATCCTCCACGACCCCGTCCCTTGTCCGCCGTGCGACGTGGTGGTGACCGAGGCGACGTATGGGGATCGCGAGCACCGGTCCCTCGAAGAGAGCGTCGAGGAACTCTACGATGCGATCCGAAAGGCCCATCGCCGGGGCGGCAACGTCCTCGTGCCCACGTTCGCCCTCGAGCGCGCCCAGGAGTTGCTCTACTTCCTGCGCGAGGGGTTCGAGCAGGGGCGCCTGCCGAAGGGGGTTCGCGTCTTCCTCGACTCGCCCATGGCGATCTCGGCCACGGAGATCTTCGAGCGCTACCCCGACGACTTCGACGAGGACGCGTGCAAGGTGGCCTGCGCCGGCGGCGATCCCTTCCGATTCCCGAATCTCATCATGACCCGCGACACCGAGGCCTCGAAGGGGCTTGCGCGATTTACCTCGGGGGCCGTGATCCTGGCCGGATCGGGCATGTGCACCGGCGGACGGATCCGCCATCACCTGCGGCGGGAACTTCCGCGGCGCGAGAGCGCGGTGGTGTTCGTGGGCTTCGCCGCCCTGGGCACCCCGGCACGGCGAATCATCGACGGCGCGCGCTCGTTGCGCCTGTTCGGCGAGGAGGTGCCGGTCCGGGCGCAGATCCACACGGTCGGGGGGTTTTCCGCCCACGCGGGGCAGCGGGAACTGCTCGACTGGTGGCGGGCGAGCGGGCCGGCGAGGACCACGGCCATCGTGCACGCCGAACCGGCTGCCGCGCGGGCGTACAAGGCCAGACTCGAAGGGACCCGGGTCGTGATCCCACGCCTCTTCGAGCGCCTCAAGCTCTCGGGGCTCGGCCGCCCGGCGGCGAAGGGGAAGTGAAGACGCGGGCGGGGCGACTCATGGGACTCGAACCCATGACCTCTGGGACCACAACCCAGCGCTCTAACCACCTGAGCTAGAGTCGCCGTGGGCGCCCGCGTGGAGCGGCCTTCTAGCAAAATCGGGCGGCCGAGGGAAGGGGGGGCTCATTCCACCCGGAAACTGTACTCGACCCGCATGGGGGGGCCGTTCCAGGTGGGAAACCGGCTGCGGTGCACGGCGATCCGCATGCACGGGACGATCCCGAAGACCCGTAGGTTCTTGGGCGCATCGACGGACACGCCGGCCACCTTGCCGTCGGGATCGACGTTGATCCGAAACGACACCGTGCCGCTGCCGAGGTCCTCGTCGCTGGCCATGGCCGCCTTCTCGATGCAGCGATTGAAGGCGGGCTCGAGGGTCCGCATGTGTCGCCGCACGGCACGGTCGGACAGGCGCTCGCTGCCCGAGTTCTCGTCGATGACCTGGCCGCGGTCGTCGCGGTAGGCGGGCACGTGGCGGTCGTCGGGCGGGACGAAGTCGGCGCCGCTCGCGTCCTCCGCCGTGTCGTCCGCGCGTTTACTCCGGCGCCGCCGACGCTTGCGCTTCTTGCGCTCGTTCGATGGCGGCTCGCCCGTGGCCGCCTCGGTCGCCGGCGCCTCGGGCACGCAGACTTCACCGTCGCACACCGTGCCCGGACCGCACCGCCCGTCGCATGGTTCCGCCGAGCCAGGCGAGCCGCATGCGAGGGCCCACATCGAGGCGAGCAACGGCCCAAGCCACGTGGATCGGCGGCGCGGCGACATGGGCCAACGGTACCAGGCTTGCCCCATGTCCTGGAACACGGCCCCGATTCGCCGCCCGACGTTCCCCGTCCGCCGTCCGCCGAGTGCCGTCCGCCGAGTGCCGTCCACCGTGTGCCGCGCGCCGTCCGCCGCCCCCCGACCGCCGTCCACCGGAACGCGGCACCAGCCGGGACGCAACGTCCGGGACGCGACGATGCAGGTACCGCGGGTCCTGTCGGTCGCCACCTCACGGACGTGCCCTCGGCGGGATGAACGTCCCGGCGAGTACGCCTGTTGGTCGCCCCGCCTGCGGCCACGCCCGCAAGGCCTCCGCCGCCCGCCACCCACGGTCCCCGAGCCACCACGGCGCATCGACGCCGTGGAGGGCGCAGCGTCCGGGGCCGTCGGCCGTTCGCCGCCCGCCCGCACCGCAACTCCCAAGGGGATGCGGCATTCGAGGTGCAGCGT
>RFGU01000170.1 GCA_003696955.1 Deltaproteobacteria bacterium | reverse complement strand
GACCCTGTTGGTCCTCGACTTCGGATCCCAGGTCACACAGCTCATCGCCCGGCGCATCCGGGAACTCGGTGTCTACGCCCAGATCCTGCCGTGCACGGCGTCGCTCGACGAGATCCGCGCCCTCGCGCCCCGCGCCGTCGTCTTCAGCGGCGGTCCGTCCTCCATCTACGAGGAGGGGGCGCCGCGACCCGACCCGGCCGTCTTCGAACTCGGCGTGCCCATGCTCGGGATCTGCTACGGCATGTACGTGTTGGTCGAGGCCCTCGGCGGCAAGGTGGTCCCCGCGACCGAGCGCGAGTATGGGCGTGCCGAGCTGAGCGTCCTGTCCGCCACCGGCCCGTGCAGCCCGTTCGAGGTCGGCCGGCCCGAGGTGGTGTGGATGAGCCACGGGGACAAGGTGGCGGAGCTTCCGCCGGGGTTCTCCAAGGTGGCGAGCACCTCCCGGTGCGAGTACGCGGCGGTCGCCAACCCCGAGCGCAGGATCTGGGCCGTGCAATTCCACCCGGAGGTCAGCCATACACCACGCGGCGTCGAGGTCCTGGCCGCGTTCCTCGACATGGCCGGGTTCCACCGTGATTGGAGCATGTCGTCGTTCGTGGACGAGGCCGTCGCGGCCGTACGCGCCCAGGTCGGAGCGCAGGGCCAGGTGGTGTGCGGCCTTTCCGGCGGGGTCGATTCGTCGGTCGCGGCCCTCATCGTCGAGAAGGCCATCGGCGACCGCCTGCACTGCATCTTCGTGGACAATGGCCTCTTGCGAAAGGGCGAGCGCGAACAGGTGGCCGCCATGTTCGAAGGCAGGCTTCACAATCCGCTGCGGGTGGTGGATGCGGGCGAGCGCTTCCTCGAGGCCCTCCGGGGCGTCACCGACCCCGAGCAGAAGCGCAAGCGCATCGGCGCCACGTTCATCGAGGTGTTCGAGGCGGAGGCGACGAAGATCGGTGGAGCCGACTACCTGGTGCAGGGCACGCTGTATCCCGACGTCATCGAGAGCGTCTCCTACAAGGGGCCGTCCGCGACGATCAAGACGCACCACAACGTCGGCGGGTTGCCCGAGCACATGCGGATGGAGGTCGTCGAGCCGTTGCGGGAGCTGTTCAAGGACGAGGTGCGCAGGCTCGGGATCGAACTCGGCCTGCCCGAGGAGATGGTCCACCGGCACCCGTTCCCGGGACCGGGCCTGGCCGTCCGGATCCTCGGCGAGGTCACCCGCGAACGGTGCGAGGTGCTGCGCGAGGCCGACGCCATCGTGATCGAGGAGATCCGCAAGGCGGGGCTCTACCGCGATCTGTGGCAGGCGTTCGCGGTGCTCTTGCCCGTGCGCACGGTGGGAGTCATGGGCGACGGGCGCACCTACGAGAACGCGGTGGCGGTGCGCGCCGTCGAGAGCCAGGACGCCATGACCGCCGACTGGGCCCATCTCCCCTACGACGTGCTCGGACGGATCGCAGGTCGCATCATCGGCGAGGTGCGGGGCGTCAACCGTGTGGTGTACGACATCTCGAGCAAGCCACCTGCGACCATCGAGTGGGAGTAGGCTCGCCGATGGCCCGCAAGCCCCACGTGGATCGCGAAGGCGCCGGCGGGCGCGTGATCGCCCCGGACGACCCGTCCGAGTCCGTCACGGCCGACGTGCTCGGGCTGCGCCCCGGGCGGCTGCGCGACTTCGTGGGGCAGGAGGAACTCAAGGGGCGCCTTTCGGTCTACGTGGAGGCGGCCTTGCGCCGGGGCGATGCCCTCGACCACGTGCTGCTGCACGGTCCGCCCGGGCTGGGCAAGACGACCCTGGCAAGGATCCTGGCGGCCGAGATGGGCGTTGCGATCCACGAGACCTCCGGGCCGGCCATCGAGCACAAGGGGATGCTCGCGGGGCTGCTGACCGGGCTCGGAGAGGGGGACGTGCTCTTCATCGACGAGATCCATCGCCTGTCGCCGACCGTCGAGGAGAGCCTCTACGCCGCCATGGAGGACGGGCGCATCGACCTTCCGGTGGGGGAGGGCAGTCGCGCGCGGACCATGCAGTTCGCCCTGCCGCGCTTCACCTTGGTGGCGGCCACCACGCGCACCGCCCTGCTCACCGCCCCGCTGCGGGAGCGCTTTCCCATCGTCGAGGAACTGACCTTCTACCGGGACGAGGAACTCGCCGAGGTGGCGGCCCGGACCGCCGAGCGGCTCGGGTGCCCCGCGACCGACGAGGGTGCCTTGGAGATCGGACGACGCAGTCGCGGCACGCCCCGGGTGACCAACAACCTGGTCCGGCGGATCCGGGACTTCGTGCAGGTGGACGAGGGCGTCCGGATCGACCGGCCGGCGGCCGACCGGGGCCTTTCGGCCCTCGGGATCGATCGGGCCGGACTCGACGAGGCCGACCGCCGGATCCTGCGGTGCATCCTGGAGCAATTCGGCGGCGGCCCCGTGGGGATCGACGCCATTGCGGCCACCTTGAGCATGCCCCGGGACACCCTCGAGGACGTCTACGAGCCCTTCTTGCTGCAGCGCGGCTTCCTGGTGCGGACGCCCCGCGGCCGCCGGGCGACGCCGCGGGCCGCGGAGCACCTCGGCCTCGACGTTCCGGGACAGCCCGGCTTGCTGTGAACGCGCCGGCGTCCCGGCGATCGGGCCACGCACCCGAATGATATCGTCGGTGCGTGACCTTCCCCGCCCGCTCCGTTCGTTTCCCGCTCCTCGCCCTCGTCCTGGTCGCCTGTGGTGCCGACGACGGCGGCGGTGCCGGTGGCACGACACAGGCCTCCACCGGGCCCACGTCGGGGGCGTCGAGCACGACGGTCGGTACGGACTCGGTGGGCGGCAGCGGTTCGACGACGGCACCGGGCACGGGGTCGGGCACCACCGGGGACGGCACAACGGTCGGGGGCACGACGGACGGGGGCACGACCGGTGGCGGAGGCGGCGGGCCCACCTTCCTGTGCGACGATCCGCCGTGGAAGGACGGAGATTTCGCGACGGTCTACGAGGTCGGACCGGGCAAGCCCCTTGCCACGCCGTCCGACGTGCCGTGGGAGAGTCTCACCGCGGGCACCTTGGTCAAGATCTTCCCCCGTCCCGAACCATACCGGGACAAGTGGGTGATCGCCGGTACGGGCACCGAGGAGGCCCCGATCGTGGTGCTCGGCGTGGCCGACGGCGGAACCTTGCCCGTGATCTCGGGCGACGGGGCCACCACGCGCCCGGAACTCGACTACTGGAACGAACCCCGGTCCATCGTCAAGATTGGAGGGGCGAGCACGCCGGCGAGCGACGATCCGGCCCACATCGTGGTGGCGTGCCTCGAGATCCGCGATGCCCGCCCCGGACTGTCGTTCACCGACGACGCCGGGAGCATGCAGACCTACGCCGACAATGCGGCGGCGATCCACGTCGAGCAGGGACGCAACGTCACGATTGCGGGCAACGAACTCCACCGCGCCGGCAACGGCCTCTTTGCAGGGTCGGGTTCGACCAACCTGCGCATCGTGGGCAACTGGATCCACGACAACGGCAACCCCGGCAGCATCTACGAGCACAACAGCTATACGGAGAGCCGGGGGATCGTGTTCGAGTACAACCACTACGGTCCGCTGTGCGACGGGTGTGCCGGAAACAACCTCAAGGACCGGTCGTCGGGGACGGTGATTCGCTACAACTGGATCGAGGACGGCAACCGCCAACTCGATCTCGTGGAGACGGACGACGCCGACATCGCGGCCGACCCGGCCTATGGCGAGACCTTCGTGTATGGCAACGTCCTGGTGGAGGGGGACGGGGAGGGCAACAGCCAGATCGTCCACTACGGCGGGGATGGCGGAGACACGAGCCTCTACCGCGCCGGCACCCTCTACTTCTACTTCAATACGGTGGTCTCGACCCGTAGCGGCAACACCACCTTGGTGCGCCTTTCCACGGAGGTCGAGCGCATCGAGGCAAACGACAACATCGTGTTCGTGACGGCCGGCGGCGATCGCTTGGGCATCACCACCGGCACGGGCACGGCGGTCCTCACCGACAATTGGTTGCCCCAGGGATGGGTGCCGAGTCACGACACCCTCACCGGCTCGGTCATGGACGCGGGCAACCTCGAGGGCACCGATCCCGGATTCGTGGACGGGGCGGGCCAGGACTTCCGCCTCGCGCCGGACAGCGCGTGCCGCGACGCGGCGGGTCCACTTCCTGCCGCCACGGCTGCCTATCCGGTCACGCGACAGTACGTGGTCCACCAGGGAGGCGAGAATCGGCCCGACGACGGCGCACCGGACCTCGGCGCCTTCGAGGCCCGCTGAGGGGGCGAAGGATCCGCGAAGGCCGGGACGTCCGTCGTGGCTGCGCCGCGGGCCCGAGGACCGCCCGCTCGCAGGGCGCGGGTTCGACCGTGGGCCCGGCCTTTCGGACCGTCCCTTCGCCTGCGTGAGCTGGCACGAAGGACGGGCCACGGCGCGTCCGAACGCCCTGCCGAAGGTCGCGGGATCGACGATGTGCGCGAGGCCGTGCGAAGCGCGGGATGCAGAAACGTCGGCTCGTCGGGGCCGGCGGCTATCGCGGAGGACCGACCCGTCGGACCACGTAGCGGGGACCGGTGAAGGTCGAACGGCCGACGAGGCAGCGTCGTGTAGAACGCGACCGGACGGACGTCACGACGTGGGTGATGCCCGAGCGCCGCACGATGTCGCGGATCTCGGCACAATCGGCAGTGCCCCGTGCGAGGCGTCGGGTTGCCTCGATCCGGCGTCTCCACTCGAGGACGCTTTCCGGATCGTAGGGATGGGACTTGCGGTCGACCCATGCCGGAAGGCCCGTGGCCAACCGAAAACGTTCGAAATGCTCCGGGATCCACCACAGTTGGCCGGCCGTGGCACTCGCCCGGGCGTGGGCGTACACGGCCTCCGCATCGTCGTCGGCCCAATGGGCGGGCCGCCCCATGGCGGTGGCGCCGTAGACGACGGAGGCCAAGAACGCCAGCCACAGTACGCGGAGCATGTGCCTGGCCAACGAGGGGGCCCGTTCGAACGTGACACGAACGATCGTGCCGATCAGACACGCGGTCGCGGCGGGGACGAGCACCGTGCTCGAGCGCCACGGGAACACGAGGGCAAGGCGATTGCTTCCCGTCACCGCGACGATCGACGAAACGACGACCGCGAGCACCATCGGCACGCCGAACAACGTCTTCGTCGCACGATCCCGGACGATGGCGGTGGCGAGGACGACGAGTCCGACCTGCACCACGGCGACGGCCCCGAACCACCGCGAGGGGAGCGCGTGATGGGGGATGCGCTCGCGGGCGAGTATGCGTGCCGCCGTCTCGGCCGTGGCGGGGTCCGTGTCGACGAAGTTCGCGACGACGTAGACGACGATGGGGGTGACGGTGATCAGGCCGATGGTCGCGGTCACCAGGGCGCGACGTATGCCGCGCCGACGCGCTTCGAGCAGGAGGCCTGCGCCGGCCAGACTCGCCGACGCCCACAGATAGGTGGGATGGACCGTCGCGGCGCCGACGGCGTGGAGCATCCCGGTACGATGCCGACCATCCCGCAGATGCACCAGGGCCGCCACGAGGAGTACGCCGAACAAGGCCGGTTGGAGTGCGTGCGCGAGGAGTGCCTGTTCCGCCACGCCCGACGTCAGCGCACGAATCCATGGGATGCCCGCGGCCGCGAAGACCCCACGCACCAATCTCGCGTGCAGCAGACCGAGCAGCAGGACGCACGACCACGCCTGCGCCGAGCGAGGTCGGGACGACGACTGCGGGCACGCGAGGCGATAGAGGGCCCACAGGTAGACGGCCGCCGCGGATACGCCCATCGCGATGAGTCCGAAACGACCGGTGGCGGACCATGCAGCGGCAACGAGGGCGCTGAAGATCGGGGTTGGATCGGGCGTGCGTACGAGCCAGTCCTCGCGCAAGTGGCCGTAGCCTGCTGCGGCCAGTCCGCGCAACAGGTAGGTGTTGTGGTTGCCCCCCGCAATGGGATACACGGTGTGGGCGGCGGTGACGAGGCCGGCCGCGGCGAACCAGAACGCGCCGGAGCGCCAGCGTGGGGCGATCCCGCCGGCCGTCTCCCCGCCGTGTGGTCGGGGTGGACGATGAGGTTTACGGCGCATGCTGCGGTCGCCGACCGGACCTGGACGGCGCAGAAGGATCGTATGGCACGATGCTCCGTGGTGCCCAGTCGGCGACGACGCCGGTCCCGCGGCCGCCGGCCCGCCGGCAGCGACGAGGTTTCGCCGCGCGTCCGCCTTCAGTAGGCTCCGGCCATGCGCCCAATCCCGCTCGTTTCGACTGCCGGTTCGATCCTCGTGCTCTTGGCTTCGGGCTGTGCCCACCACGGTGCGACGACCGCAGAACCCCCCGCTGCCGAAGCAGCGGCGAGGCATGGTGCGGAGGGCGCGAACGGCGTGGTCGTCGATCCGCCGCGGCTCGCTTCCGACGAACCCCACGGTTTCTCGGTCCTCGATCTGCTGGACATGCGACGGATCGGCGAAGTGGTCCCATCGCCGGACGGGCACAAGGTGGCGTTCGTCGTGCGCGTGGTCGACCTCGAGGCCAATCGGCTGCGGAGCGACCTGTACGTGTTCGACGTGGGACGGAAGGAGACGGTCCGCCTCACGCGAACCGTGGACGACGAGTACGCACCGGCGTTCTCGGCCGACGGAAAGACGCTCTATCACCTCGTTGCGGGCGAGGCCGGCGGGGAGATCCGGGCACTCGATCTTGCATCGAAGACCACCAAGACGGTGCGGACGCTCCCCCTTGCCGTCTCCGGCCTCGCCGTCGTGCAGGACAAGGGATTCTTGGTGGCAGCGGATCTCTTTGCCGAGTGCAATCTGGCCTGCACGAAGGCGCGGCTCGACGAAAAGGCCACCAAGGACTCCGCCACCGCGTACGAGGGGCTGTTCGTACGCCACTGGGACACCTGGAAGGACGGTCGGCGCAGCCATCTCTTGTTCGTTCCCGAGGGGGACGGAAGCGTCGTCGATCTGTCGGGGGCCCTGGACGCCGACGTGCCCTCGAAGCCCTTCGGCGGGTTCGAGGAGATCGCGGTCGCCCCCTCCGGGGACAGGGTCGTCTTCGCGGCGCGGGTCGCCGGGCGCGAGGAGGCGTGGTCGACGAACTTCGATCTCTACGAGGTGTCCCTGGACGGCGGCTCGCCGGTGCGCATTACGAACAATCCCGCATGGGACACCCACCCGGTCTTCTCGCCGGACGGCAAACAACTCGCCTACCTGGCCATGGCGCGCCCGGGGTACGAGGCCGACCGCTTTCGGCTGGTGCTTCACGACCTCGAACGCAAGGAGACGCGGACCCTGACCGACGCGTGGGACCGCTCGGTGCGGGAATTCGTCTTCGCTCCCGACGGCAAGGCGATCTACGCCACGGCCCAGCACCTCGGTCAGGTGGGCTTGTTCCGGATCGACGTGGCCGACGGCAAGGTCACCGAACTGTGGGCCGACGGCACCGTGGGGAGCCTCGGCGTGCTCGGCGACAGGCTCGTCTTCACCAAGAACGACCTCGCCCATCCGAGCGAGTTGTTCGCCCTGCCGATGGGCGCCGAGCCGAAGACGCCGCCCGAGCCATGGACCCACTTGAACGACGACCGGCTCGCCAACGTGAAGATGGGAGGCTTCGAGCAGTTCACCTTCCGGGGCGCGCGCGGTGACACGGTCCACGGCTACATCGTCCGGCCCGCCGATTTCGATGCGGGTAAACGCTATCCCCTGGCCTTCCTCGTCCACGGCGGACCACAGGGATCCTTCGGCAACAACTTCCACTACCGTTGGAATCCCCAGGTCTATGCGGGGGCGGGATACGTCGCCGTCATGATCGACTTCCACGGATCGACGGGGTACGGCCAGGCGTTCACGGACGCGATTCGTGCCGACTGGGGCGGCAAACCCCTCGAGGATCTGAAGAAGGGCCTCGCCTACGTCGAGAAGACCTATCCCTTCGTGGACGGGAAGCGGGTCTGTGCCCTTGGAGCCAGCTATGGCGGCTTCATGATGAACTGGATCGCCGGAAACTGGCCGGACCGATTCCGCTGCCTCGTCAACCACGACGGGGTGTTCGACATGCGCAGCATGTACTACTCGACGGAGGAATTATGGTTTCCCGAGTGGGAGCAGAAGGGCCCCTACTTCGCCAATCCCAAGCAGCACGAGAAGCACAACCCCGTGCGTTTCGTCGACCGGTGGAAGACCCCCATGCTCGTCATCCACGGCTCCCGCGACTACCGGGTACCCATCGAGCAGGGGCTTGCGGCGTTCACGGCCCTCGTACGTCGGGGCATCGAGGCGCGGTTCGTGCATTTTCCGGACGAGAACCACTGGGTCCTCAAACCCAAGAACGCCGTGCGCTGGCACGAGGAGGTGCTCGGTTGGCTCGATCGGCACCTGAAGGCGGGGACGCCCGAGACCCGCTGACCAGGGGCGGTTCGGCCTACGGGCGTGCGCGGGGCCGCGCTCGCCCGCTGCGCGTTCGCTGGGAGCGGATGCGATCGATCGTGGCGGCCAGATCGCGGCGGCGGCTCGTCGCCTTGCGTAGCTTCACGAAGAGGCGGTCCGCCCGATCCCATCGCAACGGGCAGAGGTCGTGGTCCGTGCCGTCCGCGAGGCGGACGACGATGGTCTCGCCCCACGGGTCGGGGCGACGTTCGATGCGAACGCTTTCGAGCGCCCTGGTGGAGACGTGGCGGGGCAGGCCCCAGGTGGGCAGGGCGAGCCGGCGCCCTACGACGTAGGGGGCCGTCGGCAGCCGCGACGCCAGGATCGTGCCGATCGCATCCGCCACCCAAAGGGAGACGGCCGCCAGGACCGCCCGTACGATCCACTCCGAGCCGAAGGCCGCCGCCACCCACGGGTCGGGCATCCGACCGAGGACCGTCCCGATGAGCAGGAGGACCGCGACGATGCGGGCGACCCACTGGGTGGCCCGGCCCGCCAGGTCGTCGGGGATCGCGACCACGAGCAGGTGGCGAAGCACGGACCGAAACGTAGCAGACGGCCGCGGGGCTCACCGTTCCGCGTAGGCCCCGGCCGCCGCGACGAAGGCCTCGAAGAGCGGGGCCGCGGCCACCAGATCGGGCTCGTGGGGCCGCGGCGGCATCCACTCCGGGTGCCACTGCACGCCGACGACGAACCCGCGGTCCTCGACGGGTTCGACGGCTTCGACGATCCCGTCCTCGGCCCACGCCACGGCCCGCAGGGCCGGCGCGATGCGGTCGATGGCCTGGTGGTGGATCGAGTTGACGACGGGGGTGGCCGGGAGGGGGGCGAGCAG
>RFGU01000169.1 GCA_003696955.1 Deltaproteobacteria bacterium | reverse complement strand
TGCATCGGCAGACGTCGCGCCCATGCCCGACGGCGCGCCTTCGCCGAAGGGTTGGAGCGTGGGCGTGCGGGGATGGGCGGCGGTGCCACCGGCTACCGCGGCGATCGGCCGAGACGCGTCCGCCGCCGGTCGTCCGCCGGCGGATGCGGGATCCGAACCACGCGGCTGCTCGGGCGCGGGGGCACCGCGCACGGCCGCCCGGAAGGCGCGCATCGATTCGAATCGGGCGTTCGGGTCCGGTGAGAGGGCGCGGGAGAGGGCCGCGATCAGATGATCGGGGATCGGCACGTCGACGGTGGCGAACGGTGGTCGGCCGTCGCTCGGGGGCGCCTGCCCCGTGAGCAGCTCGAAACAGCACGCCGCCAGGGCGTAGACGTCGCTGCGTACGTCCCAGCGCCGTCCTTCGCGGCATTCGGGGGGCACGGGGACGAGTCCCGCCAGATGGAACCTTCCATAGTCCGGAGCGCGCGGCACGACGGCACCTACGCCCGCCTCGCCGACGAAGATGCGTCCGCCCTTGCCCACGTGGATGGTGTCGAGCGACACGAATCCGTGGGGCATCACGCGGTGGAGGGCGCCGATCGCCCGGCTCGCATGGGCCGCGATGGTTTGGACCCGTGCCGCGTCCATGGCCCTCCCGGCGCCGAGCATGCGGGCGAGGTGATCCCGGAGCGGCTTTCCCCCAGGATCGTCCCAAACGACGGCGTGGGTTCGTTCCCACGGCACGACCCCGTGACAGACCAGGAGGTTCTTGTGGGTGACGGTGCGCGCGCGCGCCACGGCGGCCTCGATGTCGGTGAAGACGCCGGGCGTGGCCACCCATCGCGGGTCGAGGATGGAAAGGAGCAGTGGGGTCCCACCGGCATCGGCGAGGACCCACGCGCAGTGGGGCCCCGTCGCCACCTGCCGGCGTACGCGAGCGAGGGGCGCCGCGAAGGAAACGGAGGACGCCACCGTGCCGAGCGCGATCTCCGTACCGGGCGCAATCTCCAGCATGCCGGGCGAAACATATCAGATGAGGCGCGGCCGGGCTCGGCAAACGCGCCTCTCGACGGCCTCAGCCCCCGGGCTCGAACACCTCGGCCGCCGACCGCAGGCGGCTGTCGTCCCGCCCGGAGCGGATGCCCTCGAGCAGGCTTCGGGCGGCTTCCCGGATGGCCGGCGTCGCGGTCGGGTCCGTGCGTCGGGCCTCGAGCCAAGGTTCCACCTTGGCCCGGATCTCGGGCGTCGTCGCCCGCATCTGCGCCATGGATTGGATGATCTTGAAGCCGAAGATGTCACGTGGCATCAAGATCACGATCTCGTCGGCCTTGCCGTCGGGTCGCATCGCGATGCGCTGGTGCTCGCACATCTCCACCCGTTCCTCCGGCGTCGCCCGGTCGTAGGCCTCCATCAGCACCAGGTTCGAGCGTTCGTCGGCCAGGATCCCCAGGGCGTGGACGATGGCGCAACGCACCGGCAGCGTCGCCGACAGGATCCGTTCGTGCAGGATGTCCACGACTTGGCGGCCACCCCGTTGGTCGCGGTGCTGGGCGAGGGCCCAGGCCGCGACCCGCTGGGACGGCTCGTCGCCGCGATGCAGGACCTCGGTGAGCACGGGGATCGACGACGTGACCTGCACGGCCCCGAGCCCGTAGAGCAGGCGCAGATCCACCCGCCCGTCGCGGTCGAGGTCCTCGCGGACCAGACGTTGCAGTTCGGGGGCGATGGCGCGGTGCTGCAGGCGCCCGAGGGCGATGACCGCCTCCCTGTGCAGCACGGGGTCGCCCTTGCGGGCGGCGGCCACGAGGGGCGGGAAGAGCTGGGAGGGCCGCGGAAGGTCGCCGAAACGACCGAGGGCCCATGCCGCCCAGGCGGCTTCGGTGCCGCCGCGTTCGAGCTGCCGCACGAGCAGGGGGACGACCTCCGGCTCCCGTCGGATGGAAAGCTCGGCGATGGCGTCGAGCCGGGCTTCGAGCCGTTCGGGATCGGTGGTGCGAAGCACCGACGCGTACTTGCCGACCCGGCGGTAGTAGGTGTCGAAGTCGCGATTGGCCAGGTTGAAGACGAGATACGAAAGGCCAAGGCACAGCAGCACCGTGAAGGGAAAGCTCACCGTGCTGCGCTGGAGTGTGGTCGCAATCTCCTCGACGTCCTCGTCGTTGCGGGCGTAGCGGGGCGTCCGGCCCTGCAGATGGGTCTTGCGAAAGGCGCCGCGGAAGACGATCTCGTCCACGAGGAACGCTTCGATCACGGCGACGAGCAACATGGTCCCGTAATAGAGGGCGAGCAGCGCCTGTTCCGTGGTCGGGGACGGCTCCTGGTGGCGGATGATGCGGGCCGTCCAGATCGCCACGAGGAATCCGGCGAGGTTCGTCGTGACGACGAGCGCCCACAGCTTGGCCCACAGGGGGGAGGTGCGCCTACGCGGACCGACGCCGGGCGGGGGGGCATCCGGGACGGGGTCGCTCACGACGATCCCATACCCCATCGCGCCGGTTCGTGCCCGCACCGTGGATTTCTTGGTCGCAAGGGCGGCCATGCGTAACGTGGGGGCGTGGACGGCCCGTCCCCCATGCGCGCGATCGCGGCCACGGTAGGCGTTTGCGCGTTGCGCGCAACGCGACGGCTGGAGACGGCCGGGATGGTTGCGGGGCTTGCGGTCGGCGTCGTCGCCGTGGCGGCGGCCTACCGGGGGTATCTGTCCGCCGACGAGCCGATCCCCGGCCTGCGCGTCGACGGGGTGGACGCATCCTTGCCCGTCGACGTGTTGACGGCGTCCGTCGCGGACCAGCCCCTCGAGGTTTCGGCGGGGACGCGGCGGGAGACGGTCTCGCTGCGTGACGTGGGCGCCCGCGTGGACCCGGAGGCCATCCGTCGGATCCAGGCCCGCATCGGCCGGACGGGCGATCCCCTTGCGGACCTGGCGATCCGAGCGGCCGCATCACGGGGCGAGGTGAGCGTTCCGCTGCCCCTGCAACTCGACCTCGAGGTCGCCCTCGCATGGGGGCGTGGCCTGGCGGACCGCGTGGCCCGGCCCGGCCGGCCGGCGCGCCTCGACCTCGACGGGCGCCGGGTCCTGCCCGCCGAGCCCGGCGTTGCACTCGTGCCCGCCGACGTGCTCGGCCCGCTCTCCACGGCCCTCGCCCGGGGCGCGCGGCGCGTGGAGGTCCCGGTGATCGAGCGGCCGCCGCCGGAAGGCAGCGAGGCCACGGACCTCGAGGGGCTCGACGTGTCCGTCTTGCTCGCGAGCTTCGAGACGCACTACAGCATGGCGCCGGCCGACCGCGACCGGGCCCACAACCTCGAGGTGGGAGCCGTGGCCGTGGACGGCTTCGTGCTCCGACCCGGCGAGACGTTCTCCTTCAACGAGGTCGTCGGGCCGAGGACGGCGGAGAACGGCTATCGCTACGCTCCCGGGATCACCGCCGGAGAACTCGTGGACGTGCTCGGCGGCGGGATCTGCCAGGTGTCGAGCACCCTCTTCGGCGCCGCGTTCTTCGCGGGCCTCGAGATCGAACGCGCGCGCCCCCACTCGCGCCCGAGCAGCTACGTCGACATGGGCCTCGACTCGACGGTGGTCTACCCGGACGTGGACCTGCGTCTGCGCAACGGCTTCGACTTCCCGGTGGTGTTCCACATGAAGGTGGCCGATGGCACCGTCCGGGCGGAGATCTTGGGGCCCGAGCGGCCCTATCGCATCGCGTTCGAACGGGAGCTCGTGGAGGAACTGCCCTACGAGCGAAGGGTTCGAGACGACGAGTCCCTCGCCACGGGTGCCGAGGTCGTGGTCCAACGCGGCCGCCGGGGCTATCGGTTGGTGCGCCGCCGCATCTTCCTGGACGGGGATCGGGAGGTCCGGAGGGAGACGACCAACCTGTTCTATCCCCCGACGACGGAGATCGTACGGCGCGGGACCTCGCCCGACGGTGCGCGTCCGAAGCCGCGCAGCTTCCCGCCACTGCGCACGCCCCAGGCCCATCTGCGGATCGTCCAGTAGCGTGCCGGCCGCCCCGGGGGCCCGCTCGGCCCACCGGGGCGGCTCCTTCGCCTTCAGACGTAGTCGTCGACGTGGCGTCCGACGTGGGCGGCGTCGTGTCCGCGCCGCCCCGGTGCCGTCCGTCGCACGACCTCCACGGCGGCCGGAAGGGTGACGACGCCGTCGTCGCGGCGGTTGGCGATGACGAAGACGGGCGGACCCGTGGCCCGTCGCTCGGGAAGGTCGCCGCGGATGTCCGCGAACATGGGTTCGGTGGCGGGGAGGGGGACGATCTGCATGGTCCTGTGTCCGTTCGCCCCATCGTCCCGAGGCGGGACGACTTGAATCCCGCTGGGACACCTCGCCCGCAGACGGCCCGGTGCCGGCCGGCGAGGTGGGCAAAATCGTCGATTTCTTGGGTCTTGCGCCGCGCGCACGTACCCGTAGGGACAGACGCCCTCCAGGAGACGACCATGCGTGAACTGCACAAATGGAAGGACCGGGTCGAGCTTCGCCTCGACAACCGCCAGATCTTCTTCCTCTTCTTCGGCATGTCCGTCGTCGGTTGCTTCGTGTTCGCCCTCGGCGTGATGGTGGGCAAGCGGATGGACATGGGGCCGCAGGGGCCCCTTGCGGCCGCGGAGGACGATCCCCTCGCCGATCTCGACGAACTCGGAACCTCCACCGAGCCCCTGCCCATGACGTTCAAGGAAGGGCTCGCCGCCTCGGCCTTGCCGGCCCTGCCGAAGACGCGGACGCCCGAGGAGGTGGCCGCGGCCGGGAAGAAGGAGGAGGAAGCCGAGGGAACGGCCCCGACGCCTCCCGCCGAGGCCCCCGAGGCAACCGCTGCCTCCGCAACCCATCCGTCGGCCAAGCCCGCCGCGAAGCCCGCGCCCGCCAAACCCGCCACCGCCGAGCGCAAGTTCACCCTGCAGATGAAGGCCTTCGCCCGCAAGGCCGAGGCCGAGGCGTTCGCCGACAAGCTGCGCAGGCGCGGACACGACGTGCGGATCGAGACGAAGGAGGTGCGGGGGCGGATCTGGCATCGCGTCCGACTCGGCAGCTTCGACTCCTGGGACGAAGCCCTGGCCGCCAAGGCCGAGTTCGAGCGCGCCGAACACATCATCGCGTACGTCGTGCGCAAGTAGTCGCGTTTTTCGCGCTGCGGCGGGCCTGCTAAAACGCCGCCGTGCCCGGGGCGAAGAACTCGGCCGACACCCCCGTGATGCGGCAGTACCTCGCGGCCAAGGCCGCGCATCCCGACGCCGTGGTGCTGTTCCGCATGGGGGACTTCTACGAGACGTTCTTCGAGGACGCGGTCCGGATCGCGCCGGTCCTCGGGATCACCCTGACGACCCGCGACCGGACCGCCCCCGATCCCGTCCCCATGGCAGGCGTGCCCCATCACAGCATCGGGGGCTACCTCAAGACGTTGGTGGAGCGCGGGTTCAAGGTGGCGATCTGCGAGCAGATGGAGACGCCCGAGGAGGCGCGGCGGCGCAAGGGGCCGAACCTGGTGCGCCGCGAGGTGGTGCGGGTGGTGACGCCGGGGGTGCGGATCGACGAAGACCACCTACGGGACGACGCGCCCAACTTCCTGGTGGCGCTGTCGCGGGGGGAAGACGGCTACGGGCTGGCCGCCCTCGACGTGTCGACGGCCGACTTCGTCGTGGCGGCCACCCAGGACGCGGACCTGGTCCGCGCCAAGCTCGTGCAACTCGATCCGCCCGAGATCCTGACCCCGAAGTCGCTCGTGCCCCTCGTCGAGGCTGCGTTCGCGGGGCGTGAGCCACCCGCGATCCGAACGGATTCGCCCGCGCCATCGCCGGAGGAGGTGGCCCGCATCGAGCACCTGGCCGCCGAGAGCGGACTGGACGATCTCGCCTCCGAGGAAGCGACGGCCGCGGCCTCCGCCCTGGCCTATGCGGCCCGCACCCAGCCGGGGCGCCAGTTGCTGCTGCACCGGCTGCGCCGCAGCCATTTCGGGCGGACCCTCGTCCTCGACGAGACGAGCCTGCGCAACCTCGAGGTGTTGCAGAACCTCCGCGACGGCGGTCGTGCAGGAACCCTGCTCTCCGCCGTGGACGCGACGCGCACCCCCGGCGGCGCCCGGCTGTTGCGGACGTATCTGGCCGAACCGCCCCTCGACCCGGCCGAGATCGCCGCGCGCCACGAGGCGGTGGAGGCCCTCGTGGCCGAGCCCGGCGTGCGCAAGGCCGTACGGTCGCTCCTGCGGGACGTACGGGACCTTTCCCGGATCGCGGCCAGGGCACGGCTCGATGCCGTCACCCCGCCCCAGTTGGCGGCGTTGCGCGACTCGCTGCGCGCCGTGCCGCGCCTGGCGGAGACCCTCGGAGAACTGGCCGAGCGGCGCACCGACGGGTGCATTCCATGCCATCTGGACCTCGGCGACGACCTGCTCGCCGACCTCGCGGACCGCCTCGATCGGATGCTCGTGGACGCGCCGCCTTCGTCCGCCAAGGACGGCGGCGTGATCCGCAGCGGAGCCGACCCTGAACTCGACCGCCAACGCAAGCTGCGCGACGGCAGTCGCCGCGCCCTTTCCGAGATCGAGACCCGCGAGCGCGAGCGTACGCAGATCCCGTCCCTCAAGGTCCAACACAACCGCGTGTTCGGTTACTACATCGAGGTCCCGAAGGCGCACCTTTCCAAGGTGCCGTCGCACTACGTACGCAAGCAGACCCTCGCGTCGGTCGAACGTTACGTCACCGAGGAACTCGCCGAGCACGAAGCCGCGGTGCTCGGGGCCCAGGCCCGCGCCCTCGAACGGGAGCGGGCGCTCATCGCCGAACTCGTGGGGAAGGTGGCGGCCGCCGGGACGCGCCTTTGCAGGCTGGCCGACCGGATCGCCAGGGTGGACGTGCTCGCCGGATTCGCGGAGGTGGCCGACGCCCACGGGTACGTCCGACCCGAGATCGTCGACGACCCGGTGCTGGAGATCGAGGAGGGACGGCATCCGGTCGTCGAGCGCCTCGTCGAGCGCGGAACCTTCGTCCCCAACGACGTTCACCTGCGGGCCGGAGGCGTGGCCGGGCCCGACGGCCGGGGCGCGCGCCTTTGGATCGTGACGGGCCCCAACATGGGGGGCAAGTCCACCGTGATGCGGCAGACGGCGCACATCGTGCTCCTCGCCCATGCAGGATCCTTCGTGCCCGCCCGTTCGGCCGTCATCGGACGTACGGACCGCATCTTCACGCGGGTCGGCGCCTCGGACGACCTGGCCCGAGGGGAGAGCACGTTCATGGTGGAGATGCGGGAGACGGCCCAGATCCTGGCCGGGGCCGGACCGCGCAGCCTCGTCCTGCTCGACGAACTCGGACGGGGCACGGCCACCTACGACGGCTTGGCCCTGGCGTGGGCCGTGGCCGAACACTTGCACGACCAGATCGGGTGCCGCTCCATGTTCGCGACCCACTACCACGAATTGTGTGACTTGGCGGGCCGCTTGCCCGGGGTCGCCAACGTGCACGTGACCGTGCACGAGGCCGGGGGACGCATCGTCTTCCTCCATCGTCTGGCGCCCGGGCCCGCCGAGCGCAGCTACGGTATCGCGGTCGGGCGTCTGGCCGGGTTGCCCCGGCGCGTGCTGGCACGGGCGGCGCGCCTGCTCGAACGCCTCGAAGCCGGGGCGGCGACGGGGCCGCAACTCGACCTGTTCGCGGCAACGCCCGTCCCCACGGGCGAACGGGGCCCTTCGTCGGGCGAGGCGCTGCGACTCGTCGAGGAGCTTGCCGCGCTGGATGTCGACGACCTATCCCCGCGGGAGGCATTCGCCGCCCTGTGCGACCTGGTGGATCGGGCGCGGGAGGTCGCGGGCGACGGTCCAACCGCGGGCGGGGGAGGGCGGCCGTGATGCAGGTGGGGCCGCAAGCCCCCGCAGCGAGGTCGGATCTGAGGGGCCGGCAGGGCGCACCTACATGTCCTACATGTTGAAATTGCGACAATAATTTCGAGCATAGATCTTGCTGGAACTTCGAGGCACCCATGGAGGAATCGCCCATGCGAAGCAGCGAACCGCCCGCGCGCCCCCGTCGACTCCGCCGCATGGCGGTGGGGATCTTCTGTCTTTCCCTGTTGCCCACCTACGGGTGTTCGGCGGACGATGCCGCCGACGGCGGTGAGGCGCTCGCCGTCCTCTCGTCCGCGGGAATCGACCAGATCGCCTTCATCGCGCGCCCCAAGCGGCTCGATGTGGGTGACGTGTTCCAGTACACGTCGTTCTCGGTCGATCCGAAGAGCGCGAACATCTACCGATTGTCGTCGGTCAGCGGAGGCGCCGAACCCGAGGCGATCACCCCCTTCGGAACGGGGGACTGGCCCAAGGCGGACATCATGGCGATGGACGTCTCGTTCGACGGGGACGAGATCGTCTTCTCGGCGCGGCTCGAAGGGGACGAGTTCTACAACCTCTACCGCATTCGAATCGATGGGACGAACCCCGAGGAGCCCGGCAAGGAAGGACCTGCGCTCATCCACGCGGGGCCCTACGACTCGGTCTATCCCATCTACATTCCGGGCGACAAGATCTTCTTCATGACCAACGAGCCGCCGGCGCCGGGCGTGCGGCAGTTCCGGGACGAGTACGAGCGGGGCAAGACCGCCCAGGCCGCCACGATCGACAAGTCGGGCGGGGGCCTCGTGTTCGGCCCGCGCAACCTGTCCCACCGCGTCTCGCCAACGCTCGTCTCCCTCGGCGACGACAACCGGGCGAAGATCCTGCATACCAACTGGGATCACCTCGCCAACGTCAACGAGGGCAACCTGATGGTCATGAATCCCGACATGGGCGGCGGGGCCGAGTTCTTCGGCAAGGAGGGCAGCGGGGTGGCCAACAGCTACCTCAAGCCCCGGCAGGTCAACCGCGACCAGTTCCTCGCCATCGCGACGGCCCGGCAGCGCACCTTCCAGGCCGGGGCCATCATCCTCATCGACCACGGCAAGAACGAGGCCGATTCGCAGGCTACGATCCTCACTCCGGACGTACCCCTGTCCAAGGAGCCGTCCTTCGACAAGGTCGGCCGCTACTACGACGCCTACCCCATCACCGACGCCGACGGCGCCTTGACCCACGTCCTGACCTCGTGGGCCAACGGCCCGGTGCAGACGGACGTGGCGGGCGGTGGCGTCTCGGAGGAGGGCGTGGACTACGGGGAAGGGGCGGGGCCGCCGGACTTCGGGCTCTACGTCTACGACCCCAAGAGCGGGCGGCGACTGCCCCTGGTCAACGACACGGACATGTGGGAGGTCCTGCCGTTGCCCATCGGCAAGCCGCGCAACGTGCCCATCGTGGCGGCCTCGCCGATCACGGATGCGCCGGAGGGGACGAGCCTCATCGGGGCGCTAAACGTCCACGAAAGCTCCCTTTCGGAGGTGCCGTCGAGCGGCACCTACCGCGTGCGCGTCATCGAGGGCTTCTCCACGGAGGAGGGGGTGCCCATGGACTTCGGCTTGACCGAGGCCGACGGCGCGATCCTGCTCGGCGAGGCGCCGGTGGAGTGGCAGACCGACGGTTCCTTCGCGGCGTTCGTCCCCGAGGACCGGCCCATCCATCTCCAACTCGTGGACGGCTACGGCATGAGCCAGGTCAACGAGGATCGCTGGTTCTCGTCGGCCGCCAAGGAGCAGCGGTTCTGCGGCGGCTGCCACGAGGAGCGGGGCGGTACCCAGGTGGTGCAGCCGGGGCTTTCGGAGGCCTTCGCCCGCGGCCCTGCGAACCTCGGGCTTCCGTACGAGATGCGGCGCATGCCGGACCCGGAGAACGTCGACTACGTCGCGGCGGCGGCCAAGCTCATCTGGCCCGAGGATCCGCAGTACGCCGATGCGCCGCGCCTGACCGGCCTGCCGTGGGACATGGCGATCCAGCGGATCTTCGACGACGCGGGCTGCGTGTCGTGCCACGACGGCACGCCCGGGCCGGCCAACCCCAGCGTCGTGGTGCGCGACACCATGAGCGAAAACCCATCCGAGACCACGTGGACCTTCGACCTGCGCGGCGAGATCGTCGACTTCGAGTACGGGTTGATGGCCGGGGCCTACTCCCGCAGCCACATCTCCTTGTTGCTCATGGCAGGTCTCATGAACGAGCCGGGGATCGAGGTGGAGTCGGTGGATCCGAGCCAGCCGTACCAGGCCTACGTGGTGCCCCAGTCGGCGCGGGACTCGGTGCTCATCAAGTACATCCGGCCCGAGCGCCTGTTCCCGAGCCACGATCCGAACGACCTGGCCTTCGAGGGTGAGACGAAGGTGGACGGTTCGCCGTACGCCGCCCAGCACCCGGGGCCGGAGACGCCCGGATACGATCCGAACGTCCACCGGCCGCTCACGGCCGCGGAGAAGTACCTGCTCATCCTCATGGCCGATCTCGGCGGCCAGTTCTACAGCCTCGAGAACGCCCCAGGGCAGATGAACTACGGAGGGTGAACGAGATGTCCGAGGTACCCACCATTCGACCGGAGCAAAGCGGTATGTCCAACCAACGCACGTCCACCCGACGCACCACGGGATTTCGGCGTAGCCTCGCGGGCCTCGTCCTCGGTGCCGCCGTGGCCTTCGGCGGCCAGGTGGCCCTCGCGGGCACCGGAGCCTCCTACGCGAGCATCGCCCAGGCCATCGCCAGCGGCAATCCTTCGAGCATCGTCGGAGAGATCGAACGCGCCGAGAAACTGCCGTGCGGGTCGTGCATCGACCTGGTGCTGCCGCTCATCGACCACGAGAACGCCAGGGTTCGCGACGTTGCGGCCTGGTGGCTGGCCAAGCGGGCGATTCGGACCAAGGTGCGCGACGACATGTTCGAGCGCCTTGCCGGCACCGACACGATCCGGGCCCGCAACGCCGCGGAGGTGCTCGGAAGGTTCGCCCATCCCGATGCCCTGATGGCCCTCGAGATCGCCATGCACGAGGACGCCCTGGGCGTCGAGGCGCGTGCGGCGGCCGCGACCGCCATCGGTGCCATCGGCCATCCCGCGGGCAAGGCCATGCTCGAGGCGGCGCTGACGTCCGAGGCCCCAGAGGTGCGCGCGGCGGCGGCCGCGGCCCTGCGCCACATCCGGGGCAACACCGAGGGCCTCGCCCTGGTGGAGGTGCTCGACGACATGGACGACCGGGTCGTCCTCGAAGCGGTTCGAACCCTCGGGCACGTGCGGGAGTCGGCTGCCGTCGACGCCCTGATCGCCGTGCTCGAGGACGATGCACGACCGGCCTTCGTGCGGCGCGATGCGGCGTGGGCCCTCGGCAAGATCGCCGACGGTGCCGCGCGCGACGCCCTCGACCGCGCGATCCGCGAGGACCCGAGCATGCTGGT
>RFGU01000168.1 GCA_003696955.1 Deltaproteobacteria bacterium | reverse complement strand
TCCTCGTCGCCGGCCTCGGGCGGCGAGCACCTGGTCAGCCACTACTGGGACATGGAGCGCTTCGCCGCCGGGATGCTGCCGCGGGCCCTCCACGGCATCCAGGTGGGGATCGCCACCGTGCTCTCGGCGCGGCTCTTCGAGCGCCTGCTCGCCGCCGACGTCCCTGCGTCGTTCGATGCGGCGCCGCCCTTCGATCCGTCGCGCTTCGAGCGCCTCTCCGACGACCACCCGAACCTGCCGCCGACCATCGTCGCCGAGATCCGCGCCCAGTTCGAGGCCAAGCAACTCCACGGAACGGCCCAGGCCGAAGAACGCCGCCGGGTCGCCGCCTCGTGGCCGCGGCTGCGGGAGGAGCTTGCCGCCGTGGCCATGCCGGCCCGGCGCATCGAGACGGCCCTCGAGCGCGCAGGATGCCCGACCTCGCCCGCCGCGATCGGGGTCGGCGACGACCATGCGGTCCACACCCTGCGGGTGTGCCGCCAGATCCGAAACCGCTACGTGGGCCTGGATCTCATGGCGGACCTCGGGGTGCTCGACCGGTGGGCCGAGGCCGTCGTACGGGACGGGACGTGAGCCGGCAGGGCGGCGATTCCGGTGGTTCGAATAGACGGCCGAACGGGCGCGTCCGTCACCCGATGCGTCCGGGTGCCCGATACGTTTGGATCGTCGCGACCGGCCTCGTCGCCTGCGGGCCGACCGCCCGGCCCGCCCGGCCCCCGCACGTGCAGGGGGAGGCCGATGCGGGCGCCGTCGGGAACGCTGCGTCCGATCCGTCGGGCCGTGCCGCAGGCGTTCCGTCGCCCCCCGTCCGGGCGATCACCTTCGAGCTTCACCATTGCAAGGGGAAAGGACCCGCGCCCGCCGTCGTCGAGGCCGCGGCCGCCGGGGACGCCGACGCCCTCGCGGCCGCGCTTGCCGCCGGGGCCGAGGTGGACACCCCCGTCGCCTGCGGGCTGGTGGACGTCGAGGAGCGTACGCCGGCCGGGGGCGAAGTCGGGCGCACGGTGGCCCTCGAAGGCGAACCGCCCCTGGTGGTGGCGGCCCTTCGCGGCGACGGGGCGGTGGTCGGGGCGTTGCTCGCCGCAGGGGCCGACCCGAACGGCCGCACCGGCGGGCGCCGACCGCTGATCGACGCCGCCTGTCTCGGACACGCCTCGGTGGTCGACCGGTTGCTCGAGGTGGGGGCCGATCCGGCGCCGCCGGTTCGGCGCGATGCGGTGGCGCGCGGATCGGTCATCGCCTGCCTCGCCGAGGCCGGCGACGCGAGGCGTGCTGCGCGCTTGATCGAGGCCGGGGCGACCGTTGGCCCCGAGGAAGTCGTGGCCGCCGCCGCCGGGGGGATCGGCTTGGTGATCGACGCTGCCGTCGCCGCGGGCACGGAGCCGTGCGCACCGGACCGGCGTGGGCGCCGGCCCCTCGTCGAAGCCGCCCGGGCGGGCCATCGGGCGGTCGTGGAGCGACTCCTGCGGTCGGGATGCGGGATCACGACCGAAGATGGCCGGGGCGTACGTCCCCTGGTGGCGGCCGCGCGCGAAGGCCGGGACGACGTCTGCCGCATGCTCGTCGACGCCGGCGCTCCCGTGGGGCGCGAGGACGTGCTCGCTGCGGCGGCCGAGGGTGGGCTCGTTTGGCTGGTGGACGCGGCACTGCGGGCGGGCGCGCCGCCGGACGCCGGCACGGCGAGCGGTACGCCGGCGCTCCTCGCGGCGGCGCGTCGAGGCCACGGCGACGTCGTGGCCCGGCTGCGCCGCGCAGGTGCCGAGGTGGCCGCCCAAGAGCTCTTGGTCGCCGCCGCGGCGGGCGGGCTCGTGGACGAGGTGCGGCGCCTGATCGAGGCGGGCACGCGGCCCGACGCGTCGGGCTGCACGGGCCGGACCGCCCTTGCGGAAGCCGCGGCCGCGGGTCACGGCGACGTGGTCGATGCGCTGCTCGTGCACGACGCCGACCCCAATCGCGTCACGGGGGAGGGCTTTGCGCCGTTGCACCTGGCGGCGATGGGGGGACATGCCTCCGTCGCGGCCCGCTTGATCGAAGCGGGGGCCCGGCTCGACGAACCCTGCGAGCCGGAGGGGCGCACGGCGCTCGCGTGGGCGGCGGCCGAGGGGCATCTGGCCGTGGTCGACCTCTTGCTCGGTCGCGGAGCCGACCCGAACGCGGCCGACCGGGAGGGGCACACGCCGCTGCACCTTGCGGCCGAGGCCGGCGCGGCCTCCGTGGTCCGGCGGCTCCTCGCCGCGGGGGCGGACCCGACGCTGCGCGACGGCGGCGGGGCCACACCCTGCGAACGCGCGGTGCGGCGGGAGGTGGCCGAGATCCTCGCGGGGCGCTGTACCCCGTAGCGGAGCACGCGGATGGCCCGGCCGGGCCGCGCGGGCTCGGACGGCCGGTGGCACGGTCACGGCGGTGTCCGGACCGGCCGCGCGCGCTCGAGGACGTCGAGGGCCGCCATGCGTACGGCATCCGCCGAAGGCGGCGGTTCCGTTGCGAGGCCTAGGCGTTCGTCCGGATCGGTCGAAAGGTCCGTGTAGACCCAGGTGGCGCACGCCCGGCAGCCGTACCACTTGGCGTCGCCGGCGATGGCGGTCACGTCGAGCCGGCGCTCGTCACCGGAGAAGGGGTTCTCCACCACGACCAGGGCGGGTGGCGGGCCGAGGACCGACGGATACGACAACATGGTCGGTTCGGCGGGCTGTCCGAGGCGCTCGAGGATCGCCGGAACGATCCCGCCCACGGGATACGGCTCGGCGACCCGCGTCGGAGCGATGCCGGGCCCTTCGAAGAGCAAGGGCACGTGGATCTCGGGTTCGTGGAGGCCGTGTCCGTGTCCGTAGGCGCCCCGCTCACCGAAGGTCTCGCCGTGGTCGCTCGTCACGATCAGGATCTTGTCGTCGCCAAGGTGTTCGTCGAGGATCGAGAACAGGCGCGCAAGTTGCAGGTCGATCCAGAAGAGTTCCTCGAAGTAGCTGTTCTCGGTGCCCACGCCGGGAAAGCGTTCGTGGGCCTCGTGCAGCGCGTGGGCGTCGTAGAGGTGGACCCACAGGAAGAGGGGACGGTCGGGGGGGCCGTCGTCGAAGAGGTGGTCCACCAGGTCCACCCGCTGTCGAGCCGTGCCGCCACGATTGCGCGCGTCGTAGTCCCACGGGCCGACGTAGAGTTCCTCGAAGCGAAGCTCGGAGAACGGCAGATGGTCGCCGAGCAGCGGCGGCTCGATCGCTACGGTGCGGTAGCCGAGTTGCTGCATGCGGTGGGGCAGCCAGAAGGTGAAGCGCACGTTCTGGGTCGTCGGGCCCAGGACGAGACGCTCGGGGCGTTGTCCCGAGAGCATCGCGACCAGCGAGAAGAACGTGCGGTTGGCCGGGGCGTAGGCCCGCAGGTACCAGCGTCCCCGCCGGGCGCGGGCCTCGAGGTTGGGCATGGTGTCGAACGGCGCACCGAAGTCGGCGAGGGCACGGGCCGCGAGGGCGTCGATGGTCACCAGCACGACGTGGGGACGCGGACCCGTGGGGCGCGGTCCGCGTTCGTCCTCGCGCCAGGGCGGCGCATCGCCTCCATGGCAGTTGTCGTCGATGCCATTGCCCGGCAGCTCGGGGCGGTGGCCGCCCACGGTCGGGTCGGCGTCGTCGCAGTCGTTGCCGCCGATCCATGTCGGCAGGGCGCCATCGGCGTCGCCGTCGAGGAATCCGAGTCCGAGGCGGACGACGTCGGGCAAGATGCGGCTTTCGTGCAGCATCGCGGCCCGTGTCGCGGGACTGCGGTGGGCCGATACGCCGCCGACGACGAGCGCGGCGAAGGCACCGGCACACGCGGCCAGACGCATGCGGGTGGCCCGGATCCGGGACGGCAGCCACAAGGCGGCGACGAAGGCCGCACCCGCGATCGACGCCGGCGCCAGCAGGTCGCCGAACTTGAGGACGAAGGCCCGCCCCCGTGCCAGGTCGAGCACCCGCAGCGCGATCGCCCCCGCGCAGATCCGGGCGAGCCACCGTGCGCGGGTCGGGGACAGCCGACGGGCCATGCGGTCGCCGACGAAGATCCCCGCCGGCACGACGGCCGCGAGGACGCAGGCGGCCGTGAAGGACCAGATCTGCACGCTGACCTCGGCGAAGTCCAAGGTGTGCTCGTCGAGGGCCGCGACCGCCCACGGGACGAGGCGCGCCGCGGCCTCGACCGCAAACCACGCGAGCGCGAAGCCGGCGGCCCAATGGGGGCGGAGGAAGGCGCCGAAGAAGCGGTCCGCCGAGCGGCCGAGCCGCGCGAGGAGCACGGCCACGAGGCCCAGCAGGATGGCGGGCCACGTTCCGGCCAGGGCCACGCCGAGCACCCCGTGGACCCACCGGGCCGGCCCGAAGCCGAGCCGCGGGGCCAGGGCCGCAAGCTCGAGACCGCCGATCACGGCACAGGCGATCGGAACCGCCAGGAGGGCGCGGACGGGCACGGCAGGAGGCTACCAACGCGCTTCGACGGTGCCCACCGAGGCCGACGGAAGGGCACTCGGCGGAGGGCGGAGCGTCGACGGAGGTGTGCTGGCCGGGGAGGGCGAGCGGAGATGGGAGGGGGGATGGCGTAGGGTGGACACGGCATGCAGCGAATGTTGGACGGCGTACGGGCGGCGGCAGACGGCGAGCGGCGTACGGCGAGCGGCGGCGGCGGACGTGCCGGGATGCTGCACCTTCCGCTGCCCCGACTCGCCCCGATGGTTCTGGGACCGTGGGTGGTGGGCGTACGGGGCACGGCGCTCGGGGAACGGCGGCGGTGGGC
>RFGU01000167.1 GCA_003696955.1 Deltaproteobacteria bacterium | reverse complement strand
GTGCGCACCGTGTTCGGGTCGGGCCGCAGGCGCATGGAGCGGGTGACGGTACGGGCGGTCACGTAGAAGACCTGATTGGGGAGGACCTGACGCGGGGGAGTGGCCACGGTTCCCTGGTCGGCCGTTGCCCTTCACCGTTGCGTGCACACGACCTTCGGGCAGGATCGCTTATCGTCCGCCTCCACCGGTCGTTCCGCCACCGCCGAAGGCAGGAGCATCCCCTCGCCCGCCACACCGAAGGAAGGCCCGGCATCGACGTAGGCGTGCGGCGCCCAGAAGTCCCGCGGGTCGCGCTCGAACCGAACGACGCGCCCCTCGGGCCCTTCCTCGAGGGTCAACGGAGTGTGGGCGACCTCGTCCCGCACGGTGAAGTGGAAGTCGATCTCGCCCCCGCGCACGCGATAGGTGAACGCCTCCGTGGTCCAGTCGTCGAAATCGCCGGCGTGGAACCAGCCAACCCCCCGTCCGTCGATCCGCGCCGGGCCGAACTGGTAGAACCCGAACGCCATGCCGCCCGTGGCGTGCCGGACCACATCGATCCACATGTGCCCCGACACGTCGCCGCGGCCCTGCACGTCGGCCGCCCCGGCGACGGTCTCCCGCGGTCTGGCCTGCTCGTCGCGCACGTACACGGCTCGCGCACGCTGCCCGAAGGGATCCGGCGACAGCACGAGTCGATCACCGTCGATCTCCACGCGGCTGCGATACGTCCTGCCGGACTTGCGGTGGTGCAGGATCACTTCGTCACCGTCCACTGCGTAGTCGAACGACCGCGTCTGGGTCAGCCCCACGACGCCGTACCGGTAGAGTCCCTTGCCCCCGGGATGGAAGTAGTAGAAGTGGACCGGCGTGCCATCGGCACCGGGGGGCTCGAGACGCCACAGGCCGTGCAGGATCGATGCATCACTCCGCAACGGACGCGACGTGACGACTTCGGGCCCCTGCTCCGGCCCGGTGGCGAACCCTGCCCCCCACACCGCTCCGGCCAACGCGGCGAAGACGAGCGCGGAGATCACGCGATTGCGTGCGAACGCGGCGTGGCCGAAGGACGCGGGCGGCATCGCTGCGCAAGGATACCACGGTCGTCCTCCCAGAACCGTTGCATCCGGCGCCGGTACGCGGGAAAAACGGGCAACCGATGTCGACGACGCTCCTGCTCTCCTCGACCTCGCCGCGGCGGATCGAGCTTCTGACCCGCGTCGGGATCCCCCACACCGTCACCCCGGCCGAGGTGGACGAGGTGCCGCGACCCGACGAAGCACCGATCCCGTTCGCCCGGCGCATGGCCGAGACCAAGGCGCGAAAGGTGGCGGCCAGCCGTGGCGAAGGTGGCGTCGTCCTCGCCGCCGACACCGTCGTCTGGCTCGACCCGAAGAGACCGCCCCTTGGCAAGCCCCGGGATCGGGACGACGCCCTGCGCATGCTCCTCGAGCTGACGGGATCCGCGTCGGCTCATTTCGTGTCGACGGCGATAAGCTTTGCCGATCACCGTGAAGGTGGCGACGAACCCACCATCGAGACCTTCCACGAGACCACCCGCGTGTGGATGCGCTCCCCCCCACGCGCCGAGATCGAAGCCTACCTCGATTCGGACGAATGGAAGGACAAGGCCGGGGCCTATGCCATCCAGGGACGGGCCGCCGCCTTCGTCACCAAGATCGACGGCTCCTACACGAACGTGGTCGGCCTTCCTCTCGCCCAGGTGATCGAGCGTCTCTACGCCCTTGGACTCATGCCGTCGTGAGCATGGACGTTCTCGCCCGGGTCGAGCAGGTCCGCGAGCGCATCGCGCGTGCGGTAGCTCGCCGCGGCCCGGGGCCGGACGTGTGCATCGTCGCCGTGGTCAAACGGCAACCCCTCGAACGCATCGAAGCGGTCGTAGGCGCCGGCATCTTCGACATCGGCGAGAACTACGCCCAGGACCTGAGGCGACATCGAAGCGCCCTCGCCCATCGGCGCGACCTGAGGTTCCACTTCATCGGCGCACTGCAGCGCAACAAGGTGCGCCACGTCCTGGGCGCCCACCGGATCCACACGGTGGATCGTCCAGCCCTCGTCGAAGCTCTCGAGGCCCGTGCGGCGCGAGAAGGCATGTTCCAGGACGTGCTCGTCGAGGTGAACGTCGGCCGCGAGTCCACCAAGGCCGGCGTCTTGCCCGAGGCGCTGCCCGATCTTCTGGCGTGCTTCGCCGAGGCGCCCCACCTGCGGTGCCGGGGACTGATGTGCCTGCCGCCGCCGTCGCCCCCGGACGAGGCACGCGGCTACTTTCGCGAGCTGCGCCACCTTCGGGACCGATTCGTCCGCGGTCCGACCGAGCGCGCCATGGACAACGTCGAACTCGTCGAGCTGTCCATGGGCACGAGCGCCGACTTCGAGGCGGCGATCCTCGAAGGCGCCACCCACGTGCGGCTCGGAACGGTGTTGCTCGGGCCGAGAGAGGCACCGCCGCACGAGGGGCAGGGAGCGTGATATGGGTGCCGCCATCCCCGGCATGTCCGAGTCCCCGCCGCACGAGACCTTCATCTTCGAAGGTCGTACGATCCCCTTTCGTCCCGGCGACTCCGTAGCCACGGCCCTGCTGTGGGCCGGCGTCCGCACGACGTCTCGAAGCGTCAAGTACCGGCGTGCGCGCGGCCCTTCGTGCCTTGGCGGGGATTGTGGCACGTGTCTTTGCCGGGTCGACGGCCGCCCCAACGTCCGGGCGTGCACCACCCCGCCGGCCCCCCGCATGGTGGTTGCGGCGCAGAACGTCCTGTGGGATGCAAGCTTCGATCCTGCGGACCTCGTCGGCGAACGGGCGCCCGAGATCGATCACCACCACATGTTCGTGCGACCGCGGCCTGCGAACGAGGTGATGAAACGGGTGGCGCGGCACCTCGCCGGACTCGGCACCCTGCCCGACGATCCCGCGCCGATCCCACCCCCTGAGGACATCGCCTGCGACGTCCTGGTCGTAGGCGCAGGTCCAGCGGGCCGGGCCGCCGCCGAGCACCTGGCCGCCGCGGGCCTCGACGTCGTCTGCGTAGACCGGGATCGTCACGGTGCAGAGGACGCCCCTGCGTGGCTCCGCCGTGGGTTCTCGATCTTCGGCATCTACCCCGCCGAAGGGGTGGTTGCAGGTACCGCGCCCGAAGGGCGCGCCGAGCGGCTGGTCCGCGTGCGCCCGCGCATCGTCGTCTTGGCCACGGGCAGCAGGGCACGGCTGCCGGTCGTGCCGGGCAACGACCTGCCCGGACTCGTGTCGGCCTCGGCCCTTGCCACGGCCTGCCGACGGACGGAGCGCCCGCCGCCCGAGGGAACGGTATGCATCGTCGACGGTGCGGAGGGCCGTGCCGTCGCCGCGAGGCTCGGCGTGCCCGCGATCCCCATCGAGGACGTCGTACGCCTCGAAGGGCGACGGGAACTCGAGGCCGTGCGAACCCGATCGGCGCGGGTCGACGCTCACGTCGCGGCCTACGCCGTGGGCCGGATCCCGCGGGACGAGCTTGCGCGGCAGGCCGGCGTCGTGACCTCGTTCGACGGCAGCGGGTTCGTGCCGAAGCGGGCGCCCGACGGCCGGCTCGTCACCTCGTCCCCCCTGTCCTTCGCCCTCTACGGATGCGGCGACCTGTGTGGCCCGGGTCACCCGGAACGCGCAGCCGAGGACGGACATCGCACCGCCACGCGGATCTTGGCGGCCCTCGAAGGGAGGCCTGCGTGACCCCGTGCTTCATGTGCCGATGCGAGGACGTGACCGTAGGAGAGGTCGAGCACGCCATCGCCTGCGGCATGACCACCATCGAGGAGATCAAGCGCTACACGGGCCTGGGCACCGGCCCGTGCCAGGGCAAGGAGTGCATGGGTCTCGTCGCCGCCCATCTCGTCGCGCGGGGCCTTGCGGCCGCCGACGAGCTTCGCCCCTTCACGGCACGGCCACCCGCCGAGCCCGTCACCCTGGCCGCCCTCGCCGGCGGCGATGCGAACGAACCGTGACCTGCGGCTACGGAAGCCCCCGCACGCCCCTGCCCAACGAGGTGGACGTCGCCATCGTCGGTGGCGGCATCATGGGCCTTTCGACCGCCTACCACCTCGCACGCCAGAGCTACCTGCGAATCGCCGTCATCGAAGCGTCGTACCTGGCCGCGGGTGCGTCGGGCCGAAACGGCGGCGGCGTGCGCATGCAGTGGAGCGATCCGGACAACGTCGAGTTGATGATGGAGAGCCTGCGGATCTGCCGCGGGCTGACCCAGGAACTTGGGATCAACACGTGGTTTCGCCAGGGCGGGTACCTCTTCCTCGCGCGCACCGAGGCACAGGCAGAGCAACTCGAGGCGAACGCGGTCATGCACCGCAGCCTCGGCGCCCCGACACGCCTCGTCTCCGCCGACGCGGCACGCGACATCGTACCCGAGCTCGATACGTCGGGGGTCGTCGTCGCCTCGTTCAACCCCATGGATGCCGTCGTCTTCCCGTGGCCGTTCCTATGGGGCTACGCCGCCCGGGCCACGGCGATGGGCGTGGCCGTGCGCACCCACACCCCGGTCGAACGCATCGAGCCGGCGACGGCCACCTATCACCTGCATCTCGCCTCGGGGGAGCGTCTCGAGGCCGACACCGTGGTCATGGCGACGGGCGCCTACGGGCACCGCCTCAATCGGACTCTCGGCATCGAGCTGCCCAACCGCCCCCACCGCCACGAGATCCTCTCCACGGCCCCCTTGAAGCCCTTCTTCGATCCTTTGGTGGTGGATCTTTCCACCGGGCTCTACGCCTCGCAGAGCACCCGCGGTGAGGTGGTCGCCGGCGTCACCATGGGCGCCCCCGACTTCCATGCGCGAGCCGACGAGATCGACCTTTCGAGTTCACTCGCCTTCCTCGAACGGATCGGGCGTGCCCTCACCCGGGTCTTTCCGCGCCTCGGCGGCGTGTCGGTGTTGCGGCAGTGGGCGGGGCCCTACGATTTCTCCCCGGACGGCGACCCCATCGTGGGTCCTTCCCCCGGTCACCCCAAGGTGATCCAGATGTGCGGCTTCACCGGACATGGCTTCATGATGGGCCCGGCCGTCGGTCGTATCGTCGCCCGCTACATCGCAACCGGCGAGTCCCATCGACTCCTCGAGCGCTGGTCGCCCTCCCGCTTCGCCGACGGGGGCGTCCGCAAGCGACGCGAGGTCATGATCATCGGTTGACGCCGCGCTCTTCGAGCATGGCCTCCACGACCGCAAGGGTGCGAAGGCCTGGGCCCGCCGCCTCGAGCATCGTCTCGACCGTTCGGCCGATCCGATCGATCCATGCGTCGACACGTGCGCGGTCGATCCCTGGCTCGAGGACCGTGAGCACGCCTTCGATGACGGCTCCGGCCGAAGTCACCTCGTCGGGAACGAAGACGATCCCGCGGGCGGCGAGGGCGTCGGCCACCTCGGGGGCCGCAAGCTGGTTGTTGGCCGACCCGCACACGATCCGGCAGCCCATGGCGTCCACGCGATCGTCACGCAACACGCCGCCGAGGGCACAGGGGGCGTAGACGTCGGCGTCTACCCGCCACGCATCGCCTGGATCGCAGGCAACGACACCGCGCTCCCGCCATGCATCGAGTTTGCGTCGATCGACGTCCGTACCGATCACGCGCGCGCCAGCCTCGAGCAGCCCCTCGGCGAGTGCGCCGCCCACCGCACCGAGGCCCTCGACGGCCACGGCGAGCCCCTCGACGCGGGTCCGGTCAAGGACGTACCGCACCGCCGCATCCATGGCCGCACGCACCCCCGCAGCCGTCGCCCGACCGGGGTCGTTCGTCGCCGGATTGACGTAGCGGGTGACCGAGCGGACGACGTCGAGGTCCTCCTCGGTGGTGCCCACGTCGGGACCGCAGACGTAGCGGCCGCCGAGTTGCTCGACGACGTCGCCGAGCACGCGGAAGACATCCCGCCGCCCGAGCCGTTCGTGGGCCGTAGACCATGGCACGACCGTCTTGGCCCCGCCCGCCGAAAGACCGGCGAGGGCACATTTGCGCGTCATGGCCCGAGCGAGCCTTCGCACATCCTCTCGCGCGGCGCGGGGGGCCGGGTATGCGCGGGTGCGGATGCCGCCGAAGGCAGGACCGCGGCTCGTGTCGTCGATGCACACGTGGGCGATCAAGGCATCGCCCGCCCACACGTCGTACCACGACTCGACGTCTTCGACGCCTGCGCCCTCGATCAATCGAACCTTCATGGGATCGATGCCCCGGGCGACGCCGTGACTACATGGAATCGAGGAGCTTGGCCTTCTGCCGCTCGAACTCCTCGTCCGTCAGCAATCCGGCCACGCGAAGCTCGTGCAGCTTCTTGATCTGTTCGGCGAGATCCGCAACGTCACGATGGGGCACCTGTCCCGGCTGAATGCCGGGCGGCAGCATCGCAACGGCCATGGGCGCATAGAGGGTCCGCCCGCCGTTGTACCTGCGGTCGAACTCCTCCGGGTCCATGAACAGGAGGTTCAAGAACTCGAAGAAGGCAACGAGACTCGGAATGAACGTCCAGGCAAAGATGATGTAGATAAGCCCCCACCCCGGCTGGCCCAGGTAGAAACGATGGGCGCCGAACCCGCCGAGAGCGAACGCGAGCAGTGCGGCGGTGTTCTTGTCCTTGCGGCCGGCCATGGCGGGGATCCTGCGGTGGCCAAGGCTAGCAGACCTCCCACCCCCCTGCCCGGCGTCCCATCCCAGCGCGAGGCCGAGCTCGTCGACGCGTCACCCGTCGTCGTCCCGCAATCTCCGCAGGCGGTCGTCCAAGGTCATGTCGGTGGAGGATCCCTCCCCCACCTCGCCTGCGGACGGGCGGTAGACCCACTTGCCCGTATCGAGATCCAAATCCTCCACCAGCTCTCCCCGATCGCGCATGTAGATCAGGGCCTCGACGACGGCCCGCTCCGTCCATCCGAGGCGCGCCTGCAGCAGCTCGAAGGTCCATGCCCCCCCGCCTTCGTGCATGATGCGGCGAATTCGGCGCGCCCGCTCCTCGAGGACGACGCGACTCGGCCCGGACCGGCTCGCCCCGTCCGTCCGATGCCGTCCGCGCACGAGCCCGAGCGCGAACAGCCCCGCCCCAGCCGTCAGGGCCGTACTGGTGAGTACCGCCGCGACGAGGGACTCCACGCCCACGATCGCGCTCGCAACACCGGCGGTCGCAAGTCCCAAGCCGATGGCCATGGACCGAGCGGCGCCCACGCGATCGACCCAGCGCACCAGTGACGACGGCTCTTCCTTGGATCTAGGCGTCGGCACCTGGGATCGGCGCGGCTCGAGCGCGGTCACGCTCGGCAACGTAGCAGACGCGACCAGCCGAGGCCGAGCGCCTCGATCACTCGCCGAGGCGTGTGTCGAAACGACGCCGCATGACCCGATTGGGCATGTACCACGATGTAGGGTCGTTGGCCCCCGCCTCCTCCGACGAACGACGGCCCCGTGTGCGCCCGGGGCGACCCGGCGACGGGCCGGCGGCCCGACCGGTCGCGGCGTGGAATGCCGGCTCATCGTTGCATGTGGCGCACGGTTTGATAGCGTCGAAGTGCTCGCCCATGCCAGCATCGCCCTCTCTTCGTTTCATCGCCTCCACTGCCATCGCCCTGCTTCTCCCCCTTGCCGGTTGTGATGCCTTCGAGGCCATCGAGGCCTTCGAGGAAGACTCGAACCTACTCGAGGTCCTGTCCGCACACCACGGCACGCCGGTCGACGGTGCATTTCCCGAACTCGGGATCGAAGACGGCCCGCGGATCTTCGAGAACGATCTCGGCTGGACCGTCAATCTCACCGCCGGCTACGCGGTCGTCACCCACGTCGCCGTGACCTCGTGCAAGGGGGTCGACACCGATCTCGATGCGATTTGGGGCCACTTCGCCGAGGACTTCACCGATCTCGACCTCGACACCACGGTGGTGGCGAGCAAGCGCGTTGCGGCAGGCCTCTACTGCGAGTTGCGCATGACCTACGGTCCCTACGATCCCGACGTCGTCGGCGCCAGTGGATCGGCCCACACGCCGCCGGACGATCCCGAAGTGGTCGGCGCGTCGGTCTACCTCAAGGGCTTCGCCAACAAGGGGGATCAACAGGTCTCGTTCGAGTTGCGCAGCACGGGTACGGCCGTCGCGGCCATCGACATCTCGACGCTCGAAGACGGTGAACCGGTCCGCGTGGTCAAGGAGAACTTCTCCGAGCAGATCACGATCTCGAAGGCCTACGACCGGATCTTCGATGGCGTCGATTTCGCAACCTTCGATCCGGCCGCCCTCGAAGCGGAAATGCCCGACCGCGTGGCGGCGGTTTCGCGTCCTTCGGCGGGCAACCGGGTCGAGATCTACTGACGGCCGCGGCGCAAGCGGCCGCGCCGCACGGCTGCCCGTCGCCGTCACCTTCGAGCGGGCCGATTCGGGACGCCCGGCGGTGCCGTCGATCGCGTGGGGCCCGCGTACGGGCCGCCCGCGCGCAATCGCCCCCATGGACACCCGTGCATAGCTGTTCTAGGCTACTCACGGCCGCATGCCGGGTACGCAGCCCTTGTCCTCCCAGTCCTCCCAATCGGCGCCATCCGCCGGCCGGATCCTTCTGGCCGACGACGACGACGACGTCCGTCGTCCCATCGCTCGGCTGCTGGAGCAAGCCGGCTATCGCGTCGACCAAGTGGCGACGGGGGAGGACGCCTCCCGTGCACTCGATGCCCACGAGTACGACCTGCTCATCACGGACATCAACATGCCGGGCAACCGCAACCTCGAGATCCTCCACGGGCGGACCGAGGCCGCGGCGAGCACCCCGGTCATCGTCATCACCGGCTATCCGACGGTGCCGACCGCCGTGCAGGCACTACGCCTGGCCGTGGTCGACTACATGATCAAGCCCCTCGATCTGGATCAACTTCTCGAACGCGCCCACAAGGCCGTCGAGAAGGGCCGAGCGCTGCGTGCCGTTCGCCGAGCGCAGGCAGACGCCGCCGCGTGGTCCGAGTGGTTGCAGTCGATGCAAGCGGCCCTCAGTACGCCGGGCACGGTGCCGCTGCCGACCAGTACGGGCCCGGGCGTACCCAAGGCCCCGCGCGACGAGTCGGACACGGACATCCTTCGGCGCCTGCCCGAAGAGGAGTACGAGTGCCTTTCGCCCCGTGAGCGCGAGGTCCTCCGGGAGATCGCAGCCGGGCGCCGTGTGGGCGACGTAGCCGCGAAGCTTCACATCTCCCCCCATACGGTACGCAATCACCTCAAGTCGATCTTCCGGAAGCTCGACGTCCACTCCCAAGTGGCCCTCCTCGGCAAGCTGACCCGCAACGCCGACTGACCGACGCCAGCGGCGCGGTTTCACCTGCGGCCGCATCCGCCGCGTTCGACACGTCACCCTCGGGTACGCCGGATCCCGAATTTCGACGCCGCTGCCCTCACGCTGGCGGACACGACGAAGGAAGGCACCAGATCCCCGGGTATCGAATGGCGCTGGCCGCGACGAGACGCTCGCCGTGCCTACTCCCGACCGCGCCAGGCCACCTCGGCCACTTCAGTCGTTCGCCGACCTTGGGTACGCTCCAACGCCGTGGCGCGCTTCGCATCTGCGTTCAATCCCTTGTCGCTATCGGCGCTCGTACTCGCCCTCGGCTGCCAATCCGGCACACCCGACATCGAGCCGGCGGTCGAATGGCCCCTGCTCGAATGCGACCCCATTGCCCCTTCGGTCTGCGGATTTCCGTGGCCGAACAACGTCTTCACGGTGGAGGACCCGACGACCGCCACGGGCCGCCGCCTCGCCCTGTCCGACGCCCTCGTTCCCAAGGACAAGCAGGGCAACCCCATGGTCGCGGACCGCTGGAACGCCTTCGACGGTTTTTCACCCGGCGGATCCATCCTCGTCCACCTGCCGGGAGCAACGGACACCGGGCTCGCCACGGCCGACCGGATCGAGCGCTCCATCGAGGACGACTCGCCGACGGTGATCCTCGACGCCGAGACGGGCGAGCGCGTTCTGCACATCGCCGAGACGGATCACAGCACGGCGGACCTCGACCGCCGTACCCTGCTGCTCACCCTGGGTCGCAGTCTCGAACCGGGTCGGCGCTACATCGTGGCGATTCGGAACGTCGTGGACGCGGACGGGCGCCCCATCGAACCCTCCCCCGCCTTCGCCGCCCTGCGGGACGGCACCGATCTTCCGGACGAGCCGAGCGTCGAGGCCCGGCGCCCGCTCTACGCCGACATCTTCGCCCGCCTCGAAGGGGCCGGTATTCCACGGGACGACCTCGTCGTCGCGTGGGACTTTTCGACCGCAAGCGACGAGACGATCACGGGCTGGACCGTCCACATGCGCGACGAAGCCCTGGCCCAAGCGCCCTTCGACTACACCATCGAAAGCGTCGACACGGACTTCGACCCGGCGACCATCGCCTACCGGATCCAGGGCACGATGACGGTACCCCTCTACCTCACGGATCCCGCCTGGCCCGGTACGCTGAACTTCGGTCCGGACGATCTACCGGAGCCTACGGGAACCTGGCAGGTCCCCTTCGAGGTGCTGATCCCGAACTCCGCCCTCGACGCCCCGGCGGCGCTCCTGCAGTACGGGCACGGCCTGCTCGGCAAACACACCCAGATCGAGTCGGGGCACTTCCGGGAATTCATCGACACCTACGGGTACGTACTCTTCGCCGTCGACTGGATCGGCATGGCAGAGGAGGACCAACTGTTCATCGCCGCCGCCCTCTCCGAGGGCCGTGTCCACGACCTCGGCGTCATGATGGATCGCCTGCACCAGGGCATGGTGAACCAACTGGCGGCCATGCGCATGATGGCCGAGTCCTTCGCGGAGGACCCGATGTTCGGTCCCATGATCGATCCTACGCGCCGGTACTATTGGGGCATCAGCCAAGGTGGAATTCTCGGATCGGTCTACATGGCACTGTCCACGGACATCGAGCGGGGATGCCTCGAGGTGATGGGGCAGCCGTATCATCTGCTGCTCCTGCGTAGCGTGGACTTCGAGCCGTTCTTCGAGATCGTCCGCGGCGCCTGGCCCGACCCGCGCGACGTCCAGCTGGTCCTCGCCTTGGTCCAACAGATCTGGGATCGGGTGGAGCCGACGGGCTATTCACGCCACCTCGTCTCCGATCCCCTTCCGGGCACGATGCCCCACCGCATCCTCATGCGCGCCGTACTCGGTGACCACCAGGTCACGACGCTCGGCGCCCACGTGATGGCCCGCAGCGCCGGCGTGCCCCACCTCGATACGGGGATCCGCTCGATTCCCGGCCTCGAGACGCAACCCGGCCCCATCGACGGGTCGGCCTACGCGGAGTTCGATCTCGGGTTGCCCGCGGACCCCGTCTGCAACGTCCCCCAATCCCTCTGCGAGGACCCCCACGGCAAGCTGCGGGGCACCGACGAGGCCCGGGCGCAGCTCGATACCTTCTTGCGCACCGGGCGCGTGGAGAATCCGTGCGGAGGCGCCTGCAGATGGCCGGACCTCTCCGGTTGCACGGGCGGCGAGTCCAACGAAGAGGCCTGCATCCCATAGGGACGCGCCACAGCGGGATCGATGGGAGACGGGGGCGGTTTTCGTCTCGCCGCCGCGCGTTCTAGGGACGAACGCGTCCCGCCGTGGAACCGAAACGACCGGTTCCGTCCCCGCTGGATGCACCGGGTCAAGGATCCGAGCCGTCGGACGACCGAATGGAGGTGATGCGTGCGTCCATCGTTCGGTCCTGTCCATTCGTCGCCCTCTTGTTGCTGCCGGCCGTCGGCTGCGTCCCGCCCGAGGCCTCTCAGACCGGTACGGACACGGATCCCGGCGGATCCACGGTGTCCACCGGATCGACGTCGGCCACCGAGGGTTCGACCGGCGGGGAATGCACCCTCGTGGAGGCGTGCTCCTGCGACGATCCACGCGAGCCCTGTGACGGTCCGCAGTGCACCTGCCCGTGCCCCCTGCCGGCCCACTGCGACGGCGGAACCGCCGGCTCCGGTACCGGCGCCGGCCCGGGCGGCGGGCCGGGAGGAGGCGACACCTCCTCCGGCCCCGGCGGCAGCACGTCGGGCGCCGTCACCACCGCCGGTGGAACGGCGGGCACGACCGGTGGCGGTACGGCAAGCAGCACGTCCGGAGCTTCGAGTACGACGAGCGCGTCGGACGGATCGACCACGGGCGCGGCCACCGGCAGCACGTCGGGCGGTGCGACCGGGACCACGGGGATGGCGGGCGCGTCTTCGGGGTCGAGCGGAGGTGGCACCACCGGCGGCTTCGTATGCAACGCGGGCCCGGTCGACCCGGCCAAGTGCCTCGTCCCCAACGACTACGAGAACCACGAGATCTGTGGCGCCCTCCCCATCGCCATCGAGGCCCAGGGCGCCTGCGGCACGGACTGCGTCACCCTCGACGATATCTTCTGCACCGACTTCGACGCCTGGTACCGGATCACCCTCGAGAACAAGCGTCTCTACAAGATCAAACCCGACCCGGACTACCTCGTCGACTTCGAGGTCTACCGTGCCCTGGTCCCGGAGCCCGCGACCTACGCCGACCTCGAGCAGATCCCCAACCCCTTCGACCGCGCCGCGGACATGGACAAGTACTTCGTCGTCGACGGTCCCAAGGGCCAGTCGAGCGAGGTCTTCATCCGGGTCCGCTCCCACTCGGGCAACCAAAACGGCACCTTGACGGTCCAGGCATATCCCGAGGTCTACGACTGCGTCGATCCCTACCTCACCATGAAGGGGCGGCAGCACTTCTTCTCGGATCCGCAAAACGGCATCGAACTATCGAACTACGTCGGCGGCCTCGCGGACTGGAATTCGACGACGGACCACGGCCAGAAACCGGCATCCCCCGGTAGCGGGGTCCTCAACGTGGAGGCCTGCCGCAAGACCCTGGTGGACCCGAACGACCCCTCCCTGGGCTTTGCCACCATGGAGGTCGTGCGTTGCGTCGACGGCAAGCTCGAGGTGGTCCACGACTGCACCCTCGACTTCCCCAACTGGGACGCCGACATGGAGGCCAACTTTGGCCCGCTCTACTGCCACGACGAGGGGCACCCCGCAAGCCAGCTCTGGTGCGTGCCCATCGACGACGGCGGGCCATCCTTCCGCGGCCTGTGCGAGCTGCACGGCATCTACGGCGGCGGAACCATGTGCGTCGAAGACCCGCTCTCGGCAGAGAGCCGCTACCTCTTCGGTTGCGTGAGCAACTCCGGGATCTATTTCGACGAGGACCCGAGCCTCTACAACCCCGCCGACGTCACGGAAACCGGATACCACGTGGGCGTCGACTGCCAGGACGCCCAGACGCTCGGCCTCACGCCCGACGAGGCGAACGACGCGAGTTGCGGCTACTCCCAGGTGACCGAGAAGACCGAGTGCCTCAACTGGCGACAGATCGACGCCAACGCCGAAACCCCCGATCCCTTGGTCTACCCCACGGATCCGGCCCACAACGACTTCCCGAACACGCAGAACATGATCGCCTGCGGACCGCCCGGGGAGGGCAACACGCTGGGATACGTCATCGTCGACCCCTTGAGTGGCATCTACACGGATCACCACGTCGCCATGGCGGTCGACACGATCACGGCGTGGGCGGGACGCGGTATCACGACCCTGGGGTACCTCAATGCCTGGGGCCCCGAAGGAAAGACCACCTGGGCCGACGCCCCCGGCAGCAATGGGGGCACGTGGTCGGATCTCGGCTACCAGTACGGTTACTGGGCCACCAAGCTGGGCGCCGACATCCAGGATCCGTCCGGCGACTACGCCCCGTTCGAGACCGGTTGCTACGATGCGGACGAAGACGGCATCGGCAACGACGCGGACAACTGCCCCCTCGTCTGGAATCCTGCCACGGACGGCGTACAACCCGACGCAGACAACGACGGCATCGGTGACGCCTGCGATCCCGACGCGGTCAACGACGGCGATCCCGACGGTGACGGCATTTCCGCGAGCAACGACAACTGCCCCCTCGTCGCCAACCCGGACCAGGCGGACGCGGACCACAACGCCATCGGCGACGCCTGCCAGACGACGGCCCAGACGGAGTTCGGGACGGTCTCGATCACCTGCGATCCGGGTGCCACGGTCGCCTGCGTCAACCCCGACGGATCGGTGCAAACCGGGGCCAACCCCATGACCTGGAAGTGGGACCTCGGACAATCGCGAACCCAGGATCTGCTCATCGCCTGGACGAAGCTCGCCGCTCTCGCCGGCGCACGGGGCATGACCTACGACGTCGCAATGATGGACGACTGCTTCTCGGACGAGGCCGTCGTCCTCTTCCGCCAATTCGCCCAGAACCGGGGCGCCCTCGACCGCAACCTCGAGGGCTCGACGGATCCGAACGACGGCGCACGCCTGCGTCTCTACTGGGCCATGGCCGAAGAACACGGAGGCGACCAGGCCAGCCAGACCCACCCGGACTGGTCCAACTTCGACATCCGGGCCGTGCGCGCCCAGTGGGGCGAAGGCACGTTCCGGTCTTCGGCGACGGGCCGAGCGTGGGAGCTGTTCCGCAGTGACGTGACGGTGGCCTTCATGGAGCGTGTCGGCGCGGAGATGACCGCCTTCATGGACGCCAACTTCCCCGGCGAGCGATTCGTCACGTACTTCAACCAGGGGACCTCGAACCTCTACAACTGGAAACGAGTGGTGAACGGTCAGACCGTGACGTACGAGCCGCTCAAGTCGATCGCCGGATCCGAGACGTTCGTCTACAGCGGCCACCCCACGAGTGGAGCCAACGACTGCATCGGCACGGCGGGGAACTTCTACCCCGCCAACGAGACCATGGAGATGCTCTTCGACATGCACGACCACGACGGGATGCGGTTCTGGTCGTGGAACTTCCCGGAGAGCATGCCGGACGACCGCATGATCCTCTTCGGCGCGGAGACCTACGCAGGCGGGGGCATCTACCAGGTGCCGTTCTGCAGCGTGGAGGAGCACTATCCCCTCGGGGGCTACACGCGGCCGAACTACACCATGCGCAAGGCCCAGGCACCCTTGGCCCCCTTCGTGAGCCGCAACTGGGACGCCATGAACCTGCCGCGCGCCACGGGGCAGATTGCGCTGCTCTTCCCCCAGACCGTCGCCAGCGGTTGCCAACCCCATGCCCAGCCGGAGGGCCGCGCCGCCGAGAGCCTCTACCGCACGTTGCGGTCGCTGCACTACACGGTGGACGTGCTCGGCCGCAGCCCGTTCGGCATGGGGCGGGCGGAGCTTCCCGACGCCCAGGAACTTGCCACCTACGACTTCGTCGTGCTCGCCCATGCAAACCTCTCGGACGAGGCCATCGTCGTCCTCGAACAATACGTGGCCGACGGCGGTACCCTGGTCGTCCTCGGTGACCCGGGCGCCATGGACGAGTGGTGTGGCACCTCGACCGACCGATCGGCGTGGCTGGCCCACTTTCAGGGCTTCGGCGTCCATCCGTCGGGCGCGGGCGCCTTCGTCCAACTCGACGGCGATCCGGCCGTACCGGAACAGGTAGCGCTTTCGGCCGGGGGGGTGGACCGTGCAGCCTTCGACGCCTTCGAGTACGTGGAGTCGCCCAACGACACGGTGCGCCTGTGCGACGGCGAACCGCTCATCGAGCCCGACCTCGAAGGTGCGCGGGCGCAGCTTGCCGATTGGCTCGGTGCCACGCTTGCGAACTTCGGCCTGCCCGCGCCCGACGTCGGCGGAACCGCTGGCCCCGAGGTTCACGTCACCGAGCGGGTCGGCCCGGACGGCCCCGTCTACCACCTGGTCAACTACGCCCTCGACGTCGTGCCGTACGCCAACTTCCACGACGGCGACAAGGCGGGCCCGAACAACTACACGGATCGCACGGCCTACTTCGGCTGCGTACGCCCCGTGACCTTCGACCTCGTCCTGCCCGTGCCCGCCGAGCTTGCGGCCACCGGCGGCAAGGTCCGGGTCACCCTACTGGACTACGGCCCCGTCGATGCGCCGTTCTTCCCCTTCACCGACCAGCCGGCGAGCGTCTGCCAGGCGCCGCCCCTCGGGGCCAGCTATCCGTCGCCCGACAACGACTTCGCCTACCCCGAGGTCGAGGTGGCGTTCGGACCGGGGGAGACGACCGTGACCATCCCGGCCCTTACGATGAAACAGTGGGCAATCGCTCGGTTCGGTCCGTGACCGCGTTGTCGGAGCCTTCCCCCCCCGCCGCCACGGCGGCGGCGTGGGGGGAAAGCACGAGGCGGACGACCGCATCGACCGCGTACGCGACCCAGTCCTCGTGGGACCAGCCGCATTCCAGGACCAACTCCCGGTAGGCGACGGGGCTGGTAAGGTGCCAGACGATCTGCGCCGCCTGAGGCACCGACATCCCCTCCCGCAGGGCCCCGACCGCAGCGACGTCGGCGAGCAACCCCGCAAAGGCCGATCGACGCCGCTCCATCCGATCCTGCCACGCATGCTCGAGGTCGGGATCGCTACGCCGCAGGTCGTCGATGGCGGCCGCCACGGCCGCGATGTCCCGCTCGTAGTCGGCGGCCACGCGCACGCAGGCCACGAGCCGCACGACGGGATCCGAGTGCCGACGGGCCTCCTGCAGCCGGTCCCGCAACCCGAGGGTGCCGTCCACCCAGTCCATCAGGGCAATGAACAGGGCATGCCGCGAACCGAAGTGCAGGTACAGGGTCTGTCGGGAGACCCCGGCGAGCGCGGCGATCGTGCCCAGGGACAGCCGCCCCGCCACGCCGTCCTCGAGCGCGCGATGGGCCGCTGCCAGGATCCGGGCACGGGTGCGGTCGGCTCGGCTCGCCACACGCCGCACTATAATCGTCACCTTCGATGCCGACCGTCGGCACCCGAGCATCCCCCGGCTCGCGCCAATCGCGCAAGATGACCACCGCCGCGCGCCGAAGATTCGCGCAACGCTGGCAAACTGTGTAGCCTTGGTTACGCCTTCCGACCTCGTCGACCTCACCGCACTGCAAGGCCGCCATGGGCGTGAATCTCCACCAACTCCTCAAAGCGATGCTCGACGCAGGTGCCACGGACCTGCACATCACCACGGGTACCCCGCCCCATCTGCGGCTCGACGGCCAACTGGTCCCCCTCAAGACGCCGCCGCTTTCGCCGGTGGAGACCAAGAACCTGTGTTATTCGGTGATGTCGGACAAGCGCAAACAGCGCTTCGAGGAGGATCAGGAGATCGACTTCTCCTTCGGGGTCAAGGGGCTCGCACGGTTTCGCGCCAACGTCTTCATGCAGCGCGGCGCCGTCTGCGGGGCGTTCCGTCTGATCCCGTACAAGATCCCGCCCTTCGAGACCCTGGGCCTGCCACCGGTGATCCGCGACATCACTCGGCGTCCCCGCGGGCTCGTGCTCGTCACGGGCCCCACCGGCTCGGGCAAGAGCACGACCCTCGCCTCGCTCATCGACATGATCAATCAAGAGCGGCGCGAGCACATCATCACCATCGAAGACCCCATCGAATACCTGCACCAGCACAAGAAGTGCATCGTCAACCAGCGGGAGATCGGCCCCGACACCAAGAGCTTCACGCGGGCGCTCAAATCCGTCTTGCGCCAGGATCCGGACGTCGTCCTCATCGGCGAGATGCGTGATCTCGAGACCATCGAGGCCGCACTCGTCCTGGCAGAGACCGGCCACCTGACGTTCGCCACCTTGCATACGAACTCCACCGTCCAGACGATCAACCGAATCATCGACGTCTTTCCGCCCCACCAACAGAACCAAGTACGCGCCCAGCTGAGCTTCGTGCTCGAGGGCATCCTGTGCCAGTCCCTGCTTCCGAAGGTTGGCGGCGGACGCGCCCTCGCCGTGGAGGTGATGGTGCCCAACGACGCCATTCGAGCCCTGATCCGTGACAACAAGGTCCACCAAATCTACTCGCAGATGCAACTCGGCCAGGGCAAGCACGGCATGCAAACGTTCAACCAGAGCCTTGCGGAGTTGGTGTTGCGGGGCGTCATCAGCCACGATACGGCGATGCGCCGATCGAGCGATCCGGGCGAACTCCAGATGATGCTCGAGGAGGGCAAGGGCCTTTCCCAAGTCCGCCGCAATGTTTGATCCCGAAGGAATCGACGACCACCTAGGAGCCACCGATGCCGACATTCATCTGGGAAGCACGCACACGCGGCGGTGAATTCCGCAGCGGCACGTACAAGGCCGACTCGAAGGAGGTCGTCGTCTCCAAGCTCGAACAGCAAGGGCTGATGATCACCAAGATCCGGCGCAAGCCGTTGGATCTGACCCTACCGTCCCTCGGTTCGGGCGTGAGCCTCAAGGACATGGTGGTGTTCACGCGAACCTTCTCCACCATGATCGACGCGGGGTTGCCCATCGTCCAGTGCTTGGACATGCTGGGCTCCCAAGCGGAAAACCCCAAGTTTCGCAAGATCATCCTCGGCGTCAAGGAGGAGGTCGAGGGCGGAAAGTCCCTGTCGGACGCCATGGCCAAGTATCCGCGGGTGTTCGACGACCTCTTCCGCAACCTCATCGCCGCGGGCGAAGCCGGCGGCATCTTGGATCTCATCTTCCGCCGATTGGCCGTCTACCTCGAGAAGGCGGCCAAGTTGCGCCGCCAGGTCCGCAGCGCGCTCGTCTACCCGTCGTCGATCCTGGTCGTCGGCGTTCTCGTCATGATCATCATGATGACGAAGGTGCTCCCGGTCTTCGAGAAGATGTTCAAGGACCTCGGCGGCGGCTCCCTACCGGCCCCGACCCGCTTGGTCCTGGGGATGAGTCACATGGTCCAAGACAACATCGTGTTGGTCCTCGTGACCATCGCCATCGTGGTCGGCGGCCTCGTCGCCATGGCGCGCAACCCGAAGGGGCGATACATCCTCGATGCCACGCTCCTCAAGACCCCGGTCATCGGCAACGTGCTTCGCAAGATCGCCGTGGCCCGGTTCACGCGCACCCTTGGAACGCTCCTTTCGTCGGGCGTCGCCATCCTGGACGCGCTGCAGATCGTGGCACGCACCGCCGGCAACGCCGTGGTCGCCAAGGCCATCATGTACGCCCGCGAGAAGGTCTCGGAGGGCAAGGACATCGCCTCTCCCCTACTGGAAACGGCCATCTTCCCCCCCATGGTCGTCCAGATGATCGGCGTCGGCGAGCAGACCGGCGCCATGGACGAGATGTTGCAGAAGATCGCCGACTTCTACGAGGAGGAGGTCGATACCGCCGTAGCCGCCATGACCTCCCTCATCGAGCCCGTGATCCTCGTTTTCCTCGGAGGTTCGGTGGGCGGCATGCTCATCGCGATGTACCTGCCGATCTTCGAGATCGCCGGCAACATCAAGTAGCGCCCCATGGCCGGGGGGGAACGCGAGCCCACACCGCCCTCCGACGAGACGGACGGGTCTTCACTACGGCTCCTTCCGCCGACGGACGAGCGTGCAGTCCGTCGGCGGCGGATTGCCTACTTCATGTTGTTCCGCCTCGGGGTCCTGCTCGTGTGCACGGCCCTCGCGGCGGTCGTCACCTGGCAACGTGCGACCGATCCCGCCGCCGTCGCTCCCTGGGAGTTCTGGAGCGCCCTGGCCGTTGGCTATGCCAGCGCGGCGTACTTCGCCCGACGCCTCGATCGGACGAGCAGGTTGCATCGGATCGCCGTCGCCCAGACGGTCTTCGATCTCGTCCTATCCACCGCCGTCGTACAACTGTCCGGCGGTCTGCTTTCGGGCTTTTCGTTCCTCTACCTGTTGACGGTCCTCGGGGCCGCCGTCATGGGCGACCGGCGGCTCGTACTCTCCACCGCCATCCTCGCCGGCGGCGTCTACGTCGCCTTCGGCCTCGCCCAAACCATTGGCGTGTGGCGTCCCCTCGGGACGACGGGCGACAGCATGCCGTGGCGCGTCGCGGCTGCGGAAATCCTCCGCACCACCGCCGCCCTCGGAGGCGTCGCAGCCCTTTCGGCCTATTTGAATACCCAGTTGGCTCGCTCCGCCGAGGAGGCCGGACACCTTCGCAACCTGACGGGACACATCCTGCGGTCCCTCGACTCGGGGGTCCTCACCGCGACCCGGCGAGGCCGAATCACCTATGCGAATCCTGCCGCCCACGCCATCCTCGGACTCGACGACCTCGTAGGACTGGAACTGGCCGACGTACTGGCCGGCCTACCGAGCGGCTTCGGACCCGAAACGCGGCAGGAAATCGACTACATGCGTCCCGACGGCCGCCGGATCCGCCTCGGTGTCGCCTGCTCGCCCTTGCGAGGCGAAAACGACGAGCCCATCGGGGTCATCGTGCACTTCCAGGACGTCACCGAACTCGAGAAGATGGCCGAGCGCCTCCGGCGCTCCGAGCAACTCGCCGCCCTCGGGCGCCTGACCGGATCTGCCGCGCACGAGATCCGCAATCCCCTGGCCGCCATCTCGGGATCGGCCCAACTGCTCGCCCGCACCGCCACCGACGACGCCACGAGGCGTCTGACCGAGACGATCCGTCGGGAGGCCGAACGGCTCGATCACCTCGTCGCGGACATGCTCGCGTTCGGCGTCCCCAAGCCCCCGGACCTGGTCCCCATCGACGTGGCCGCGGCCGTCCACGAAGTCGCCGCCATGCTCGGCCAAGACCCCCTGGCGCACGAGGTGTCCATCACCGTCGATGCCGCCGACGACCTGCCACGGGTGGACGCCGACCCGAACCAGCTCAGCCAGGTGCTCTGGAACCTATTGCGCAACGCCGCGGAGGCCGCTGGTCCCGGCGGACACGTACGGATCCGCGTCTGGGCCGAGGGCGATGGCGTCGGCATCGAGATCGTCGACGACGGTCCCGGCTTCGACGGCGATCCGGCCCAGTACTTCGAGCCCTTCGCCACGACGAAGTCGGGTGGATCCGGTTTCGGACTGGCCATTGCGCGCCGGATCGTCGAGGATCACAGCGGCCGCATCGAGGTCGACAACCTCGACGCGGGCGGCGCGGTCACTCGGTTTTGGTTGCCGCGGGTGCCATCACGGGGCGGCGCTGCCTGTCGCCGGCCAAGTCGCGCGCCGGGCCTCAGAAGGTGATCACGGGCCCCACGGTGATGTCGACGAGCAGGCTCGCCGCGTTGGGGAACCACACGCCCAGGTCCGCCTCGCCGAAGAATCCGAAGTTCTTGTGGAACTGCGCGTGGAAACCGAAGATACCCCCGATGAAACCGGCGCCGAGGACGACCGTGTCGCGGCGCGTCTTGGTCCCCTTGCCCGCCTCCTGGACCTGGAGGGCCAGGTTGAAGTCGTCGCTGCCTTGGGTGCATCCCTCGGCGTAGGGCCAGACCGGTATGCACGTCATGTCGCCGCTTATCGGATCGACCAGGGTGTCGAGCGGCACCTCCCGGTTGTCGGGCACACTGTTGCCGTTGCGATCGTCCGAAAAGCCCATGTCCACCATCAGACGCGCGAATCCGCCACCTGCGATGGCCCCCACGAACGGACGGACCTTCTTGTCGGCGCCCAAGAAGAGCCACTTGAACTTGCCGCCGACGGCCCACGTGAACGGGGGCGATTGTTTCTCGCCCTCCGGCGCGGGATTGCGGATGACCGTCTGGTAGTGGGTGGCCAGATCGTTCTTCTGTAGGGGATCGTCCCCGCGGAAGATGCGAGCCCCGGTGACCACCTGCAACCGGCCGTAGACCGACAAGATGGCATGCTCACCGATCCGGACGCCGAACTCGGGCGCCACGTGCAGGGGCGCCGATGCAAGCCCCGTGGACACCGGATGGCGCTGGGCGCAATAGCTCGGATCGTAGTTTGCAATCAGGTCGTCCGTGTTGAGCCCGTCGAGGGCTCCGGTCGGCATCAGCTGTGGAAGGACCTCGTTCTGGAACTGGAATTGATCCGGAAGATCGGCCTGCATCCGCCCGCCCTTGGGGCGATCCGCCCCCCACCACCGGGCGATGGCGCACGCCTGTTCACGGACCGTGTAGCCGAAGCTCGGGTCGTCGGGAAGGAATTGCCGGAAGGTGGACTCGGCCGTGCCGTGGGCCACGCCGAACCCGGTACCGACCCCGAGGTTGATGAAGAAGCGCGGAAAGGGGCCGCTCGGCTTCTTCTTCTTCTTCTTCGCCTCCGACCCACCGTCCTCGGCCCCCGCCTCCCCTTGGCCTTCCTTCCCCTCATCGTCGCCCGCACCG
>RFGU01000166.1 GCA_003696955.1 Deltaproteobacteria bacterium | reverse complement strand
TTCCGATCCATTCGGAGGTGTCGCAACGTTTGGGGGCTGCGGAGTCGATCACCGTGCCGTCGGCGCCTGCCGGGCTCGGTGAGGCGTTGCCGACGAGCGGAGCGCCGCGATCCGTCGGCGTTCCCAGGCGGCGCGGTCGGCCCGTTTGCCGACGTAGACGTCGGGACACCCGTCGGTCCCGCAGGGGCGCACGGCGCCGCCCTGCCGCTCGCACTCGGCGAGCCAGGTGGCCGTGCAGGTGCGCGTGAGGGCCGACGGACCACAGCGGTGGGCTTCGTAGGCGTCGTGCGGAGGCATGAGGCACACCCACGTCGTCCGGGCGAGATAGTCCGTCGCGTCACGCCGCGTGGGTGTGTCGTCACGGTCGGCGTGCGCGGCGAAAAGGGAGAGGAGAGCGGAGAGGAGGAGGAGCGTCATCTTGGACCTTTCTGGGGGATCGAGCGCGTTTCAGTCGCATTCACCGGGAAAGCAGCACTGGGCTTCGATGCACCCGCCGTCGCCGCCGTGGTCGATGCAGTCGTAGGCGCCGCCGGCTTCCTTGCACGCGGCGAACCAGTCGTCGGTGCACGTCGGCGTGAAGACGTTGTCGTCGTCGCAGACCTCGACCGGTTCGGCGGGGGCCGGAAGGTCGGTGAGGTAGCCGCCGTGGTCGTCACAAGCCGTCGCGAAGGCGGCGTCGCAGGGCAGCAAGAGGGGGTGCTCTGCGCAGTAGCCGAGGATACCTCCGTCGGCGACGCATGCGGTCACCGTCGGCACCGCGGGTCGGCCGATGGGCAAGGCGCCGTCGTCCGAAGGGTCGTCCCCGTCCTCCGGCGTGTCGGGTGCATCCTCGTTTCCGTCCGTGTCCGCGTCGTCCTCGCCGGTGGAATCGTCGGGGTGTTCGATCCGGTCGTACCGGTCGCCCGCACGTGGATCGGTGTCCACGGCGGGATCGCAGGCCGTCGTCCAGGTCAGCAGCGAGAGCACGGCGCAGGCCGTCGTGAGGGATGCGTCGGGGATGGTGGGGCGCATGCCTCCCGTATCGTCCGCCGCGGCGATGCGTTGCGCCGGGATGTTCGTGCCGGCGCCGAGTCGGCCGGTGAGCACGGGTGGCGGCCGACGGGCCCTCGCGCGGCAAGCGGACCTGGGGCCGATGCAATCGCCGTCGTCCCCTCTCGGTCCGTCGTCCACCGTTTTCTGCCCGCCGCGCGGCGCCGCCCGCCGTCCGCCATTCGCCGCTGCGCTCGCCTCCATCGTGCCGCCGTTGCGTCGGCGCCCGGTGCGAAAGGCCGGCGGCTTGCCGCGGGTGGGGGGCGGCCGTAGGCTCCGCGTTCGTGGCCGTCGATCCGAACCGTAGCTTCATGCGCTCCCTTTGCCTCGGGGTCATCGACGAGGACATGCTGCTGCCGTTTCCCCGGATCGGGGGGGAGACGGCCGAGACCCTGCGGGCGGTGATCGACAGCATCGACGACCTGCTCGGCCCCCGCGCCGAGGACTTCCGGGCATGGGACGCGGCCGGGGAGCTGCCCCGCGAGTTCGTCGACGAGCTGCGCGCGTTCGGCCTCTTCGGCCTGGTGGTCCCCGAGGAGCACGGCGGCCTGGGGTTCGGATCCCTGGCCTACTCGCGCACGTTGCAGCAGATCGCGCGGCACGACGCCTCGGTGGCGGTGACCGTGGGCGCCCACAACAGCATCGGGATGCGGGGGCTGCTCCTCTTCGGCACCGAGGAGCAGCGGCGCAGGTACTACCCCAAGCTCGCCTCCGGCGAGATGATCGCCGCCTTCTGTCTGACCGAGCCGGAGGCGGGGTCGGACGCGGCCTCGGTCAAGACCACGGCCGTGGACGAGGGGGACCATTTTCGGCTGAACGGAAGCAAGCTGTGGATCACCAACGTCGAGATCGCCGACTTCTTCACGGTCTTCGCCAAGACCGGCCCCAAGGACAGTCGCGGCAAGCTCTCGGCCTTCATCGTCACCCGCGACATGCCGGGCGTTTCGGTCGCGCCCCACGAGGACAAGATGGGCCTTCGGGCCAGCTACACCAACGCCGTCTTCTTCGACGACGTGAAGGTGCCCAAGGAGAACCTGCTCGGGCCGCTGCACGGAGGGTTCAAGGTGGCGATGAAGATCCTCAACAGCGGGCGCAGCGGGCTCGGCGGCGGGGCGGTGGGCGCCATGAAGCGCCTCATCGAACTCGCATCCCACCAGGCCCGCGAGCGCCGGCAGTTCGGCCGGCCCATCGGGGAGTTCGGGCTGGTCAAGCAGAAGATCGGGCAGATGGTGGTGGACTGCTACGCGGCCGAGGCGGTGGTGACCTTGGTGGCCGGCTGGGTGGACGCGGGTTCCGAGGACTACGCCGTCGAGGCGGCCATCGGCAAGGTGTTCGCCAGCGAGGCACTGTGGCGTACGGCCGACGAGGCCCTTCAGGTCGCCGGCGGCAACGGCTACATGCGCGACTATCCGTACGAACGGTTCCTGCGGGACAGCCGGATCAACCGGATCTTCGAGGGCACGAACGAGATCCTGCGCCTGTTCATCGCTCTGAACGCCATGAACGACGTCGGCGCCCAGCTGCAGGAACTCGCGGCCTCGTTGCAGGACGTCTTCGTCCACCCGATCAAGGGGTTCGGCGTCCTCTCGGAGTACGCGCGCAAGCACGTCTCCCTCGCCACCGGTGCCGGGCGGTCGCGCTTCACCCAGCTCCATCCGCGGCTCGACCGCGCGGCCTCCCAGTTCGAAGGGCACGTGCGGGTGCTCGCCCAGGTCGTCGATCGGCTGCTGCGCAAGCACGGCCGCAACATCGTCGAGAAGCAGCTCGCCACGCGCCGCCTGGCCGACATCATGATCGACCTCTTCGTGCTCGCGGCCGTGCTCGCCCGGGTGGACGCCCAGATCCGCAGCCGCGGCGAGGCGGCGAGCCACCGGGACCTGCAGATCCTCGACGTCTTCGCAGGCGGCGCCCGCCGCCGGATCGCCCAGAACCTCGCCGACGTGGACGACAACGAGGACGAGCCCCTCAAGGACCTGGCCGACTACGCCATGGACCGCGGCGGCTATGGCTGGGACGTGTTCGGTTAGATCGGTCGCCGATCGATGACGCGGTGCACCGGCGCGTGGGACGACCCGTCCTCCGCGTGAAGGCGGCCATGCGCCTTGCTCTGGGCCTTTCGTCGTGGATCAGGTGATGCCGTCGCGTCGCCGGCGGCGTCGGGCGGCCGCCACGGCGACGGGGGCGAGCAACCACGACCAAGCGGGGGCCGGATGGCCGATGGCGCAACCGCGGGGGCTCGACGCCGATGGGGGCGGTTCCGGCGCGGCGGGCTTGCCGTCGTTCGGGGCGCCGTCGCCGGTCGGCGCCGGGGGTTCGACGCGCGGAGGCTCCTCCACCTCGCCGCCTTCGGGTGTGCCTTCGGCGGGGGCGGCGCCGGGTGGGTGGCCCTCGCCGAGGGCGGCGATATCTTCGTCGGCCTTGTCGATGGGGCGGGTGCGGCTGCACAGGCCGTCGCGCAGCACGCCGTCGCGGCTGCGGGCGTAGACCAGGTAGGTCACCCCCACCTCGAAATGTCGGCCGCAGGTGGCGGAATGCTTGTGGCTGACGACCGCGACCTTCTCCGGCACATCGCCCTTCCACACGCGCCGGACCTCGAACTCGTAGCGGATGTGCTGGTCGCCCTCGGGGGATTGGGCGTACATCCGGCCCTCGAAGACGGCCGCGGCCTCCTTGGCCGCCTCGGCGGGCGGCGGTGGCGGCAGGCACGAGCAGGCGTGGGCGATGGAGGGGGCTGCGAGGAGACCGGCGGCGAGGGCGAGGACGAGGGGGGCGCGCATGCCGCTAGGGTACCAGGGGCCCGCGCTTCGGCCCGTCCGCTGCGGGGCGCGCGGGGTGGCGCGCCCGCCCCCTTTGCCCTACAAGGTGCGGGACGTACCCGGGGCGGCGCAACGGGCGCCGCCTGCTGCGGGGGAAAGGCACGCCATGCTCACCGTCAGCGAAGTCAGCAAGTCCTATGGGGGCAGAACCCTGTTCGAGAACGTCACGACCACGTTCGAGCCCGGCCGGCGCTACGGCCTGACCGGGGCCAACGGGGCCGGCAAGTCGACCTTCATGAAGATCCTCGCCGGGGATATCGAGCCGGACACGGGCTCGGTGAGCTACCCGCCCAACGCCCGGTTGAGCGTGCTCCACCAGGACCACGACCGCTACGCGGACGACGAGGTCCTCGACGTGGTGATCATGGGCAACAAGCGGCTCTACGACGCCCTGACCGAGAAGGAGCGAATCCTGGCCTCCGGCGAGATGGACGACGAGATCGGCATGCGGCTCGGTGAGCTCGAGGTCGTCATCGCCGAGGAGAACGGCTACGACGCGGAGGCGGAGGCGGAGCAGATCCTCGAGGGGCTCGGGATCGACAAGTCCCTGCACCGCCGCAAGATGCGCGAACTCGACCCCGGCCTGCGGGTGCGGGTGCTCCTCGCCCAGGCGCTCTTCGGCAATCCCGACATCCTGCTGCTCGACGAGCCGACGAACGATCTCGACATCGACTCGATCCGCTGGCTCGAGGGGTTCTTGGAGCGCTATCCGGGGGTCCTGGTGGTCATCAGCCACGACCGGCACTTCCTCAACACCGTCTGCACCGACACCGCCGACGTGGACTACGAGAACATCATCGTCTACCCCGGCGGCTACGACGATATGCTTCGGCAGAAGGTCCAGTATCGCACGCAGGTCGAGCGCCAGAACGCCGCCAAGCAGAAGAAGATCGCCGAACTGCAGGAGTTCATCCGCCGGTTCGGGGCCAACGCCAAGAAGGCCAGCCAGGCCCAGTCGCGCAAGCGGCAGCTCCAGAAGATCGAACTCGTCGATCTCAAGCGATCGAACATCCAGCGCCCGTTCATCCGCTTCGACGTCAAGAACCCGAGTGGCAAGCTGGTGCTCGAGGTCAAGAACGTGGGCAAGTCCTTCGGGGACAAGACCGTCCTCAAGGACGTGACGTTCACCCTGACGCGGGGCGAGAAGCTCGCCGTGGTGGGTCCCAACGGCATCGGCAAGAGCACCCTGTGCAAGATCGTCGCGGGCGTGCTCGAGCCCGACAAGGGGCAGGTGAACCTCGGGCACGAGGTGAGCGTGGGGTACATGCCCCAGATCCACGCCGAAGGGCTCGGTGACAATCTCGACAAGAATGCCCACGAATGGTTGCACCAGTGGGACGACAAGGTGACGGTGCAGGAGGTCCGTGGGCTGCTCGGCCGCATGCTGTTCCCGTCGCAGGAGGCCGAGAAACCGGTGAAGGTGCTCTCCGGCGGCGAGACCGTTCGGCTGCTCCTGTCGAAGCTCACCCTGCTCGGGCCCAACCTCCTGGTCCTCGACGAGCCCACCAACCACCTCGACCTCGAGTCGATCCGGGCGCTCACCGAGGCCCTGCAGCAGTACGAGGGCACCTTGGTCTTCGTCACCCACGACCAGGCGCTCATCGACGACGTGGCCACCTGTGTCCTCGAGCTGCGGGGCGAGCGGGGTGCGGACTTCTTCCCCGGTCCCTACGAGGATTTCCTGCGCAAGACCGGTCGCGCCGCCCGGTCCGCATAGGTCGCGGCCCGAACGCGCGTCGTGACGGGGGCGTTACGAACGCAGACGTGACGCACCCTTGCGCCTTCGGCTCGATTCCGCCATAGCTTGCGGCCATGCTGGCGCGCCCGATCCGCCCCGCCCCACCAGGGACGTCGCCCCGGTGGGCCTGGGCCGGGCGTGTCGCCGGGATCGGGGCGCTCGTGGCGTGCGTGGCGTGTCATCCGTCGACGACCGCCACGGCCGACGACCCGCAGCCGCACCAGGACGCGGGCGAGACGGTTACCGCAGCCCGGCCGCGTCTTGTCGTCGTGGTCGCCGTCGATCAGATGCCGTCCCGGATCGTCGAGCGCTACGGCGCGCGATGGACCGGTGGGCTCCGCCGGGTACTCGACGAAGGCGTCGTCACCCTCGACGGCTGGCACCGTCATGCCGGTACCTTCACGGCGGCCGGTCACGCCACCTTGGCGACCGGCCGCGATCCCCGGGAGCACGGCTTCGTGGCCAATCGGTGGTGGGATCGGGACGCTTGGACGGAGGTGGACGTCGTCGCCGATCCCGAGGTGAAGCCGGTCGGGGTCGAGGACGGCCGCCCCCTGTCCCCCGTCCACCTCCTCACCGAGGGCCTCGCCGATTGGTTCGAGGCGGCCGACCCAAGGGCCCACACCGTGGGCGTGGGGCTCAAGGATCGTGCCGTCATCGGCCTTTCGGGTCGGCACCCCGATCTCGCCGTGTGGCTGGATCGCAACACCGGGCGATGGGTGACCTCGACCTGGTACGCCGACGCGCTCCCGCCCTTCGTCGCCCGCGCCGAGGTGGCCCGCCGGGCCCGGGAACTCCTCGGGGACGGTTGGACCGTGCTGCGGGGCGACCCCGACGAGCCGGTGCCCGATCGGGTGCTCGCCGAGGCCGACCGGGTGCACGTGACCTTTCCCCATCGCACGAAGGACCTGCTGGCATGGGACGGAACCGTGGAAGCGGCGATCCGGGCGACGCCCTTCGGCGACACCCTGGTCGCCGATCTCGCCGTCGCCGCCGTCGAGCAAGGCAGCCTCGGGCGGGACGACGTGCCCGATCTCCTGTGCGTGGCGTTTTCGTCCACCGACTACGTGGGGCATCGGTTCGGTCCGGACAGCCGGGAGATCGTGGACACCTACGACCGTCTCGACGCCGACCTGGCCCGGCTCTTCGATGCCCTCGACACCCACGTGGGACGCGACAGGTACGTACTGCTGCTGACGAGCGACCACGGGGTGACGCCGCTGCCCGAGCACGCCGGGGGCCGCCGGATCCTTCCTTCGGAACTCGTGGCGGACGCCGAGCGCGCGGTGGCCGAGCTTCGGCGCACCGACGAGGCCATCGCCCGTCTGCCGCAGCCGCGCGTCGCCTATCGTGACGGGGTCTACTTCGGCTTCGACGCGGCGGTTCCGAACGAGGCGCGCGCCAAGATCCGGGCCGCGGCCGCCGAGGCCCTGCGCCGCCGCGAGGACGTGGCCGACGTCTTCACGTGGGACGAGCTTTCGGGCGCGGCGCCGCCGAAGCGCAGGTTCGGACGGGCCGTCTTCCGCAGCTTCCACCCCGAACGATCGCCGGACCTGTGGGTGGTCCCGGCCAAGGGCAGCCTCGTCATCGACTACCCCGGCACGACCCACGGCACGCCGTATGCGTGGGATCGGCAGGTGCCCATCGCCGTCGTCGGCCCGGGCATCGAGCCGGCCCGTACGGCGCTGCACGTCGAGACCGTCCTCGTCGCACCCTTGCTCGCACACCTGGCTGGCGTGCGGACGCCTTCGGATCTGCCGGCCGCCACCGGGTCGACGGCCCGGGCCTTCGCAGGGTGGGCGGCGGCCGTCTCAGGCGGGCTCGGTGACGGTGGGCGGTAGGGCGCCCCGGGGGCCCTCGTCGGAACCCGGCAGCACGCGGTCCGCGTCGAAGGTGAAGGTGATCTCGCCGTCCTCGACGTCGGCGTGGACGCTGCCGCCGCCGTCGAGGTGGCCGAAGAGCAGCTCGTCCGTCAGCGGCGTCTTGATGAGGTCGTCGATGACGCGGGCCATGGGCCGGGCGCCGAACTTCGGATCGAAGCCGCGTTCGGCGATGAGGTCGCGCAGCTCGTCGGTCCACGTGAAGCGCACGTCGCGGTCGGCGAGCTGAAGCTCGAGCTCCCGCAGCATCTTGTCGGCCACCCGGCGCACGACTTCCTTGGGCAAGGGCGCGAAGATCACGATCTTGTCGAGGCGGTTGCGGAACTCGGGCGTGAAGGTCCGTTCGAGCGCCTTGTCGGCGGCGTCCGGGGAGCTGTCCTCGGCCCCGAAGCCCACCTTGCGCTGGGCCATCTCGTGGGCGCCGGCGTTGCTCGTCATGATGAGGATGACGTTGCGAAAGTCCGTCTTGCGCCCCTGGGTGTCCGTCAGCGTGGCGTTGTCCATCACCTGCAGGAGCACCTGGAAGATGTCGGGATGGGCCTTCTCGATCTCGTCGAGCACCACGACGCTGTGGGGGTTCTTGGACACCTGGTCGGTGAGCAGGCCGCCTTGGTCGTAGCCCACGTAGCCGGGCGGTGCCCCGATGAGGCGGCTGACCGAGTGCTTCTCCATGTACTCCGACATGTCGAAGCGCAGGAAGGGTAGGCCGAGCAGGCGCGCGAGCTGGCGGGCGAGCTCGGTCTTGCCCACCCCCGTGGGCCCTGCGAAGAGAAACGAGCCGATGGGCTTGTTCTCGCGGCCGAGGCCCGCCCGCGCCCGCTTGATCGCCCGGGCCACCGTGCGCACGGCCTCCTCCTGGCCGTAGACCACGCGGCCGAGTTCCTCCTCGAGCCGACGGAGCATGTCCCGGTCGTCCGAGGACACCGTGCGGGGGGGGATCCGTGCCATCCGGGCGATGCAGGCCTCGATGGCGGAGACGCCCACGACCTTCTTGCCGTCCTCGTCCTCCTCGGCCGCGCCCGGCAGGCCGAGGCGTGCCGCCGAGCCCGTCTCGTCCATCACGTCGATGGCGCTGTCGGGCAGGTGCCGGTCTCGCAGGTACTTGTGGGCGAGCCGCGCCGCGGCCTCGAGGGCCTCGGGGGTGTAGCGGATCCCGTGGTGGGCCTCGTAGGCGTCGGAAAGGCCCTGGAGGATCTTGATCGTCTCCTCCACGGAGGGCTCGAGCACCTCGATCTTCTGGAAGCGGCGGGCGAGGGCCGCGTCCTTCTCGAAGGCCGACTTGAACTCCTTGTAGGTGGTGGCGCCGATGCAGCGGAAGCGACCGGCGTTGAGGGCCGGTTTGAGCAGGTTGCTCGCGTCCATGGTGCCGCCGCTCGTGGCGCCCGCACCCACGACGGTGTGGATCTCGTCGATGAAGAGGATCGCGTTCGGATCGTCCTCGATGGCCTTGATCACCGCCTTGAGGCGCTCTTCGAACTGGCCGCGGAACTTCGTGCCCGCCAACAGGGCGCCCATGTCGAGGGCATAGACCCGTGCGTCGGCGAGCACCTCGGGCACCTTGCCCTCGTGGATCCGCAGGGCCAGGCCCTCGACGATGGCCGTCTTGCCTACGCCGGGCTCACCCACGAGCACCGGGTTGTTCTTGCGACGTCGGCACAGGACCTGGATGACGCGCGTCACCTCATCGTCGCGGCCGATGAGGCGTTCGATGCGGCCTTCCTCGGCTTGGCGGCGCAGATCGGTGGCATAGGCCGAGAGCGGATCGTCCGCCACGTCCGCTTCTTCGTCGCCGTCGTCGTCCCCCGAAGGCCGCGGCATCCGCCGCACCAGGGGGCCGCCGGTACCCCGCCCGATGCCGTGGGAGATGAACAGGGTCACGTCGCGGCGATGGATCCCCTGGGTGTGCAGCAGGTAGACCGCGTAGGATTCCGGCTCCGAGAACAACGACACGAGCACGTGGGCGCCGGTGACCTCTCGCTTGCCGGCCCCTTGCACGTGAAGCTCCGCGCGCTGGACGACGCGGCCCACGCCGAGGGTCTGGTAGCAGGTGAACTCCCCCTCGCCGGGGACCTGGGCCATGTGCTCGTCGAGGAAGGCCTCGAGATCCTCGCGCAGCTTCTCGATGTCCGCCCCACACCCCTTGAGGACCTCCTTGGCGGCCGGGTCGTCGAGGAGCGCGAGCAGGAGATGCTCGAGCGTCAGGTACTCGTGGCGGCGGCTGCGCGCGTGCTCCATCGCCGCCTCGAAGGTGCGCTCGAGATCCTCACTGAGCATCGTCTTCGTCCTCGTCGTCTTCGGGTTCCATGGAGGCCATCAGGGGATGGCCGTTCTTGCGGGCGAGCAGATGGACCTGCAGCACCTTGGTCTCCGCGATCTCGTGGGTGTAGACGCCCGCGACCCCGATCCCCGTGTGGTGCACGTGCAGCATGATGCGCGTGGCCTCCGTCTCGTCGTGGTGGAAGAGCGTGCGCAGCAGATCGACGACGAAGTCCATGGGCGTGTAGTCGTCGTTGTGCAGCAGCACCCGGTACATGCGTGGGCGCTTGAGGCGCGTGCGCTCCTTCTCGCGGGTCGCAACGCCGCTTTCGTGTTCCTCGTGGGGTCGCGTGGGCATGTCGAGGTCCGTCTTCAAGTCTAGTGTGCCGGGCCGGCCCCGCCAACGTCTTCGCCGGACCGTTTCGCAGGCGCGCTCCGTCTCGGATCGCGCCGCTTCGGGTGGCTTCGTGCGGATGCCGTGGCCCCGGAGAGCGTCACCGCCGGGCTGCCGGGCCGGCTCGACGCGGTAGGCTGGCCCCGTGACCTTCGCGTCCACGCCGGCCGGCACCCTCGCCGTGCGGCACGCAACGAGCCTTGCCGCGGTGGATCGCGCCGCGTGGGATCGTCTGGACCACGGGGGCGCACCGTTTTGGCGCTGGGGCGTCGTGGTCGCCGCCGAGCAGACGCGGACCTTCGGTGAGCACGTGGGCGCGCTGCCCCACGTGCTCGTGGTCGAGGACGGAGCGGGCCACGTGGTCGGCGGCGCCCTCGCCTATCTCAAGTTCCACTCCTACGGCGAGTTCGTGTTCGACTTCGCGTGGGCGGATCTCGCCTTTCGGGCCAGGCTCCCATACTACCCCAAGCTCGTCGTCGCGGCCTACGCGACGCCCGCCACGGGACCGCGGCTGCTCGTCGCGCCGGATGCCGACGACGATCTGCGCGCGCGCGTGCAGGACGCCCTCGTGGGGGCCCTCGTCGACCTGGCGCGCGACGCGGGGGCGTCGGGGATCCACGTGTTGTTCCATCCCGGAAGCGAGACCTCCGTGTGGGCCCGACACGGATTCTTCGAACGCCTCGGCGTGCAGTTCCACTTCGAGGCGGGCGACCTACGCACGTTCGACGACTATCTCGCGCGTCTTTCCTCTCGGAAGCGCAAGAACGTGCGCAAGGAACGACGTCGTGCCCGCGAGGCCGTCGACGAGATCGTCTGGCGGACGGGCGCCGAACTCACGGACGAAGAACTCGACGCGATGGATCGGTTCTATCGCAACACCGTGGAGGAGCGGGGCGGCAACGCCTACTTCCCCCGCGAGTACTTCCGCCAGCTCGCCCGCCTCGATCCGGCCGTGCTCGAGGTCGTCTTCGCCCGTGAACGTGGCCTGCCGGCGGCGGGTGCGCTCTACATGGGCTCGAACACGGCCATGTTCGGCCGGTACTGGGGCGCCGATCGCTTCGTCGACGCCCTGCACTTCGAGCTTGCCTGCTACCAGGGCATCGAGCGGTTGCTCGCGACGGGGCGCCGCCGGCTCGAGGCGGGCGCCCAGGGGATCCACAAGCTGCTGCGGGGTTACGTTCCCCGCCTCACCCGGTCGAGCCATCTGCTCTTCGACCGGCGACTGCACGAGGCGCTCCGGCGCGCGACCCGGGCCGAGGCCGCGGCGGTCGAGGAAAGGGTGGACGAACTCGCCGGGTTGCTGCCCTATCGGCGCGATGGCGCTCCCTCCGCATAGCCGCGATGGGTCGAACCGGTCCCCGGTCCGGGCCATTGCGGTCAAGTCGGGCCCGTGCCACACGATGCAGCATCGAGCGGCGCATGTCCTCGGCCTCCGATCCCCCGCTTCCAGCCCCGTCGAAATGGTTCGAGATCGAACCACTCGGCCCCGGCGCATTCGTCGTCCGGCGGACGTCGGTGCGGATGGAGACGAGCGACATCGTGATGGCCTACGGGCCCTTGCTGCGTTGGATCGCCGCCGTGCGCCCCGCAGGTCTGCTCGTGGACCTGCGAAGCGCGCCGGGCCGCAACGACGACCCCTACGAACGGGCCGTGGCGCCCCATCGCAAGGCCCTGCTGACACGCGCCGAGCGGGTGGCCGTCTTGGTGGGTACCCCGATAGGCGCGCTCCAGGTGCAACGACACATGCGCGAGGACGGGGTCGACGCTCTCGTCGGGCACGACGAGGTGGCGCTTAGGGCGCACGCCCTGGGCGACGAGGGGCTCGAGTCCACCGGTTGACCCGGCGGCGACGCAGTGTCCCGGTGGCCGGCGACGTCCGGATGCAGCACGACCCCTGGACGGCACCCCCAGCCCCGGTATCTCCTCCGAATGCGGTGCAGGGGCGGGTCCGAGCGCCCGGGGCGATTTCGTGCATCGGCTGCAGGGGTCCTTCGTAACGGTTTGCCCGCTGCGGGCACGGTGGACAGGACCCACCCCCTGCGAGGCGCCCCATGACCTATCGACCGTCCCTCTTCCGTCAGTTCTCCTGGATCGCAGCCTTCGCCCTGGGCGTCGCCTGTGGCGACGACGCGGGCGTGGGGGGTTCGGGGGGCGGTACGGCCGGGGATGGTTGCCTACCCGGGCAGGCCCAGTGCGGCATGGCCTGCGTGGACCTCGACTCCGACGACGAGCACTGCGGTTCGTGCGGCAACGCCTGCGGTCGAGGCTTCGACTGTGTCGGCGGCACCTGCATCTCGGAATGCCCACAAGGGGCGACCCTGTGCGACGGGGAGTGCCGCAGCACGGACTCGGACCCGCTCAACTGCGGGGCCTGCGGCAACGTCTGTCCCCCCGGTCAGGTGTGCGCCGAAGGCTCGTGCGCGGATTCGTGTCCCGCGGGCACGACGCAGTGCGGGGGCGGATGCCCCGACACCACGAGCGACCCGCTCCATTGCGGTGGTTGCGGCAACGACTGCGGTACGGGGCAGACGTGCACGAACGGAAGCTGTGTGTGCGTCGAGGGGCTCACGCGCTGCGGTGATCGGTGCGTCGACCTGAACTCGAACGACGACCACTGCGGTTCGTGCGGCAACGAGTGCGGCAACGGAGGGACGTGCCTCGACGGGCAGTGCGTGTGCGCGCCGGGCGCGGAGCTTTGCGATGGCGAGTGCGTCGACGTGCAGAGCGACCCGAAGAACTGCGGCGCATGCGGGGTGCACTGCGCCGACGGTTCGGAGGCCTGCGTCCAGGGCAGTTGCGAATGTCGGCCCGGTTTCGTCCGGTGTGGCAATCGTTGCGTCAACCCGCAGAACGACCCGAACCATTGCGGCCAGTGCGGCAACGTGTGCGGTCCCGACCAGGTGTGCGGGGGTGGCGAGTGTATCGGGAGTTGCGACGGGTTCCCGGATCAATGCGGGGCGAGCTGCACCGATCTCGACACCGACCCCATGAACTGCGGGGACTGTGGCGAACCGTGCGATCCGGGTAAGAATTGCGTGGAGGGCGACTGCCGCAACTGATGCTGCGGCGGCCGCAGGCCCGGCCATGTCCCGTCCCACCACCCTACGCCTCTTCTCGGGCCCGGCGAGACCGCCGGAAGACGGTGGTGGGGAGCCGTCGTCCCGGCCTTCCGACGGAGGTGACCTCGAGGCCACGCTCGTCGCGCGGGCGCGGGCCGGGGCCGCGGAGGCCTGGGCGCGCCTGTACGAGTTGCATTTTCACGACGCCCTACGGGAGGCGACGTACCTGCTCGGGGACGTGGGCGAAGCCGAGGATCTCGTCCAGGATGCGTTCGCCGTCGCGCTGACGCGGCTCGATGGGTTCGAGGGGAGGTCGAGCTTCGGCGGCTGGATCCGCGGCATCGTGGTGAACCTCGCGCGCCGGCGCTTCCGGTCGCGCAAGCGGCGTCGCGCGGCCTTCGAGCGCCTCGAAGTCATGCGCGACCGGCTCGGGCCGCCACGGGGGGCGGACGTCGAAGGTCGTCTGCTGGATCGGCAGAGAGCCAAGGCGCTCGCCGCGGTGCTCGAGACCCTCCCACCCCCGCTGCGCGAGGCGTTCATCGTGGTGGACGTGCGCGGGCATCCGCCGGCCGAGGCTGCCCAGTGGCTGGGGATCCGCCCGGGTACCCTGCGCGTGCGGGCGTGTCGTGCGCGCAAGCGGATCCGCGACGAACTCGAGCGCCTCGGCTGGGATCTGGAGGGGCCGCCATGAACGGCGCAGGCCGCGAGGACTGCGGGCTCGATCCGTTCGTGCGGGCGCTCGCCCGCGATCTCGACGCCCGCATCGAGCGGGCCGAGGCCGGTGGCGACGTGCTCGCCGCGGTGGAGCGGGCCCGCGAGCTGAACGGCGAAGCGGTCTCGTCGGCGTTCGTCGACGACGTGCGAAGCCTCGCGGACGTGGTGCCGCTTCGCGCGGCGCGCCCGGAATCGGCCCATCTCGTACCCTTCGTGGAGGCGGCGCGGCGGGACATCGAAGGGGCGCTTTCGGAGCGGGCCCTTTCGCCGGTGGGGCGTCCGCGTAGCCGGCCGTCGAACCGGCGCGCTCGTGGCGGCGGTCCCCTGCGTCGTCTTGCGCCGCCGTGGGCGGCGGCGGCGGCCGTCGTGCTGCTGCTGACCGCCGGGGCCTTCGCAGCCGGCCGGATCTTCGCCCCGGCCGCACCCGAGCCGAACGTGCTGGCGGTGCGGCGCGCGCCCGCGCCGACGCCGTCGAGGGCACGTCACGGAACACCCCCTGGGGACGAGGATCGGCCCCGAGCCGTTGCACCGAAGGACGCCGGTGGGGCGCCTTCGGTCGGCGTGGAGGATCGGTCCGGGGTGAGTGGCGGTCCCGGCGAGCCGGCCGAGGAGTCGAAGCGGCATGGGGCGTCGCCGGCTGCGTCGGCCGACGATCTGGCCGAGCTCGATCGGCGTGCGCGGGCGGCGTGGGCACGTGGGGATCGAACCACGGCAGAGCGGCTGTTCCGGCGGATCGTCGAGCGGGGGGGACACGGTCGCACGGCGGAGCTTGCGTTCGGCGAGCTCTTCGTGCTGGCCGAACAACGCGGCGCGAGCGTGGCGCGGCGGCGGGCGTACTTTCGACGTTACCTCGCACGGTTCCCCCACGGTCGGTTCGCCGCCGATGCGCGCGCGGGCCTGTGTCGGCTGGCCGCGGATCCGGCCGAGGCGCGCGCGTGCTGGCGACGTTATCTGACACGGCATCCTTCCGGCGCCCACGCGGCGCAGGCTCGGCGCGTGCTCGAGGAACAGGAACGCGATCGATGACGATTGCGAGGCTGTCCGTCGCCGGTCTGCTCGCCGCACTCGTGGCAGGTGCAGGCTGTGGTGCAGTCTACACCATCGGTGGAGCATCCGCGGGAACGGCCGGCGGCGGTTGCCCCGAGGGGCGAATCGACTGTGACGGCGTGTGCATCGACCCCTCGGCGGATCCATTGCATTGCGGCGCGTGCGGCCGCGCCTGCGGTGGCGGAGAGGTGTGCGTCCAAGGTGCCTGCGAAGATCCGTGTGACGGGGCCTGTGACGAGGTGCTCGAGGTCTGCGAGGCCGGCACCTGCACCTGCCGCGAAGGTTTCGTACGGTGCGGAGGTGAGTGCGTGGACCCGCGCACGGACGGCGAGCACTGCGGCGGCTGCAACGTGTCGTGCGACGGGGATCGGGTGTGCAACGACGGTTCGTGCGTCGCGGGAGGCTGCCCGACGCCCTTGGAGGAATGCGAGGGGGGCTGCGTCGACCTGCAGGACGATCCGTTGCACTGTGGCGGTTGCGAGCGCAGGTGCAAGGCCTACGAGGTGTGCGTGGAGGGGACGTGCCGGGACACTTGGCCGGCGCCCTGCAGCACGTGCCCGTGTGCGGCCTGTGACGATCGGGTGTGTTGCGAACGGCCGGGTGAGGGCGTCTCGTGCGTGGACGGGTCCACGTGCCCGGGGGCGTGACGTCGCAGGTCCTCGCGGGGGCGCGCGCTTCGGGCGGATGCAGGCCGGTGGCTGCGGCTGGTCGCGCTTCAGCCTCGGGATGGGATCGGGCACCATGGGCCGGCCCATGCTCGCCGCGTACGCCCTCGCCCTCGCGCTCGTCGGTGGAACGGACGCGGTCCGACGCGGTCCCGGCCCGGAGGCCGGCGCCGGGCGTGGCTCGGCCGCGGAGGCCGGCGTCGGGCGTGGCTCGGCCGCGACGGCCGGTGACGTCGGGGTGGCGGAGCGTGACGTGCTCTCGCGGCTCGTCGTGTCCTCCCGCGGATTCGACGAGACGAAGCTGCGCGGGGAGATGGCCCTTCGTTTGGCCGGGCGAGAGGTGCGGTACGCGGACGAAGCCGCGCCGGCGAGGGGCGAGTCGGTGGCCCGCGTCGTGTTGGAGGGGCCCTCGCCGATCCACGTCGGCGTGACGACGCCCGACGGGTTGCACTACGAGCGGACGGTCGTGCCCAAGGCCGGCGACGAGCCCGAGCGGCTCGCCGCCATGACGGCCGCCCATCTGTTGTTGGGCATCGAGGAGGGCCGCGAAGAGCCCGTACCGGCGCCCTCGGCCGCGTCGAAGGCGGCACGCGAGAAGCCAGCGCGGGCGACCGAGGGGGCCGGGGCGTCGGCGGTACCTTCGGGGTCGACGAGCCGTGGCAGCGCGATGCGCCCGCGGCCACCCGCATCGCCACGGGTCGGGCTGGGCGTCGAACTCGGCACGATCCTCGGACCCGGCCGTCCCGAGGGGGCCGACGTGTTCGCCGGCGGGGGTGGCGCGGTCGCCGTGCGGGCCGAGACGCCGCGGGGGCTCGTGGCGGGGGCTGCCGTTCGCCTCGCCGGCCGGCGCGT
>RFGU01000165.1 GCA_003696955.1 Deltaproteobacteria bacterium | reverse complement strand
TCTTTCGACCGAGCGACGCACCAGCAGGGCCGGTGCGTCGCTCGGTCGAAAGAAGACGGGGGCGGGACGGCCGGCTTCGAGGCAGGCCTCGAGGCGCGCGAGGGCGTAGCGGGCGCCGAGGCGGGCCGAGCCGTGGCGCAGGCGGGCGAGCAGGCGGGGCACGAACACCTCGACCACCGCGGCGTCCGCGGCGAGCCACTCCGGTTCGGTGACGTCGCGGGCGACCGCGAGGTGCGGACCGGCGGGGTTGCGGGACGGAGCGTCGTCGAGGGCGGCGGCCACGTAGCGGGGCGGGCGTGCCGGCACGCGCGAGGGCGGCGCGGCGCGCAGCAGCACGGCAAGGGGCGGCCCTTCGTCCCATGGGGGCACGGGCGCCCACCTACCACGCGGCGGACCGCGCCCCCAAGTCCGCGTCGCGCGTTTCTGCTACCCCTGCCCCGTCATGCCCCTGCTCACCGCATGCGCGGGCCTCGGGAACGAGCGACGGGTCCCCCCGAAGATCGGCCGACTTGCGCGCCTGGCCGCGGCAGGGCTCCCCGTCCCGCCCGCCGTGGTGTTCGCCCCCGACGAGGACGCCCCTGCGGACGCCGACCTCGCGGCGGCGGCGGCGCTGCTCGCATCGGGCCCGGTGATCGTACGCACCGCCCTCGGCGACGAGGACGCCGTCGGGAGTTCCTTCGCCGGCCTCGGTCCGTTCGTGGCCGACGTCTCGACTCCGGTCGAGCTGCGAAGGACCATCGAACGCCTCGGGCGGAACGGGCCCGGGGAGGACGTGCGGGCGTACGCAGCCGCCCGAGGCCTGCCGGACCCGGGCCTTCCGTGGATCTTCGTCCAGCGGCGGATCGTGCGGCGTCACCTCTACGTCGCATGCACCCTTCCGGACGATGCCTGCTACGTCGAGCGGTTCGCGGGAGACGAAGCCCATCTGGCCGACGGCACCACGCCGAACGCCGCGTTCGTCGCCACGCCGGGCCAAGGCGGCATCGAAGGGCGTCTTGCGGCGCTCGCCGTACGGGTGGCCGCGGTGCTGCCCGGTGCCCCCCACGGTCTCGAGATCGAGATGTGCGAGGGACACGACGGAACGCTCTACGTCGTCCAGGCGCGCCCCCTGTCGGCGCGCATCGTCGACGAGGCCGGGGCGTTTCTGGCCGAGGTGGAACGCCGCGGGCAACGCGACCTGCTGGTCGGCCTTCGCGTCCTCGACGCCGAACACAATCCGGAGCCCGTCTCCTTCGCCCACGAGGCCCTCATCGACCGGCTGCGCCGCAGGCGACCCGACGCGGGCGATCCGGTGGTGCTCGCCGGGTGGCTCTACGTCGCGGTGGCGCCCCGGGACCTGCCGGGCACGAGGGCGCGAGGGATCGATCCCCGACGGGTGCTCGGCGACCTGCGGACGCGATGGATCCCGGAACACCAGCGGGCCATCGCCGATCTCGAACGGCAAGTCGCGGGTGCCGACGCCCCGGCGATCGCGAAGGCGCTCCCACGCGCCCTGGACCTCTTCGACGCCATGATCGATCGCTACCTCGACGTCCTCGTGCCCGCCCGCCGCGCCGCGCCCCGTCCGGCGGCGGCACGGCCTACCGGCGCCCTCGAGGGGCGCGAGGCCTTCGCCCACGTCCTGCCGGTCACCTGGGACGTCGCAAGTCCCACCCTGGGCGCCTCGGCCAAATCGTTCAACATCGTACCCACGTGGAAGACGATCCCCGACGCCGATCTCGCCACCCACCTGGCCGAGTGGGACGATCACCTCTTCGCCCTCGGGCTCCATGCGGTGCGCGTGGTCTACCTGCACGCCGCCCGCCGCCTGGGGCTGGCCGAGCCCGACGTCTTCTGCCTGCGCCCGGACGAACTCGCCGAGGCCTTGCGCCGCGGCAGGGCCGATGCCGACCGCATCGCCGAACGCCGAGCCGACCTCGAACGCGCCCGGTCCCTGCGCCCGCCCTTGCGCCTCTACGACGCGACGCCGCTGCCGCCGCCGGCCGGGCGTCCGCTCTCGGGGATCGGGATCGGTGCGCCCGCGCGGGGCGTCGCGTGCGTTCGTTCGAACCTCGCCGACCTGCTCGACGGGCCGCCGGCCGACCCCGGCCGGAGCGTCGTGATCCTGCCGGCGCTGGTCGCCCAGGCCTCGGTGGCCCTCGCGCGGCTGCGGATCGGCGCCGTCGTCGCCGAGCACGGCGGCGCCCTCTCCCACGGCGTCGTCCTGGCCCGCGAGCTGGGCCTTTCGGCCCTCGTGGGATGCCGCGGCGCAACGGAGATCCCCGACGGGACCGAGGTCGAGATCGATACGGTGCTCGGCCGCCTGCGGATCGTTGGTCGGTAGGCTACGCGCCGGCATCGGTGGCAGACGCCGAGGTGCCGGCGGCGTCTGCGGATCGCCCGGCACCGCGCCGCCACAGCATGGCCGCCGCCAGCGGAAGGACCAGGTAGCACGCCGCGCCGCAAAGGAGCGCCGCCCGGGTACCCACGGCCATGGCGAGCCCGAGGCCCACGCCGCTCGCCACCACGCCGAAGGCGCCGTTCAACCCCCACATCCACGGGCCGAGTTCGGCGCCGCCCGGTACGCGGTCGAGCAGGCGAAGCCCCACGGGAAAGCACGTCCCCATGGGCAGCGCCGCAAGAGCGACGATCCCCGCCGCTGCGGCGATCCGGGTGCCCAGAGCGGCGCCTTCGAGGTGCGTCGCCGCCCGGGGCATGGCGGCCGCGACCACGGCGAGGCAGGCCACGACCGCCGCCGCCGGCAGCCACACGACGAGTTGCCGCGACGCGTCGAGCCGTCCGCTCGCAAGGCTGCCCAGCCCCGCCGCGAGGATCATCCCGCCGAGGAGCACGGCGAGCGCCAGGGTGGGATGGCCCACGAGCACCGAAAGCCGCGAAAGGAGCGCCATCTCCACCAGCATGAAGCCCAGGCCGATGGCCGAGAAATAGAGCCCCGCGCCGGCCACCACGCCGCCGCCGACGCTGCGCAAGGTGCTGCGCCGCCCCACGAGGGGCACGAAGACGAAAAGGCCCGTGAGCAGAAGCGCGATGGCCGTCGAGCCCACCAGGGTCTGGGTCGCTCGTAGGTTGCCGAGGAAGGTGTGGTCGAGGGCCTCGGCCCTGCGCGGGTCGGCGAGCCAGTCCGACGGGCGCAGCATGTTGAAGAAGAACGGGCGGTCGTCGGTGGGCGGGGAGAAATCGAGGGGCTGTGAGGCCGCCCAGGCCGCCAGTGCTTCGCTCGAAGGTTGCGTCACGATGGCCCGCAAGGTGGGATGGACCGGCAGCTTGCGGGGCGTGAGCACCATGGAAAAGCCCAGCCGCACGGCCTCCCGTTGCAGCAGGTCGAGGTCGGCGTCGGTGAAGGGCTCGCGCGCGACGAGCAACGTGGCGACGCTCATGCTCTGGAGCAGGGCGATGTGCCGGCGCGGATCGTCGGCGCCCATGCGCCAGAGGGTCTCCATGGCGAGCGAGAGCATGCGCCCCGTCTCACCGGGCGTGTCGGGCTTGTACCAGCGCGAGACGGTGAAGATCCCATGCGGGGAGAGGCGTTCGAGGAAGATCCGAAAGCCCTCCATGGTGTAGAGCCCGTTCTCCGTCAACGAGAACGCGCCGGCGCCCGTTGCCGCCCATGTGTCGATGAGGGACATGACGATGGCGTCGTAGCGCCGGCCGTCGCGGGCCAGGAACGCCCGAGCCTCGGCCGCCACCAGCTCCACGCCCGGCAGGTAGGCGAGCCCCGAGAAGTCGCGGAACGGGCCTTCGTGCAGCCCGACGATGAGGTCGTTCAGCTCGATGCCCACGACCGGGGCGTGGCCGACGCGGGCCGCCTCGAGCACGTCGCGTCCGCCGCCGATGCCGACGACCGCCATGGGACCGGTCGGACGCAGGCGATGGACGAACGTGGTCACGTCCCACTCGAGGTAGCGGTGGTCGGCAAGGTCCGACGGATCGGGGGTGCCGCCCGCGAGATCGAGGCGGGCCATGGCCGTGCCGGCGGCCCCGTCGATCTGGACCGACCGTTGCGGGATCGGTGCCAACAGATCCTTGGGCGTCTTGTACGAAGGCCCCCAAAGGGCCGGCGGTGCGCGGCGCAGGGTCGAGACGGTCACGCGGGAGTAGGTGTTCCAGCCGTCGTAGGCGAGGGTGTCGGGGTCCTCGGGCTCTCCTTTGACCCACATGGGACGCAAGAGCGGCCGGTGGACGGCTCCGTTGGCCCAGGCGAGCACGAGCAGGACGGCCGGGACCGCGAAGGCGAAGGGGCCGCCGAGACGGCGACCGCGCCCGGCGACGGGTACCGCGGCCGTTCGCAGCGCGACGGCGCCCGCGGCGGCGACCGCGCCCACGACGAAGACCGCCGAGGGCGCGTCCACGACGTCGAGGACCGGCACGATCCCCGCGGCACCGACGGCTGCGCCCAAGAGGTCGGCGGCATAGGCCCGCGACGGAGGCAGGCCGATGCGCGTAAGCCCCAAGGTGACCACCACCCCCACGATGGCGAAGGGCACGGCCAAAAGGCCCCCGTAGAGCAGCGTCCAGCCGAAGCTCGCGACATCGGTGATCGGGCGGACGGGCAGGGAGAGCGCGAGCCCGACCGCGATGGGCGTGGCGACGGCGAAGGCCATCGAGGCCTCCACCATGGCGCCGAGGGCCCGCGCTCCGGCGAGGGCCCGCCCGTAGAGGAACACCCACACCGCCCCCGCGGTCATCCCCAGCATGCCCAGGGCGATGACGAAGAAGGCCATGTGGTACCAGACCACCACGCTCGAAAGGCGCGTGAGGAGCACCTCGAGCATCAAGGTGGCGGCCGAGGCGAGGGCGATGCCGAGGTAGGCGGGGCGGGAGCGCATGGACGTGGCGCGGGGCGGGGATCAGGCCCCGCGTTCGGCGAGGAAGCGGCGCGTGAAGTCGGTGGCCTTTCGGTAGCTCTCCTCGATCTCGGAGACGAGCTGCTTTTCGACCTTGCCGCCCACGAGCGGAAGCGTGCAGCGCACCTCGCCCTCGTAGATCCGCAGGCAACGTCCGGGCCCGGCCGGTTCGACGCGATAGACGCCGCGGCTTTCGAGCTTGTCGGGTAGGACGCTCGGGATCGTCTCGACCTCCATGGCGCTGTCGCGGGCGCGGAACACGTTTCGCTCGGTGTAGGCCAGGGCGCCCTGGACGAACTTGCGCAGGAAGCCGGGCAGCTCCCGGCGCGGCGTAAGGACCTGCTCGCGGCGGATCACGAGGTCCGGCCCCTCCCCCTCCCGTTCGAGCTTGCGCAGCTCCCACCCCATGTCGAGGGCAGGCCACAGGCCCTCGTTGTAGGCATCCGAGAAGAACGCCTCCCAGTAGGTCTCGGGATCCGTGTCGAACGCGTCTTCGATGCGAAAGCGCATGGCCGCGGCATGGCACGGACCGCGGCGGCATTCAACGGTCCGGCGACCTCACGCACTCCCGCGGGGTACGGCGACGGGGGTGCGCCACGGTACGCGCCGCTCGCGGGCCGCCTCCACGAGGGCGCAGAACGCCTCGAACTCCTCGGCGCCGAGGTGGACCACGGCCGGGCCGAACGTAAGGGGCACGCAGCCGCGGGGGCAGCGGGAGATCGACAGCTCCAAGGTTCGATGCGGGGTTGGGCACATGGTCGGTTCCTCCGCCGGGAGCGTGTCTTTATTGAAAATGAAAGTCAAGTTCTCTTGAGCCCCCCGGGCGCCGACGCCACCATAGGGGCCCGCGTGACCGACCCGACGGACAGCGAAACATCCCCGGAGCCGCCTCGGGCCGCCCTCCTGCGGCGCCTGGTGGGCATCGGCGTGATCGCGGGGTCGGTCGCCGTGGCCTATCGCCTCGCCTCGCCCGATGACCCCGCCGAAGGGGACGCCCCCGCCGCTGCGCCGGGAGAGCAGGCCGCTACTCGGCCGCTCGGCCCGCGGAAGGCTGCGGTTCGCGCCCCGGCGACCGCCGCCGCGCCGCGCGAAGCGGGGGACGGCGCGCCCGCAGCCGCCCCCGAGGAACTCGACCTCGACACGCCTCCCGAGTCCGAGCCACCGGGCCTTGCCGAGTCCGAGCGCCTCGAATGGTACGTCGGTCGCCTTGCCACCGCCCGCCGGGATCTCGCGGCCCAGCGCCGCGCCCGCGCGCGCATGCCCGAGTTGCGGGAGAAGGCGGAGGCGTCCGCGAACCCGGAGGTCGCGCTGCGCGAGTGGGAGGCCGCCCTCGAACGCCTCGAGGAGAACATCGCCCGTTCGGAGGAGAAGATCCGCTGGTACGAGGCCAAGTTGCGCTCCCTCGGTGTGGACCCGGCCGAGCCGTGACCGGCGGCGCCTACGGGCAGTTCATGATGGGCATGTGGACGCACCCCGTCATGGGGTCGCAGGTATCGGTCGTGCACGGGTCGCCGTCGTCGCAGTCGACCGGCCCGACGAAGGTGCAAACACCACCGGAGCACACGTCGCCTTCCGTACACGCGTCGCCGTCGTCGCAGGCGATGCCGTTGACCGGCACGTGGAGACAGCTTCCGTTCTCGCAACTGTCGGCGGTGCAGACGTTGCCGTCGTCGCAGTCCATGGGGGTCTGCACGCACCCGAGCTGGGGATCGCACGCATCGACGGTGCAGGGATCGCCGTCGTCGCAGTCGGCGCTCGAACCGCCCTGGCAACTTCCGCCGGAGCACTGGTCGCCGACCGTGCACGCGTCGCCGTCGTCGCAGGGGGCCTGGTTGTCCGTGTAGGTGCACCCCGCCTGCGGATCGCATGCATCGTCGGTGCAGGGGTTGTCATCGTCGCAGTCGACGGGAGCCCCGCTGCACACCCCGCCGGCGCACGCATCGTTCTCGGTGCAGGCGTTGCCATCGTCGCACGCCTTACCGTCGTCGGGCGGGAAGATGCAGCCCTGTTGCGGATCGCAGGTGTCCTTCGTGCACGGGTTGCCGTCGCTGCACTCGACCGCCGTGCCGCCCTGGCACGACCCCATGGTGCACGACGTGCCCTCGGTACAGGCGTTGCCGTCGTCGCAGGGCACGCCGTCGAGGGGCACGTGCACGCACCCGTCCACGGGGTCGCAACCGTCCATCGTGCACGGGTTGCCGTCGTCGCACGAGACGGGGGAACCCGCCTGGCATACCCCGAGTTGGCACGTATCGTTCATGGTGCAGGCGTCACCGTCGTCGCACGGAACGCCGCTGACCGGCTCGTGCACGCATCCCACTCCGGGGCCGCCGCAACCGTCGTCGGTGCACGGGTCGCCATCGTCGCAACCGGGATTTACGCACGCCTGGTCGCAACAAACGAGGTCGGGGCCGCACGACTCGTTGTGCACGCACTCGTCGTCCACACACGCCACCATGTCGCACGGGTTGGTCGGAACACAGGTGTCGCACGGCCCCCCCTTGCATCCGCCCACCGTCGGGTCGCAGGTGGTTCCCGGCGCGCACAGGTCGTCGCTCGGGGTGTGGACACAGGTGCCCGACTCGCAGGTGTCGATGGTGCACGAGATGTCGTCGTCGCACGGCTCCGCGCAGCCGCCCGAACCGTTCGTCGCCGCGGTGGCCGAAGTCGCCGTCCCGGATCCGCTCGCCGATGCCGACTGGCCGGCCGATCCTTCGATGGGTGCGTCCGCGCATGCGACGTAGGCCAGGGCCAATGCCGCTGGGACGGCGACGCGGGACAGGAGGCCCCGGTCCCCCAGGACGACAGGTATCCGCACGGGGCGATCATGCCACGGGTCCATCTTGGGCCACTGCATCGACAACCGACGTTCTAGGCCTGGCGCGCTCGAGGCTCGTGAGTAAACTCACTGCGCGTTCCCCCTTGCACCACGGGGCTGCGGGAGATAGTTTTGGGGTCCAAAGTTTGGAATCCAAAATATGATCTGCCGCTCGTCCGACACGCCGAACCGCCTGGCCACCGCCCTCCACAAGCTCGCCCTGGCCGAGCGCCACGACGCCTGGCGCGAAGCCCACGGGCGCGGGCTCTCGCCCACCCAGGCGCAGATCCTGTCCATGGTCGCCACGCGGCCGCGTACCGTGTCGGAGCTTGCGGCCGACCTGGGCCTTACGGCCGGCACCGTGTCGGCCTCGGCGAGCGCCCTCGAGCAAAAGGGTCTCGTCCGCAAGCGCCCCGTACCGGATGGCGGCCGAGCCCGCCACGTCGTCCCCACCCCCGCCGGCCGCGCGGCGGT
>RFGU01000164.1 GCA_003696955.1 Deltaproteobacteria bacterium | reverse complement strand
TTCTGGACGTCGTACCTCTTCCACACCCGCGACATGATGCGGCAGTCGGCCCTGGACTACATGCAGCTCATCCGTATCCTGCGGACGTTCGACGGATCGCGGCGGTGGTCGTTCGACCTCGACGGCGACGGCTCGCCGGAGCTTGCAGGCGACTTCGACGGCGACGGACAGATCGACATCGGCGCCGACTCGCCCATCTACGCCATGGGGGGCTCCCTCGGGGGGATCATGTCCACGATCCTCGGTGGGGTCGAACCCGCAGTGGACGCCATCGTCCCCATCGCGGGCGGCGGCCGCCTGACGGACGTGGGCGTCCGCTCGAAGCAGGGCGGCGTGCCCGAGGCCGTCATCCTGCGGGTGATGGGCCCGTACTTCGTCGTCGACGTGGGCGACGACCGCATCGCGGACGTCGAGATGCACGCCACCTTCGGCAACGACCTGGTCGAGATGCCCCTCGGGGAGGTCGGGGGCGTGCTCCCCGGCGACACCATCGTGGCCGAGAATCTGGACAACGGGGAGCGCGCATGCGCGTACGTCCTACCGGACGAGACCGACGGCGACGGCATCTCCGGGCGCGCACGCATCCCCCTCGCGATGGACGAGGGCGACCGGCTGGTCCTGCGGTTCTACCGCGGCCCGGTCCTCGTGCTCGGCGACGAGGAATGTACGGTCGAGGACGGCTTCGAACCCTATCGGGAGTTCGACCGCCACACCTTCCCCATCGAGTACGGCGGCAAGACGATCCCACCCGGGGAGTTGCGCGCGGTGGCGGAGGGCCTGGGCCTGCGCCGCACCCATCCCGAACTGCGCAGGTTCCTGAGCATCGGCCAGATGGTGCTCGATCCGGCCGATCCCGGCGTGCACGCCCGCAACATGCGGGGCGGCCTGGCCTATCCGGAACTCGACGAACAGGTCCGCACCCGCGCCCTCATCGTGACGACGGTGGGCGACATGAACGTCCCGGCGAGCACGGGCCTGACCGTCGCCCGGGCCGCCGGCTTCATCGACTATCGCACGCCGGATACGCGCTACGACGACACGCCGTACGCCGGCGCCTCCACCAACGACGTCGTGATCCAGACGTACACCGCCGAAGCGGTCAACATCTTGAAGCGCTTCACGTTCAGCGACGACCCGAGCGTCGGGGTACACATGGACGTCGAGAACTTCTCCAACGGCACGGACCTGTGGGGCGACCGGGTCCCCCGTCTCGTTCCGCCCCTGCGGAACCTGCGAACCTACGAGGAACTCGACGGTGCCTATTCGGGGGCCATCTTCGTGTACTCCATACCCGAGGGCCAACACGGTTTCGCCCAGCCGGGCGAGCAGACCGACACGAAGATCCTCGAATGCGGCGGCGGAACCTTCACGGAGGCCTGCCGCCAGATGTGGCGCGGCGAGGTGTTCGACGTGGGGTGGTACATGTTCCACACCATCGGCGCCTTTGCCACGCGCCCGACCGAATCGCCCCTCGGCACCAAGTGCAACACGCGGGAGCAGTGCAACGGCATCCCGGACCCGCCGACCGAGCGGCCTACGACGGATCTCCCCTGAGGCGCGCGCCGCGGCCTCGTAGCCGGCCCTTCGGCACGCCCGAGGGTGCCGGGCCGGTGCCCTTCGTCCCCCTTGACGCGACCCGTCGCCTCCGGAAGACTCCCGAGCGCCGTGAGCATCGCGCCGCCCCAGATTCGTCCCGACACCGGTCATCTGCGCGGGCCCGACGATCCGGGCATCGAGATCGTGCGGCGCCCGGACGGTACGGTCCAAGCGCTTCTCGAAGGCAAGCCCCTTCGCAACGGCGCCCACGTCGAGTTGCGGTTGCGGGGACGCCGGGGTTGGATCCCCGCCCGCGTCGAGGGGCTTCCCGAGGACGTGGTCGTGGTGTTCCAGGCCGACGACGGCACCACGATTCGCACGACCTACCCCCCCGGTGTGGGTGCCCGTTGGGCGGGCGAGGCCACGGGCTGAACCGGCCGCGTCAGAACGTGCCGCGCTCGCTCGTGCACGACCAGTCGCCGAAGAACACGTAGTCGCGGGTGCAGGTCACGACGACCAAGCCGTGACTCGTCCTGTAGAGGTAGCGGCGGCGGGTGATGTCCGCGGTGATCTTCGTCGGCCCGGCGGAGACGACGCACTGGGGATGGATCTCGCACGCGGTCTGCATGGCCAGGCCCTCGCCCATGGCACGCGCCGGTGCCTCCCGTGCGTTCTCGTAGCCCTGGTAGCCGACGACGATGCAGGCGGCAAGCAAGAGGTAGCTCGCGATGCGACCCATGGCGGGCTTCAATGTAGCAGCGCCTCGCACGTCGCGCCGTCCCCTGCGAGCGCGGCCCGCCGGACGTCTCCGGCGATCGGGCCCATCTGGCAGCCCCCGGGCCCTCGCGATGCGCGGGAGCCCTGCACCTTACGCCACGACCGCCCGCGCGGCCCCACGCCACGTGCGAACCACGGCGCGCCGTAGCCGGACCACGCTCCCGGCCCGGCAACCCGCCGGTTTCGGCGCTCGCCCCCAAGACGGCTCTGTTACGCTGCCTACCATGCAGGCCGACCTGTCCCTGATCGACCGGATCCTGGTTCCCGTCGACTTCGCCCAGGCCGAAGGCGAGGAGGTGTCCTTTACCGTGGACGACATCGGCATCCACGTGTCGGAGGCATCCTTGCGGGCGGTCCGTTGGGCGGTGGCGATTGCACGGGGAGCCGGGCCGTCGTGCCGCCTGCGCCTGTTCCATGCGACGCCCGCCCTCGATCTCAACACGGTATACGCGGGCCCCGCGGGTACGACGCTACCGTCCGCCGCGATCCAGGAGATCCACGAGCGCGCCAATCGTTTCGCCGTGGCCGTGCTCGAGCACATCGCGCGAGACATCGCCGAAGATGTGGACGTCGAGTGCGCTGCGCGGCCCGGTCGCCCCGTGGATGCCATCTTGGCCGAAGCCGTCCGCTTCGCGCCGGATCTCATCGTGTTGGCCGCGTCGGGCCGCAGCCGTGTGGCGCGGTTCTTCCTCGGCAGCACCGCCGACCGGATCATCCGCCGGGCCGAGTGCCCCGTCCTCGTGATCCCGGCCGAAGGTCGTCCGTGATCGCGGTCAGATGGCGTCCTCGGTCTCTTCGTCGAGCCGCTTCGAGCGACGCCGCGACCTTGCCGGGGACGGCGCAGCCGGCGACGAGGGGCGGTCGGCCGCCGTGCGCCCGTTCTGTACGCGCTCGCGCAACTCCTTGCCCGGCTTGAAGTACGGCAGGCGCTTGGGGGGAACGTGTACCGGCTCGTTGGTCCGCGGATTCCGCCCTTCGTACGCCTCGTAGTGCCGCACGGTCATCGTACCGAACCCGCGGATCTCGATGCCCTCGCCCCGCACCAGCGCGTCCTTCATGGCGTCGAAGACCGTCTGCACCACGGCCTCGGCCCGTCCCTTGGGCAACTGCGCCACGCGTGCGAGTTCGGCGATGAGTTCGGACTTCGTCACGGAGGGCGTCGACCTCTTGGGAATTGCACGACAAATCGGTGCAGGATGCAAGCCCCGCCGAGGCCGAGGAACCTCGAACGCCGGGCTAACGGCTCGCCGTGCCGCCGGTGGGCGGCACGAGCGGCAACTCGGCCACCGGCTCGACGGCTCGACGATAGGACAGCGGCATCTGGTATTCGTCGCAGGGGTGGCGTGTGTAGAAATCGGCGATGTCCGCCCACGTGACCTGGCCCTCCCGAAGGGCATTGGCGAGCCGCACTGCGGGCAGGCGCGTACAAAGCTCTGCCTTGATCGCCGGTCGGTGCGCCTGGGCCGTCGCGGCGTCGTGCCCGACGGCCGCCGGTGGAACGCGACTGAAGTACACGTAGCCGAGGGGCGTCGTCTCGAGCACGAGGATGTCCTCGACCTTCACGGCACCACCGCCGGCACACACGGCCACCTCCGCCGTCTCCCCCGGAAGAAGCGCCATGGCATTGTGCATCCGCGCCCCGCGGGCCTTGCACTTGCGCCCGTCGGCGACGCCTGCCTTCACGAAGTAGGCGATCGGTCGGTCGGAACGGTTCTTGACCGTGAGCACCGAGTGGCGTGCGGCCACGACCGCGCCGTGTTGGCGAAAGCGGACCTTCTCGACGCTGGCCTTCAGTACGAGGTGATCCGTGGTGAGGGTCTTGCCCGGACGCAGGGTTCTGGGTTCGTCGAGCTCGTCGAAGAACGGCTGGACCTTGGCAATCTCCGTCACCGATACGGGAGCGAGCCCCTGGGTCTCGAGGTCCTGGGCGATGCGCGTCTCGTAGTAGCGGCGATGGGACTTGAAATTGAGTTCCCGGGCGAGGGCTTCGCGCTGCGCCTGCCGGGGGCTCTTGGCGTTCGCCACCACCGTGTCGGCACGGGCGAGTACGGCCCCCACGGCGTGGGAAGATGCCATGTGACCGGCGACGAGGGCAGCCACGACGCCGAGGGCTGCTGCAAGGCGCACGCGAACGTTCGCATCCATGGCGACGATGGTGACACGCAAGGCTCGGCCACGACCACCCTTCGTCGCCGCCGCACGTCGCAAGCGCGGCATCTCGAGCCCCGGTCGCGGACGCCCCCACCGAACGGAAGGCACTCATTCGCCGCGCAAGAGACGCTCCAACTCCGCCGTGGTACGTCCGATCGCCCGTGCGAGCGCCCGGTAGGCCGATCGCGGACGGGTGTCCGCGGGCGTCTCGACGCCGGCCGGCCCGGCCAAGTCGAGTCCGACCGTGCGGCGCAGGCGCCGACGCGCCGCCAGCTGCGCGCCGAGCATATCGTGAAGATCGTGCCAAAGGACCACCGGCGCGAGGGGCCCGAGGAGATCGTGCCGGCGCGAATGTGCGGGGCGCCCGGCGGCACGCTGGGCCAGTCGAAAGCGCTCGAGCAACACGCGGGGCGGTACGAGTTGGGCTTCCCGCAGGGCACCGGTATGGTGCCGCGCAATGCGGCCGAGCAGTCGGGAGCGCAGGGGTTCTGCCTGATAGAGCGCATCGAGCAACGCGCCGTACTTGACGGCCATCACGGCCATGCGCCCGGGCGGCACGGTCCCGGCCAGGTAGGCGTCCTGGCCGTCGAGGGCAGCCTGCCAAACGAGTTGCGCGCGAAGCGCAGACTCGTCCCGTGCCGAGGTGGGTGGATGCACCGATGGGCAGGGTAGCAGCGCACGCGTTGCGCCGCGGCAGGACGACGCGCTTCCTGCCCCCTCGAACGGCGCCTGCACGGCCGGTCGGCCCGCTCGCGTACCATCGACCACATTCGCCTACATCGAGACCTCGGCCTTCGAGGCCGAGGGAAACCGTGTTCCCCGCAAAGTCCCGTATACTCGAACGGCTCGCCGGAATTCTCGCCACGAAGGACGTCCAAGCAGTGGAAGGGCCCCCCCCCGACTCGTCGATGATCGAACGCATCGAATCCCCGGTGGCTGCGCGCCACCTCGACCAGGCTGCCGACGCCGAAGAGCGTTCGCCGTACCTCTCCGCCGAGGAGCAGCGTCTGCTCGAACTCGCACGGGCCGGAAACGCCCATGCCCTGCGCAAGCTCTACGATACCTACAATGGACAGGTTCGCGGTCACCTCTATCGCCTCCTCGGCGCCGATCCGGACATCGACGACCTCGTGCAGACCGTCTTCATCCGTGCGTTCAACGCCCTGGACCGGTTCAAGGGCAACTCGGCCCTGTCCACCTGGCTCTACCGCATCACGGCGAACACCGCCCACAACCTGATGCGCCAACGCTATCGCCGCGAGCGCGCAAAGAACGCCCTGCGATGGTTCAACCTCGGCCGCGACGCGCACGTCCAGCACGACAACCGCGCCGAGGTCCGAGACGAGGCTCGTCGCCTGCTCGCGCGGCTTTCGCCCGACCTCCGCCAGATCTTCGTCCTCTACCATTACGAGGGGCTGACGCTCCAGGAGATCAGCCAGATCGTGGACCGTCCGATTTCCACCGTCGGTGATCGCTTGACCCGCGCCCGCAAGAAGCTCAAGGACCTCGCCGCCAACTGACCGTACCGTTCCGTCGTCCCATGGTCGCTCCACGCCATCCCCGCCCCACGCGCTACGGCTGCCACGAATGCCGTGAAGACGCCGAATCGGTGATGGCCGGTCGTGCGACCTACGAGGTGCGCACCCAGTACGAGACGCACCTACGGCGCTGCCGCGACTGCCGGCGGGTCCATCGCCTGCTCCTCGAGATCTACGAGGATCCCTTCCAGGATCTTCCCGAACCGACCCCGGCCCAGCACGCCAGGACGTTCCGGCGCATCTTGGAGCACACGGACGCCCATCAGGTGGTTCGTCGACGACCTTGGCAGGTGTGGCATCCGCTGCCGGCCGGACTCGCCGCAGCGACGGTCGCCGCAGCGATGACGTTGTTCCTGTGGCAGGGATCGGACACACCGACGGACGATGCCGGTGGTATCGAAGTCGCTCTTTCCGAGGACGCAGCCGGTAACGACGACGATTCCGGGGGCATCGATCATCCCGCCCAAAGCTTCGCGCGACGACTGGCCGGCTCGGCCTCGGTCGAGATCCCGAATGCGGAGGCCTCGACCGGCACGATCTACCCGGTGGGAAGCCGATTCCGGGTTCCGCTCCACGACTCCCTGCAGCTTACGCTGGCCGGCAAGGTCGTCGCGAACTTCACCCGGGGTACGGAGGCCACCTGGAGCGAAGCGAGCAGCCAGGTCATCCGCGTGCGGCTCGACCGTGGTCTGATCGCCATGCGCTACGATCGCAAGCCGGCCGATCCGGTACTCGAGATCGTCACGCCGGCCGCCGTCGTGCGCGTGGTCGGGACGGTGTTCACGGTGCAGGTCGATTACGAGAAGAACACCACGGTCTCGGTCCTTCGGGGCGAGGTCGAGGTGCTCGACGCCGAGCGGGCCGACGTGCTCGCCGAGGTGCGCGCCGGCTACCGCTACGATCACCGTGCCGGGACGTTCTCCGACGTGGGGCGGGCCGAGGTGGCCGCCGCGCTGCCCATCTCGGGCGACGAGGACGCCCTGGCCATGGGCACCGTCCCCGTCGGTTGGGTCGTGCCCGGACTTTCGGAGGACCCGTCGGCGCGGCAACTCTCGGCGGTTCCCAAAGCCGAACCGGATCTGGCCCCCACCGTACTCGATATTGCCCGCACCGCCTCCCCGCGCCGCCGGTCGGCACCGGAGGACGACGGCGCGGAGCTGCTGGCCGAACTCATGGAGGATGCGGCGCGCTCGCGCCGGGCGGAGATTCGACGCACGCTCGACGGCTGTCGCGAGTACTATGCCGATCCGGACGAGCGCTATCGCGCCGCAGCCTGCCTTGCGCGCTTCCTCAAGCGATACGGCACGAGCCCGCTGGCCGTCGAAGGCTACCTGCTCGTGGGCATGCTGCGGATGGACTACGCGCTCGACTTCGACGCGGCCGACATCGCCTTCGAGGAGTTCCTGCGCCGGGCACCGGATCATCCTCGCGCCGAACTCGCGCGGTACCGCCTGTGGCTTTCTGCCGTCGAGGACGGCCGGATCAGCCAGGCCCTCGAACGGGGACGCGCCTACCTGCGACGCTATCCGAACGGCCGCTACGTAGGCCGGATCCTCCAGCGTTTTCCGGAACTCAAGGCCTCCCTGTAGGCCCACGCTGCGACGGTTGCCGGATCGAGTCGAAGGCGCGGTCGTCGTGCGACCGATGCGGCGGTCATGTTCCGGAGGGGAGTCGTGCGTCCGGCCGCTTCAGGCCGGAGCTTCCTTCCCGTCGGCTCCGAACTTCCAGCCCGGGCGCCCAAGGCGAAGGCGTCCGTCCGGCTTCGGCCTCGCCGGGACGCGTCGAAGTCCGCGCCGAACGATCGGCCGCCGGGTCGGAGCCTGCGGCGAGCACCACGCGAACGGCGTCACCGCTTCGCCGGCACCCAGCGCAATCCTTCGGTGACCGTACGCCATCGGGCGACGAGCAAGTGGGGCATCGGCACGAAGAGGAGCACGGGCGAGACGAGTGCGAGCAAGAGCGACGACAGGGCGAACCGCCACGACGATCCGTCGAGCCGCCCGCGATAGACCGTGGTCCCTGCCGACACGACGGTGTGGGTCGCTACACGCCGCCGCAAGGCGTACCCGGCATGAAACCACAGGAGCCCCAGGGTCCACGGCCAGAACAAGACGGCGTAGACGACCGCCCCCTCGATCATCGAAGGTGGCTTGCGATACGAGAAAACCGCGACTTCGCTGCGCCCCACCCGCAGCGTCGCCCGCTCCAACACATGGGCATACACGCCGTCCAGAAGGTACGGGGCCAGAATCCCGGCGGTCGCCACGGTGGCAAGTCCCCGCCGCAATACCATGGGGGCGATCTCTCGGCCCGACACGCGCACGCGAATACGCGCCACCCGCCCGTCGGACGCCACGGCCCGCACGTTCGGTACGACGGCCTCGATCATCCAGGCGACGAGCCACGGCGAGAACAGGCCGAGGGTGAGCAGGGTGAACAGACCTCCGAAGAAGCTGCGAACGAACAGCTCGCTACCCGTGCCGATGAACTGAAGCCGCCAACGTTCTCCCCCGATCTCGAGGACGGTTCGGCTCGCCCGGATCCGCCACGACGTCGCCAGAAACCAAGGGACGTAGATCCCCGCCGACAGCACCGAAAGCCACGCGCCCAGGACGATGCGCACCACGTCGCCGCCCGTCGGAGCGTCGAGCCGGGCGGCGATCTCCCCGGATGGTGTCGCGGCCTCGGTCGTGCGTACGGCCGTACGCGTCTTCTCGTCGGTGGCGACGTCGGCGGACGGTTCAACAGGACTCGGGGCGGCCCCAGCGTCGAGGGCTCCGGCGCGCGCCCCGTCCAATCCTGCCGCGGCCGCCTCGAGCGGGCTTCCTTCGGAAAGGGTCGCGCGCCCCGGTGAGGGCGCGGCCGCCGGCCCCGGAGGGGCGTCCAATGGAAGACGGTTCCACGAGATCGGACCACTGGGCGGAAGGGCCTGTCCCTGGCCCGACGGTGCCGGTCCTCCGTAGGCGATCACCGTTCGCAGGGGCTTGCGGTCGCCGTCGCCGATCCGAAGGACCTCCACGATCGTCTCGCCGACCTGGAAGCGGTCGCCCGCCTCGAGCACCGCCTCCTCCACGCGCTGGCCGGCCACCCAGGTTCCGTTCGTGCTTCCGAGGTCGCGCACCCGCACCGTGCGTCCGTCGAGCTCGAGCCGGGCGTGGAGGTGCGAAGCCTTTGGGTCACCGAGGACGACGTCGCCTGCGTCGCGCCCCACCACCAAGGACGCGCCCGACAGCCGCAGATCTGCCGGCGGACTGGTGGGGCGAAGGATCCGCAGCTCGATGAACCGTTCCTCGGTGACACCGTCGGGCACGATGGAGCCCGGAGTTTCGCGCGCCGCGCAGATCGGTGCAAGCCGCCCGTTCCCTGCATCCGCCGCACCGCCCACCGAGCACTCGGCGGTCGCGCCGACTCGGCGGCGCGCCGGTACATCGCGCGGCGAGCCAAGCGGGGCACGCGGCGGGGCGCCGGCACCTCGAGCGCTCCGGCGCACGAGGTGGCGCGTCGACACATGGCCCTGCGAGCGGGCCGCGGCGCGACGTGGCGCGCCGGCACATGGCCCTGCGAGCGGGCCGCGGTACGAGGTGGCGCGTCGGCAGTCCGGCGAATAGGGCCGACGCCACCACCTCCAC
>RFGU01000029.1 GCA_003696955.1 Deltaproteobacteria bacterium | reverse complement strand
CGCCGTGGACGCCGCCGTCCGGGCGGCGGACCGAGGGCTCACGCGACAGACCTGGGTGCTCGATGCCTGCACGCGCCTGCGGGTGGACGCCCGCACCGGCCGTGCCCGCAAGGTGGTGCGCAACGAGGCCGCGCTTGCGCGAATGATGGGCAACAAGGACCGGTTCCTGCGGCCCGACCGAAGCTTCGAGTTGCTCTCCGCCCTCGAGATCTTGCGCCCCGACGGCACCTTGGACGTTCGCTCGGCACGCAAGTACAAGCAGGTGGAACACTTCGTCGGGATCTGCCGCCCGCTCCTTTCGGCCGCCGCCCGTCGTGCAGCCCGCCAGGGGCGGCCCGCGCGCGTGGTCGACCTGGCGTGTGGGACCGGACACCTGGCCCTGGCCCTGGCCGAAGCCGCCCACCTCGACGGGCTCGACGTGGACGTCGTCGGTGTCGAACGCGATCCCGCCAAGGTCGCGGCAGCCAACGAAAAGGCCGCCATGCTCGAAGGGCGCAGGATCCGGTTCGTCGCCGGAACCATCGAAGGTGCCGGCGGGATCGGTGACCTGACCGGCCCCGTCGACGTGGTCGTGGCCCTGCACGCCTGTGACACGGCCACGTGCGACGCCCTCGTCTTCGGCGCGGTCCGCGGCGCCGGCGCGATCCTGTTGGCCCCCTGCTGCCAGGCGGAGCTTCGTCCGCAACTCACGAAGGCCGCCATGCCCGTTTCGGCCCTCGGCCGCGGCCTGCTGGCCGTCGAGTACGCCGCGATCCTGACCGACGCCCTGCGGGTCGAGATCCTCGATGCCCTCGGCTACGACACGACCACCGTGTCGTTCACCCACGGGGAGCACACGGCCAAGCACCTGCTCGTTCGGGCGGTGACCGACCGTCCGCCGGATGCAGCCGAGATCCCCGCGCGCCTCGCGAACGTCCGCGCCCGCGCCGATACCCTCGGCCTCTCCCTGCGCGCCCTCGACCGACTGGCCGCCCTCGACCCGTCGCACGGACCGCGATGATCAAGTACATCGGCTCGAAGCGGCGCCTGGTGGACGACATCGTGCGGATCTTCGCCGCCTTCCCCCACGTCCGCTCGGTCGGAGACCTGTTCAGCGGCACGAGCCGCGTGGGCCTGGCCGCCAAGCGCGCCGGATTTCGCGTGGTCGCCAACGATCACAACGCCTACGCCCACACCCTCGCGGTCTGCCACGTCGAGGCCGACGCCGAGGACGTCGGGGAGCCTGCGCGCCGGGAACTTCGCCGGCTCTCGGAGCTACCTCCCACCCCCGGCCCGTTCACGCGCACCTACTGCGAGGAGGCCCGCTTCTTCCACCCGACGAACGGCGCGCGTATCGAGGCGATCCGCAACGCCATCGAGGCCGCGGACCATCCCCGACCGCTCCGGCAGGTGTTGCTCGCCGCCCTCGTCGAGGCCGCCGACCGGGTCGATTCGACCTGCGGCGTCCAGATGGCCTACCTCAAGTCGTGGGCACCGCGCGCGCTGCGTCCCCTCGAGCTGCGGGTTCCCGAACTCGCGCCCCGTCCCGCCCACGGTCCGTGTACCGCCCTCGAACTCGACGCCGAGGAGGCCGTTCGGCACATGGACGTGGACGTGCTCTACGTCGACCCACCCTACAACCAGCACAGCTACCTCGCGAACTACCACGTGTGGGAGACCCTCGTGCGGTGGGACGAGCCCGAGGTCTACGGCAAGGCTCGCAAGCGGGCGGACTGCAAGGTCCGCAAGAGTCCCTTCAACCGCAAGGACACCTGCCGTAAGGCCCTTGCCCGGGTGATCGAGGGCGCGCGGGCCGAGGTGATCGTGCTTTCCTTCAACGACGAGGGGTTCCTCTCCCGCGACGAGATCGAGGCCCTGCTGCGGCCGAGGGGACCCTTGGCGGTCCTTGTCCGCGAAGGGCCGCGCTACATCGGCGCCCGGATCGGGATCTACGACCCTCGAGGCCGCAAGGTGGGCACGCCGGGCCGCCTGCGCAATCGTGAGTTCCTGTACGTGAGCTGCACGAGCCGCCGCCTGGCCGACGCGACGGATCTGCCCTTCGCGTAGGTGGCGTTCGGTGCGGCCCCTTCGCAGGACGCGACGGGTCGTGGTCCCGCGGCTCGCTACGGGGCACTCGCCACGGTCGAAAGGAAACGCCCGCGCCCCGGCAGGCGGGGGCGGGCGTTCGAAGGGACCCTCCTTCCAGGGTCAGCCGACCGCAGGCGCGTCTCGTTCCATGGAGACGTCGTAGCGGCCGTACCGCGCCGCACTGTTCATGCGGGCGCGGTGGTGGAAAGCTCGTTGGGCGGCCTCGATGCGCGTATCGTCCCCGGCCCACGTCTTGAGCGCGGGTTGCTGGAGGGCGCGACCGTAGGAGAAGGAAAGCTCCCACGGATGGGGGCCGAGCCGGTTCATGGCGTCGAGATGGGCCGTGGCCTCCTCGTCGGACTGGCCGCCGGACAGGAACACGATCCCCGGCACGGCCGCGGGGACGCACGCCCGCAGGGCCGCGACCGTACGTTCCGCCACCTCTTGGACCGAGGCCTTCTTCGGGCAGTCCTTGCCCGGAAGCACCATGTTGGGCTTGAGCAGCATGCCCTCGAGGTCCACCCGGTGGCGGAAGAGGGCTCCGAAGACCTCGTGCAAGGTGGCCCGCGTCACCTCGTCGCAGCGGTCGATGTCGTGATCCCCGTCCATCAGCACCTCGGGCTCCACGATGGGCACGAGCCCCGCCTCCTGGCACAGCGCCGCATAGCGCGCCAGGGCATGGGCGTTCGCCTCGATGCAAAAGGCCGTGGGTAAACCGCTGCCGATGGCGATGACGGCACGCCACTTCGCAAACTTGGCTCCAAGATCGGAATATTCCTTCAACCGGTCCCGCAGACCGTCGAGCCCCTCGGTCACCTTCTCGCCCGGGAAGCCGGCGAGCGGCTTGGCGCCCTTGTCCACCTTGATTCCCGGAAGGATGCCCGCGGCCGACAGCGCCTTGGGGATCGGACAGCCGTCGGGCATCTCCTGTCGCAACGTCTCGTCGAAGAGGATCACGCCACTGATGTACTCGGCGATCCCCGCGGTCGAGAACATCATCGTCCGGTACGTGCGTCGCGTCTGCTCGGTGCTCTCGACACCGACCGATGCGAACCGCTTCGCGATGGTCGGGAAGCTCTCGTCCGCGGCGAGGATCCCCTTGCCCGGAGCGACGAGGGCACGCGCGATGTCGTTCAAAGTCGTCATGGTCGGTCTTCGGCTTTCGTAACACAACCCGACCACGAGCGCCACGGGTTCGTCGCGGCCATTTCCGCCGCCCGCGTCGCGGTCGATCGTCGAGGCATCGACGCCACGTTCCGCGCGCACCCGAGCCCCACGCCGCAGCGCAGCTTCGAAGCCGCATGGCACGAAACGTAGGGCGGCGAAGGGGCCGGTCGCACGCGACACGGCCGCCGGGCCCACGGGACGTGCCGACGAAGCGAAGTCCCGATGTGCACCTCCGGCACTGGTACCCTCGTACGCCCCGTGCGGTTCGTCCGGCCGACCTCCTCCGTCTTCGTGCGCGCCGTCGGCATCGCCGCCGGTCTCGGACTGCTCGCCGTCGATCCGCGCACCGAGCCTGCATGGGCCGCTGCGCTGGCCGCCGTACTGGCGGCGGCCCTTGCGAGCACGTGGCGGTGCAACCTTCGCCGCCTCGTCGCCGAGGTGCCCGCCGCCGGGCGCCTGCTGCCGCGCGCCGCAACGGCCTTGGTGGTCCTCGCGGTGGGTTGGCCGCTCCTGGCCGGACGACTCCCCGCGACCCGCGACCACGCGCTGCACTACCTGCGGACCCACGTCCTCGTCCACGACCTGCTTCCGCAGGGCCAGCTCGTGGGCTTTTCGACGCGCCTCGGACTGGGCTTCGGCTTCGGCGACGACTACCCGGTCCTACCTTATCTGTGGGCGGCGTCCGCCCACCTCGGCACCTTCGGAGCCGTGGACCTGCGGGCGAGCTACGCCTTCGGGCT
>RFGU01000163.1 GCA_003696955.1 Deltaproteobacteria bacterium | reverse complement strand
GAGCGTGTTGCCTCGACGGTCGAAGCCCACCTTCTCGGCGACCGCCATGAACACCGGGTAGTCGCGCTGGCCGCCGATGGCCTCCTGCTTGATGACCTCCTGCGGCTTCTTCTTCAGGAACAGGAGGCTGGTGAGGATGTTGACGTTGGCCTCGACGATGAAGGTCTCGACGGGAAGGTCGACGCTGGCGAGCACCCAGGCGTTGCGCAGGATCCACCAGCGGATGTACTCGGCCGCCGGGTTGCCCAGGATGCCATCGGGCAAGACGATGCCCATGCGCCCGCCCGGCTTGAGCCAGTCCAGGCAGCGCTCGATGAACAGGATCTCGGGCGCCACGCTTCCCTGGAGCCGTCCGGTGTTGCGGAAGGTCCCATCGTCGAGCTTCTCCCACACGTGGGCCAGGTCGAAGTGCCTGAGGATGTTTTCGTCGGTGACGGGGATGGTGGACCCGAACGGCGGGTTCGTCATCACGACGTCCAGCGTGCCGAGGGGAATGTCCTTCTTTGCAGCCTTCACACCGCCGAGGTGACCCTGGGGGAACTCGAGCGAGTTCAGGTGGTAGAGGTGCCCCTTGCCGTCACCGGCCATGACCATGTTCATCTGGCTGGCCCGGATGAGGAACGGGTCGAAATCGCAGCCGAACACCTGCTTCGAAGCGTACCGACGCAGGCGGTCGTGGAGCGACTCGAACTCCTCCGAGGTCTCGGCCCCGGCGCTGAGGCGCGCCTCCTCGCGGAACTTGGCGATCATGTGGGCCAGCGTCGCCACCAAGAACCCACCTGTCCCACAGGCCGGGTCGAGGACCTTCTCGTCTTCGTTTGGGTCGAGGATCTGCACGACGAGGCGGATCGCGCCGCGCGGCGTGAAGTACTGCCCCCGGTCGCCTCGGAGGTTGGTCCCGACGATCTCCTGGTAGGCGGCGCCCTTCGCATCCACGTCGATGCGGGTGAACTCGTATTTCGACAGCTCGGAGACCATGAAGGCCAAGGCCCGCGGCGACAGCGTGATCTCCTCGCTGCCGCGGAAGATCTCCCGGTACTCCTGCTTCACCTCCTTGAAGAGCGGCAGGATCCGCTTCTGGATCGCCTTGCGCCCGGCGTCGGTGAACTGCTCCTGGGGTCCGGCCCAGAAGCGCCGGCGGTCGCGAGGCGACCGCTCGTCGTACATCTTGCAGAAGATGAGGTAGAGGAACTGCCAGAAGGCGGCATCCTTCGGCATTCCCTCGTTGCCGTGGATGAAGTTGTGGCACCGGCGGAACGCCGTGCGGAGCATGTCCGGCTGCGCCCGCCGTGCCCGGGCGTGGGAGAGCACGTCGCGCGTTCCGATCGACTCGTCCGCCGGGGGCCAGTCACCGATGGGCTCGGGCTCCACCTGGAACTTGGTGGCCTTCTTCTTGAGGAAGAAGAACTCGAGGCCGTTGGTCCACAGCCCGTACTCACAGCCTTCGACCTCCTCGAAGAAGGGCGTGATCTCCGCGATGTCCTTCGCCGCCTGCTCGTAATCCCGCATCTTGACGGCGCCCTTCTTGTTCTGCTTGGGCTCTGGCCGGCAGATGACCACGCGGCGAAGGTTCTCCACCGTGTGCGGCTGGCCCGAGGCGAAGATCGCAATGTCCACTCGGCGGCGCCTTCCCCCGACCTTCACTGAGAAGTCGGCCTCCATGTCGTCGACGGAGATCCCGTACTCGTGGAAGAGGGCCCGCGCGATCCGCTGACGGACCCGCTCCTTGGCGGTCTCCTTCACCTCGCGCGTCCCCGAGATGAAGTCGAGCACGTAGCCGTCACGCACGACCTCGGCCTCTTGGTCTTCCTCCGGGGGCGTGGCCTCCGCGACGGGGGATGCTGTCTCTGCCGCGGCGGCGGGGGCCGACGCGCGCTTCGCCCGCCGTCGCTTGCTCGGCGATGCTCGTCTACTCATCCGCGCCCTCCTCGGCTGGCGTGGTCTGCTGATCTATCCACTCGTCGATGGCGCTGCGCCGGAAGCGCCACTGCCCGCGGACCTTGAAGGCGGGCAGCTCCTTGTTCTGGGCCATCGTGTAGACGGTCTTCTCGGCCACCTTCAGGAGCTTCGCCACTTCCTTCAAGGTCAGGATCTCGTCAGGCTCCACCGTGGCGTCCTCCAGCGTCGGGCATACCGGTTCGGTTGTTTCCAAGCGTTGCCACGCTACGCCAGATCATTCCATCCTGCAAGCCCTCGTCGGCGGCCTTCCTCGGCGGCCCAGGGACCGCCGGCCCACGAGCTATCGAGGCGTCACGCCGCGGCATCTGCGGTCGGGGGAAGATGGCCGTCGACCCGGAGCTGGCGCTCGATGCGCCGGGCGGCCTCGGGGCTGTAGAGGTAGGAGACGACGTTGCGGTCGCTGTGGCGGGCCTTGTTCATGATGGGCATCGCCATGCCGGGGATGTCGCCGCGGAGCTTGAGCTTGCTGATGGCGCGGCCGACCCGGTTGGCCGAGACGCCGAGGCGCCTGGCGATCTCCGACGGCGGCAGCCAGCCCGCGCCGGTGCGCGGTTTCAGATCGGAGAGGTCGCGCTCGAGGGCGATCTCGGCGGCGACCACCCGCAGGCTGGTGATGGCGTCCGCGGACACCCGCCCCTCGATGCCCGTGATGGTCTGCTGCAGCGTGCGGACCTTGAACTTCCGGTCCTCGAGCTCGAGCTTGCGGGCCAGACGCAGCTCGCGCTGGAGTCGCGGGTCAGGGGCCGCGCGCTCGACGAGCTGCCCATCGACCACCTGGCGGCTGGGCGCGTAGTGGCCGTCGCGGACGAGCTGGGGCAGCACCTCGTCCACGATGAACCGCCGAAGCCGGATGCCGATGGGCTTGTTCGTCTTGGCGAGCACGAGGTGCAGGCCCGGCTCGAAGAGGATGAGGATGCCGCGGTTGGCCTTTGAAGGAACCGGATCGGTTCCTTCAAACCTGGCCGCCTTGAACGCCGCCAGGTCCTCGCCCGCGAGCAGCATGTAGTCGTGGCCCTCGATGAACTCCTCGCTCCAGTCCCCAGTGACCTTGTTGGGCAGCCGCTTGCCGCTGTGACTGTAGCCGATGGCCGCGCCCACCTCGCGGGCGATCCAGGCGGGGCG
>RFGU01000162.1 GCA_003696955.1 Deltaproteobacteria bacterium | reverse complement strand
TCGGGCCAGGCCGAGGGGTCGTCCACGAGCTGCCCGAAGAGCACGGCCCGACAGGCCGCCAGCGGTCGCCGCGCCCACCACAGGTGCAGCGTCGAGGGATGCCCGTGCCGGATCGACTTCTCACGGGCAGAGGCCTTGTTGATCGCATCGAGGGGCATGGCCACCTCGATCAGCTTCTTGCGATAGGTCGTGGTCACGGACTGGCTCCCTAGCGCCACCATGCGGGGCGGTGCAGTGGGTGACCACTCGGCGTGGTCACGATGTCGGGTAGCTGGTTGTTGCGCAGCTTGTCCTGGCCGATGACGAACGAGCCGTTGGCGACGCCCCTCAGTTGGTCGGAGCGACGCGCCGGTGGGAACGCGATCAGCACCCGCTTCCGTGGGAAGCGCTGCCGCACCTGGCGCACCGGTGTCGTCAGGTCGCCGTCACCGGACACGATGATGGCGGTGTCGAAGTGGTCGTCGTAGGCGTCGGTCAAGAGCTGGACGGCGAGGTTCACATCCGACATCTTTTCTTCGTAGTGGGTCCAAGTTGCGCCGCAGACCTTGCACCGACGGGGCTTGGCGAGGTAGTGGCCGAAGTGGATCGTAAGGTTGCGCAATGTGCCGAGTGCGTCCAGGTACGTGTTCTGCCGGCGAGCGTCCTCGGTGCCGGTGCGGTTGCGAATGCGCGCCGTGAAGTAGTGGCAGTGTACGAGCCGCTGCTTCCCCCGCAGAAAGGAGGTCGAGAGCCCTACGAGGTCGAGCCAGTAGTAGCGTCTCCAGTTCTTCTCGCGCAGGCCGAAGTAGAGATTGAAGCCGTCCACATAGGTGATGACGCGGTTCATCGCGGCCTCGCTCGATGGGCCCGACCTCGGGGTTGACAGCAGGATCCGCGAACACTACGCTTGGGCGCGTAAACCCCGCCGGTGAGCGTATCGCCGGCTCGACGCCCCCCTCGTGGGGCGTCTTTCTTCTTTCGTCCGCGGGTCGGCACGCTGTTCATGCCGGCTGCCCTCCGTGCTTTCGCAGGGTCGCCAGGTCGAAGTTGGCCGAGGTCTGGGCGAAGCCGGGCTGGCCGAAGTCGAAACCGCGTACGTAGATCGGCTCCTTCACCGTGTCGCCGTCCACCTCGACGATGGCGAGCCGAAAGCGCTCGGCCGTGTTCAGTGCGGCGAGGATCTCGTTCTTCGTCAAGGTGACGGTGCTGGCCCCGGCCTGGCGGCCTTTCACCTCGATGAACACGAGCTCGCCGCTCTCGGGATCCTTCGATTCGATGTCGTAACCGAGTCCCCGCTCGGCGCTGACGTCACGGGGCGTTCTGCCCAGGGCGCGCTCGGCAGCCATGACCGCCTCCATGGCGAGCCGCTCTACGCGCTGGCGCTCGGCTGCGTCGGCGACCTCGGCCAGCGAGGCCGTTCGTACGCCGAGCTTCCGCAAGAGCCCACCCGGAACGATCAGCGAGCCGCCCGTCACCCGTGGCGGCGCGGGCATGATGTGACGCTCCGCTTCGAGCGCCTCGAGGCGGGCCTTCAGGCGGTCCGCCAGGCTGTCTGCTCGCTCCTGGGCGACTTGGGCGGGCAGCCGCGTACGCTTGCCCGCCCGCTCCTTCTCCTTGAGGTCCTGGGCCCGGCGGTCCCAGTAGGCGATCTCCTTGGTCAGTCGCGCCTTGACCTCCCGCTCCGTCTTTTCGATCTGCGCAAGGCGCCGTGCGCGCACCTCCTCCACGTGCCGCGGCACGATCTTGGTGATCGCAAAGCCCATCACCTCGTCGTCCCAATCCTTGTGCAGCCAGGCGGCATCCAGCTCCTGCTCGACCAGTGCGCGCTCCTCGTCGGTGGCGGGTCGGTAGTCGAGGTAGGGCGCCGCACCCGCGTCCTGGTACTCGCCGTCCGGCCCCACCTCGACGAAGTGCATCCGCTTGGAGATCGTGAGCAGTTCGCCGGTGCGCGTGCGGCGGCCGTCGTGCACGGAGTGCTCCAGGTAGAAGAGAAGGCGAGGCGTGTCTTTGGGGTCGGCCTCGTCGACGAGCACCGAGCCTCGCTTGAGGACATGGCCGTAGCGCTCCAGGACGAGGTCGATGGTGGCGGAGAGCAGTGGATGACCCGGGCAGACGAGCTCGGCGCGGGGCTGCCGATCGACCTTGTCCTTCTCGAAGCACACGCGCTCGTAGCGCTCGAGGACGGGCGCCCCGAGGCCGATGTGCCGGTCTCGCCGACGCAGCGCCACGGGCACGTGGGAGATCTCGAACCGCCCCTCCTCGCGACGGTGGATCTTGCCGCCGAGCCGCCGGAAAGCGTCGAGGAAGAAGGCCTGGATGAAGTGGGGTTGCAGCCTGCGGGCGTGGGCGCGCTCCATCGCCTCACGGATCGCCTGGACGCGGCTTACGTCCATGGAGTCGTGGACCAGCGCACGCTCGTCGAGGAGCCTCTGGAGATGCTGGCGGTCGACGGCACCCTCCGCCTCGCGTTCGAGGCGCGCCCGGACCTCCGGATCGTTGCCGTAGCGGATCGCCTCCATGAAGAGCTCACGAAGTGCCTTCTGATCGAAGAGCCGCCCCAGCACATCGAAGACCTTGTCGCCCAGGGCTTCGCGCTCGACCTCGAGCTTCTTGAGGAGCTTGAAGTAGACGTCGCCTTCGCGGGTGTCCTTCGCGACGAGGTTCCAGAGGTGGCAGACCTCGCGCTGGCCGATGCGGTGGATGCGGCCGAAGCGCTGCTCGAGGCGGTTCGGGTTCCACGGCAGGTCGTAGTTGACCATGAGGTGGGCCCGCTGGAGGTTCACGCCCTCGCCGGCGGCGTCGTTGGCGACGAGGACCAGCACCTCGGGGTCGTTCATG
>RFGU01000161.1 GCA_003696955.1 Deltaproteobacteria bacterium | reverse complement strand
GGCGAGGGCCGCGCAATGGTCCTCGTCGGCGAGCAGGGCGTCCGACACCTCGCTCGCGGCGCGGAAGTCGGCCGCGCGCAGCTCGTAGCGCAACCGCCCGACGTACCCCGCCTCGGCGGCGCGGGCTTGTGGGGTCGTGCCGTCGCTCCCTTCGGCGGCGAGCGTCTTGCGCTCGGCGAGGTCGAGGGCGTGACGCCGCGCCGCACAGCGCAGGGCCGGAACCGCCGCGAGGGGGGCGAGCGGCGTCTGCTCGGCACACGGTAGGTCGCGCTCGCGCAGCGCCACGAGCCGGCCGACGAGGGCGTCCTCGGCGGCGGTGGCGTCCTCGGGCCAGGCTGCAAGGTCGGCGCACGCCTCGGCGTCGCCCACGTCCCGCTCGACGAGCGGCTCGGCGTCGCAGGCCGTGGCGACGAGCGCGACGAGCCACGCGCCTTGCCGAGGCGGGCGAAACGTCATGGCCCTGCGTCCTCGCGGGGCGCGGCGAAGACCTGCGTCCAGAGGTTGCCGTCCCCCACGTATCCGACGCCGATGTGGACGTAGTCGGGGTTCATGATGTTGCTGCAGTGTCCGGGCGAGCCCATCCACAGCTCGACCACCTGCTCGGGCGTGTCGGCGCCGAGGGCGATGTTCTCGCCCGCCGTGCGGTAGGGGCCGTAGCCGGTGCGAGCGATCCGATCGAAGGGATCCTCGCCGTCGGGGTTTACGTGGTCGAAGAAGTTGCGGTCGGCCATGTCGCGGCTGTGGACGCGGGCGGCGCAGGTCAGGTGGCCCTCCGCTTCGAGGGGGCCGGCGGGCCCGAAGGTCATGTTCCCGCACGTCGCCCCCTGGGATCTGTGCTCGTTGACCAGGCGCACCACCTCGAGCTCGGCGTCTTGGGCCCCGGCCGGCCACTTTGCGACCGGGGCGCAGTAGTCGTTCGCGGGGATCTCGGGAGCCCCGTCGTCGTCCGCACAGGCCCCGACGAGCAGGCACGAGACGAGGAGGGAGCGTCGCACGGCCTCCATGGTACCAGGTTGCCGCGCGGCCCGAACGAGGGCGGCCGGCGGGGGGCGTGTCGAAGACCCACGTTGCGGTAGGGCCTGATTGCCTCACGACGGATCGGCCGCGCCAGTGGGCATGCGCACGGCCACGACGAGCCCCGACGCTACGGTCGCCACACCGAGTCCCACGGTGGCCGCGGTCGGACCGAGGGTGTCGGCCACGACACCCGCGACCACGGCACCCGCCACGTATCCGAGGTCGCGCCAGAGGCGATAGACCCCGACGGCCGAGGCACGCCAGGAGGGATCGGCCGCATCCCCGACGGCGGCGAGGAGCGTCGGGTAGACCAGGGCCGTGCCGACGCCGAGCAGCACGGTGGAAACGGCGTATGCAGTGAAGCTCGCCGCCGCCGCCACCATGACGATGGCCACCCCCTGAACGGTCATCCCGACGACGATGGGCCACTTACGTCCAAATCTGTCCGAAATGGCGCCGGCGGGGATTTGGCCCGCGCCCCACACGAGGGGATAGAGGGCCGCGAGCCAACCGATACGATCCACGGCAAGTCCGGCGGCCGCGAACATGAGGGGAAAGAGGCCCCAGGCCATGGCGTCGTTGGCGTTGTTGACGAGTCCGGCCTGGCAGACGGACGAGAGGGTCGGGTCGCGAAAGGAGGTGCGGACGAAGACGTCGGGGGGCGGCGCGACGGGCCTGAGAGCTTCGTGGGCGGCGTGGCCCCGGGTCTCCCGAATCGCGAAGACGGAAAGGACACCGCCCGCGGCCACGTAGGCGAGACCGAGGGCGAAGGGAGCCGGGCGCAGGCCGTATCGGGTCGCTACGTACCCGGCCGCGAGGGCCGACCCCGCGACGGCGACGTAGCCGGCAAACTCGTTGATCCCCATGGCCAGCCCCCGCCTGCGGGGGCCTGCGAGATCGATCTTCATGATGACCGTGGTCGACCACGCAAGGCCCTGGCTTGCGCCCAGCAGCACGTTGGCGCCGACGATCCAGCCCCACGTGGGCGCCCACATGAGCAGCGGGGCGACCGGCACCGCGATGGCCCATCCCAGGATCAGGACGGGCCGGCGGCCCCACCGATCCCCGAGGCGGCCGGCGGCGTAGTTGGACAGGGCCTTCGAGAGGCCGAAGGCGGCGACGAACGAGAGGATCGCGGTGCGGGCGGCGAGGCCGAACTCCACCTCGGCCGCCAAAGGCAGCACGCTGCGTTCGAGGCCCACCATGGCCCCGACGAAGGCGTTGACCACCACCAAGAGCGAGAACTGCCCGAGGTTCTCGCGAATACCGAGCCTGGGTGCGGATGGGCTCACGCCGCCATCTCCAGCATGGAACGAAGATCGTGGAGCGTAAGGTCGGTCCAGTGGGCCTCGTATCCGAGCGTTCGCAGGCGGGCGGCCGCTTCGGCGGCAAAGGTGCAGGCGGGGCCGCGGCAGTGGAGGAGCAGGGGACGGTCGGCGGGCAGGCCGAGGCACGGGTCGTCGAGTCGGTCGACCGGCGCCGAGACGGCCCCCTGGAGGTGACCTGCGGCGTACTCCTCGGCCGGTCGGACGTCGACGACGAGCGGGCCGCACGGGTGCAGCAGGTCTCGAACCTCGGAGTCGGAAAGGGCCGGAGGGATCTTGCGCGCCCGTCGCCACGCGCGGTGCGTCCGCTCGACGGTCGCGTCGCGCCGGGCGGCGACACCGCAGAGAGCGCGCGATGCCAACTCCGCGGCATCGGCGTGACGATGGTTCGGGCCCTTTGCGATAGCTTCGAGCGCGGTGTGTCTCATAGATTCGGGACAGCCGCGACGAACGTCCCCGTGGCCTGCCGGCACCCGGCTTGCGGTTCGGGGGACCATGTTGCGGCCGCGACCTGCTTTGGACCGTCGTCCCCGGCCGGCCAGGAGATGGCGTCGAGGTCGAACAAGTGCATGTCTCCGACCTCGGGGGGCACGTCCGACACGACGATCGGAAGGGCGTACGGACAGACGCAACGAGCGCGTGGACGTCCCTTCGGAGGGGCGACCTCCCGCAGCTCGAGGCGCGTGCCGATGCTCGACGCCTCGAACGAGGGAGGCCGATCGCAGGAGGATAGGAACCGCCGGACGTCGATCCAAAGTCGGCTCTTGCGGCGTCGTCGCACCACCATGGTCGTCGCGGGCCGGGGCCCCCAGTGGGCCTTCACACAACGCTCGACGCGCGCGCGCACCGCCAGGTTCGTCGCCTTGCGGTCTTCCAGGTCGGGCGAGCTGTGCCTTCGCGTCGGTCTCGGAGGCGCCCGAGGACCCTTCGGGTTCGGCCGCCCCAGGAGCCATTCGCTGCGCCGCTGCGCCGACGGACCCGTCGGCCGGGGTCTCGGTCGTCTCGCTCGCGTTCCGCTGCATACTCGGCCGGGGGCCATCCCGTTGCACGCGAGGGTCTTGTCGGGAGGGCAGGCGGCCGGGGGAAGGATCGCAACGGACGATAGCAACCCGGCGAGCGATGCAAGCCGCGGTCGAGGCAGAAGTGTCCATCTGCCTGCGGGCCCCTGGCCATTGGACGCGCGGTGCGGTGCGGTCACCGACGTTCGTCCGCAGGGCACGCGGCTTCCCATGGCGAGGAGTCTACCACCGGGCGGATGACCGCGGGGGAACGATGGACCGCCGCCCCGCGCATGCTTGGTGGGGGTTGTGCGGTGACCGGCGAGTGGAGGACGACCGATCCGTACCGAAGGTCGCGCGCGTACGAGCGTCGGCGGTCGCCGAAGATGGAGAATCGGGGCGATTTCGGCCCCGCCGTTCGTGCGGCCATGCGGCCGACCGCGGGCCTTCGACAGGTCGATCACGGATGGCTCCGATGCATGTCAGGCTCCGGAAGGCACCGATCGCGAGGACGACGTGAGTTCGGGTGCGGGGTGCCCTTGGCGATGCGCCCGGCGGGACCTTGACAGCCGTGCCGGACACCGATAGAAGGGCATTGATCCCATCAGGAGGAGGCTATCGAGATGTCCTACATCGTCCTACATCGTCCTTTCGTAAGGGGCCGGGTCGACGGGCGCGGGTTGCTTCGCTAGAAGCCCGGAGATTCGTTCGGTGGATGGCGGGGGTCGTTCTCGGATTCGTGGCTTCGGGCAGCGGTTGTGACCGTGATCCGGGGGACATTACGGTTCCGCCGCCCCCGCTGCACGGTATCGTGTGTACCGAGGACGGGTTCTGCTCATGCACGGGCGCGGGCGACTGCCTGTATCTCGCAAGCACGAAGAACTGCGAGGAATGCATCTGCAATGACGCAGGGTGCATATGTCAAGGGTGCGAGGATGCGACCGGGTCGTCGGGTTCGAGCGCGAGCTGAAGGTCGCTGTTGCGCTTCATGCCACGTTTTCAACATGTCGTGATCGCAGGTGCGCTGCTGGCCGTGGGGGCGGCGCTGTGGGTGCTGGTTTCGGACGACGAGGCGCCCGCGGCGCCCGGCCCGGCCACGGAAGAGCCGGAGGCTTCGTCCGTGCGGCGTACCGTGGAGCGGACCCGAACGCAGCGACCGTCCCGTCCCCGCGTCGTACCGCCGCCCTTCGCGCGCCCTCGTCCTTCGGCGCCGGAGTCCGCGTCCGGCGGACGCGACGAGGCGGCACGGATCGATCCGACCGCCTTCGACCGCACGCTGCGGTCCGTACTGGACGAACTCGAGATCGAGGAGACGTTCGAACTGCGTTGCGACGGCGGCCCGTGCGTCGCGGTGTTTCGACCGACGCGGCGCGACCTCGTGGTCCGTCTCCGCAGATTCCGCGAAAAGCTCCAGGAGAAGTACGAGGCTGCCGGGCTCGACGTCGAGGTTCACACCCTCGAGAAGATGAGCCCCAACGGTGGGCGATACGTCATCGTGATGCCCGAAGTGGGGGGCGACCCCACGGATCTTCGCAACCTCCCGGATCGACTCCAGGAGGTGCTCGACATGCTCGAGGCGGAGGGGCCGCCGCCCGAACCCGAAGAGCCGATGCCCAAGGATGCCAATCCCTTCGCCCCGGATCGCGATCCCGGCGAGGAGGAACCGTGACCCGGCGCGACCGAGGCCGAGCGTCGGGCGCTCGCGGGCGGGGGCGCCCCTTCGCGTAGGAAGGCGACAGGGCAAGTGTCGACGCGCCCCCTTGCGGCAGGTGCGGGAAGGGGCCACCGTTGCGGCCCATGAGCGCCGCCCCGGTCGCCATCGCAGACGCCTGTGACGCCCTCGACGCCACCATCGCCCGGGCCCTCGCCTGGCTGGAGGCCGACGCGGCGCGCCTCGGGGGACGCGTCACCCGGCAGGTGGTGGTCGGGCCCGACGGCATTGAGCGCGCGGCCGCGTACGTGGCCTCGGCCGGACGGGCCTTCGTGGTGTGCGATACCAACACCTTCGCGGCGGCGGGCCGCAAGCTGGTGGCGCTCCTCGAAGCGCGGGGCGCGTCCGTCGATACGTGGGTGATCGAGCCGGCGGCGGGCCGATCCAAGGTCGTCTGCGACGACGACACCGTGGCGGACCTTTCTGCGCGCCTGCCGGGCGGCGCCCTCGCCGTGGCGGTGGGCAGCGGCACCGTGTGCGACACCGTCAAGCTGGCCACGGCGCGGGCGGGCCGTCCGTTCGCGGCCGTGGCCACCGCGGCGAGCATGAACGGCTACACCTCCGCCATCGCGGCCGTGCTGTCGAAGGGGGTCAAGCGCACGGTGCCGGCCCACATGGCCGAAGCCGTCTTCGCCGACACCGCGGTGCTCGCCGCCGCCCCGCCGGTGATGAACCGGGCCGGCTTCGGCGATCTGGTCAGCAAGCCCTTCTCCCACATGGACTGGAAGCTCGCCCACCTCGT
>RFGU01000160.1 GCA_003696955.1 Deltaproteobacteria bacterium | reverse complement strand
CGCTGCTTCCCTGCATGGCCGCCGACGCCACGGCGCCGGGTGCCGCCCGGCCACGCCCGACGCCGGGCGGCCGGGCCGGCACTTCGACGGCCCCGCAGACCGTCGCGGAGGCCGAGCCTCCGCCCGTGGCGAAGACGCGCCCCGAAGCCATGCACGTTCCGGCCGATGCCCCCCGCGCCTGCGACGTGGCGCTTCACGTGGCGCCGGAGGACGCCCGGTGCCTGAGCGAGGCCGAGCAAGCCCGGCTCGTCCGGGTGTCGCCGCACCTCCTCGACGCAGCCGCGCGCGAGGGCGTACCGGCCGATCTCCTGTTGGCCGTGGCGTTCGTCGAGAGCCGCTTCGACGCCCGCGCTCGCGGGCCGCGGGGCGCACGCGGGCTCTTGCAACTTATGCCCAGAACCGGGCGATCCCTCGCCCGGGACCTCGGTTTGCGCTACCGCCCCCTCGACCCGGCCACGAACGCCCGGCTCGGTGCCCACCTGCTCGCACGGCTGCGCCGGCGGTTCGGTCGCGACGACCTCGCCCTGGTGGCCTACAACCGCGGACCCGCCGCTGCCCTCCGGGCATCGGCGCGGGGCATCGGCCCGCGGACCCGCCGCTACGTCGAACGTGTCGAGCGGGCCCGCCGCTGCTTGGCCCCCGTCCTACGCTGCCCGAGGGCGCCGACGACGACGACGGCGCTGCCGCTCCCCGAGGGCCAGCAGCAGGAACGCCCATGACGCAAGTCCGGAACGGGGGGACGTCCCGCGACACGAGCACCCGTCGTCCGCCGACGTCTGCCCCGAGCCGTCCGTCTCTCCGCCGGAGGTCTCGTCGCCCGAGGTTCCGCTCTCCGTGCCGCCGGTGGTGCCCGGCACGTCACCGGTGGTCGCGCCCCCCGTCGTCCCCTCGACGATCCCGACCTGGATGGTGACCGGGTCGCTCGGCACCCAGTTGACACCGTCGCGGACCACGACGCCGAACTCGTACGTCCCCTCGGGGATGTTCGTCACGTCCCACTCGAAGGGTTCTTCGATGTCGAGGTAGAACGGCTCGCCGTTGACGTACAGGCGCGCATCCGTGACGCCTCGGTCGTCCGAGACCTCCGTGGTGATCGTGAAGTCCGTGCCGGGCGGGATGACGTCCCCGTCGTTCGGGTAGGTGATCGTCACGGTCGGCGGGCTGTCGTCGGGCCCCACCGGCTCCGACAGGCACTCGAGGGAGCCGTAGTTGCCGGCCTCCATGGGGGGCTCGGTCCCGTCGATGCACGTCGGCGCGCCGCTCCCCCCGTTGGGGAAGGTCACTTCGATCACCGCGTGGGTGTCGTTCGTTTCGAGCACCGAGAAGCTGACCCGCCCGAGATGGTCGTCGTAGCTGTCGCCGGCCTGCATGAACGCCCCCGGACCATCGTTCATGTCCAGGATCTTCGGATTCGTCCCGCCGTAGTTGCGCGCCACGTGGACGAGCACGCCCGAGTAGAGGCTGTCGAAACCGATCGGCTGGCGGTATTCGAGGTAGTAGTAGTTGGGGGTGCCCTCGATGGGCAGGCGCAGGGCCTGGATCCCGTTGCACGGCAGTTCCATGGGCACGAGATTGAAGGTCCCCGAGGCGGTGGCGGTGACCGAGTTGCAGCCTTCGAGCCACCCCATCGCGCCCTTCTGGAACACGTTCATGTGCCCGCAGCCCGACCCCATGGGATCGTACGGATCGCCGTACTCGCTCTCCTCGCAGTTGTCGCTGTAGGGCGTCCACTGGTCGTTCTCGTCCACGCACGAATACGAGTTGGAGTGGACCAGACCGTAGTTGTGGGCCAACTCCTGGGCGAGGACCACGCAACCGGACGCGCCGTTGTACCAACTGTTCTCCGCCGGGTTGTCGGGCGATCCCAGGTTGGCGAGTCCGGCCCAGCCGAATCCCGAGTCGAACGGGAAGTAGTACATGAACTGGCGATACTGCCAAAGGGGCACGCCGTAGTCCTCGAGGGCCTGCTGGGCGTACGTGGCGATGGCATCGGGATTGCCCTGGGGATCGGGGATCTGGAACCACCCGAACACGTCACCCGCCAACCGATCCTCGCCGAAGCTCACCTGTTGGTAGTAGGCATTGGTCGACTTGTCCCCGGTGAAGAGCTTGAGCTTCGCTTCCTCCTTGCTGATACCGGCCTTGCCGTCCCAATAGACCTGGATCCAGGCGATGCGCCGGGCCGGACGCTTCTCGGGGTCGATGGCGGGTTGGGGCGCCGAAGCGACGAGTTCGACGTCCTGCACCTCGAGCGTACCTTCGTCCAACGCGCGCCCTCCCACCCGGTACGTCGCGCCTCGAACGAACTCGTCGGCCAACGTGTCCGGAATCTCGAGGCGGACGCTCGTCGCACCCGAGACCAGCACGTCGTAGGTCTCGGAACGGCCGTCGAGCAGGTCGGCCACACGGCGCTGGTAGGTGCCCTCGAATTCGGCGCGTCCGACGAGATCGAGGGCTGGCCCGGCCGCGTGGGCATCACGCAGGGCCACGGGTGCCGTGTCGTCGGCTGCGGAGCACGCCGCGCACGCAAGGGCACAGAGAACCACGATTGGGGGGAGCTTCGTGTAGATGGGCAAAGGGCACTCCTCGGGGGCGAGCCCGTAAATCCTACCGACCCGCACCCTTCCCCACAATACCAGCGATCACCTTCCCCCCTCACTGTAACCTGGATCGTCGTTCTGCAGACGATCGGAGCGCCGCCAATGCGAAATTCTCGCGCGCATCGCTGCAGGGGGCCGCAGGACGTTCGCGCACACCGCGCCGTCGCGAGGCGACACTGGAGGCAACCCCACCGAAGGAGTCGTCCATGAGCACGAGTGCCGACCGAGCCATTCGAACCTACCTCTACGGCGAGCGATCCCAAGCCGTGCGCTACGGCGTGTTGGGGGCGGTCCTGGTCTTCGCCGTGATCTTCCCCGTGGGTGCGTTCCTCATCGGTCCGTCGATGGGGCTCCCGATGCAACCGGGCGTTGCGGCGATGTTCGCCGTCGCGGGAGCCGTGACCTTCGGCATCGTCGCCGGCATGGTGGCCGGTGCGGCCGAACGCGGCACGCCCCGTACCTCCATCGACGAGGACGGGACGGACGTGTCGGAGGCGGACGAGACGCACCGCTCGGCGGCCGCCTGAGGCCGCGCCATGGGGGTGAAGGCACGGTCCTTCGGCGTTGGCAAACGCCACGCCGGTGTCGTAGAAGGGCCGCGCGACCTTGACCCACCGCAACGGCATCGCAGCGTGGATCGTGGCGTTTCGCTGGCCGCTGGCCCTCTTCCTGGCGGCGCTCGCGGTCCGCCTCCACTGGAACCTCGCGATCCATCCGCCCGAGGACTACGTCTACTCGGACATGCACGGGTACGTGTCGCGGGGTCTTGCGGCCCTCGACCGCCCCTTCGAGCGCCACGAGTACGCCGCCTTCTTCCCCTACGGCAATCATCTCCTGGTCGCCGCGGTCAAGGGACTCTTCGGGCGCGACGCCCCCCACGCCCTCGGCGTGACGTACGCCCTCATCGGCTCGACGATCCCCCCCTTGGCATACGGGATCGCCCGTCGCGCGTCACGCTACCCGTGGGTGCCCCCCCTCCTCGGTGCCCTGCTCGTGGCCCACTACCCCCTCGTCTCCCTGGGCGGGTACGTCCTGAGCGAGATCCCCTTCGCGGCGGCCACCTTGGCCGCCCACCTCGGCCTGACCCTCGTTGCCCTGCGTGGACGGATCCGTGATGCCGTCTTCGGCGGCTGTTTCGCGGCCGTCGCCACGGCCATCCGGCCGCAGATTCTCTTGACCATGGCCCTGCTCGGCCTCGTGTGGCTGCCGTTTCGGCGCGCCTTCGGCATGCTGCGGCTCCGCCACCTGGTGGTGGCCTTCGTTCCGGTCGCACTGGTGCTCGTGCTGTCGGCCGTACGATTCCACCACCACACGGGTCGGTTCGGTCTCGTCAGCGAGAACGCCACGCTGAACCTGGCCTTCGGCCGCTGTCACGCCGCGAAGATCGAGAGCCTGCCGGACGGCAAGGGACACGGCCGCGTCCACTTCCAGCCCCCGTCGTTCCTGCAGATGCGGGCGCAGGAACGCCGTGGCAAGCAGAAACTCTTGGACCTCGAGCCGGCGCTCGGATACGACCTGCGCTACGAGGGCTACATCGGCGACGGCAAGGCCCACATGGCCTTCGTTCGCGAGTGCGTGCGCAAGACCGGGGTGCTCGGTCAACTGAAGTACGCGGTCACCAACGTCGTGCTCCTGTGGCGGTACAACGTGCCATGGCCGGACTCGGGCCGCAGCCAGTGGCGGGGCGTTGCGGCCTGGTGGCAGCGATGGTCGCGAAACCTCTATGCGGTGCCCGCCCTCGTCGGGCTCGTCCTGTTCTTCCGGCCCCGACGCCGACCCGCCATGACCCTGGTCTGCGTGCAGTTCGCGTCCCTGCTCTTGACCAGCGCGATCTTCTTCGGCAGCGGCCGAATTCGGGCCCCGTACGATCCCTTCATCATGCTGTTGGCCCTCGAGACCTACTCTGCCGCCGCGCTCCTGCTTGCGGCCGCGACGGGCAGACTCGTAAGTCGCCGGTCGGGCCCGAGCCGGCCGCAGACGAAGGACTCCGGGTAGACGGGGATCGGCGCCCCCTCCGGGCCGCGCACCGCCCAGGTCGTCGCACGGTCGGGATGGCCGCAGGCCGCGGCACCCGCGAGGATGCCGGCGAAGGCCTCGACGTGGGCCCGCGCGGCAGGTGCCGTACTGGCCGGTCCCGGTTCGAGACGACGTCGCACGTCGACCCCGCCGAGGGCGGGCACGTGGCGGCGGTCGTCGTCGGGAACGAAGCGGGCACCTTCGCCGAGTTCCGCCGGAGCGGCGAGGGCCACATCGATGGCGGCGAGGTGCGCGCGGGCCGCGTCGAGTACTTCGGGGTCGTATCGACGCCGCCGAGGCACACAGGCGTCCTCCACCACCGCCGCCAGATCCGCGACCACCGCCAGCCGCAAGGCGGCCTCGGCCCACGGGACCTCTCGGATCTCCGCGATCTGCGCCGACGCCCGCGCCGACGTCGTGAGGATGCGTTCGAGGGCAACCGGATCGGTGCATCCCACGAGGGTTCCCGCGGTGGCCCGGTCCGGCGTCGCAACCGCCACGTCACCGGCCACGACCACCCGGGGGGCGAGGGGACACGGCGTGTCCCCGAGGACCTCGCACGTATCGAGCACTCGGCGGGCATCGGGACAGCGGCGCACGATCTCCGCCCGGGCGCGGGCGTCGAGGAGACGCGAGAACCGATCCGACAACGTGCGATCGAGATCGGCGAGGACGGGGTCCAATGCCGCCACCAGGTGTTCCTGGATGCGGCCGATCTCGGCAAGAAGGGGCGCGCAGGTTCCGATGGCCACCACTTCGGGTTCGACGGGTTCGATGGGCTCGAACGACGAAGGCGCCGTCCCGGCGACCGCCAGGTCCCCTTCGGCCGCAAGGCGCGGAGGGCTCCACGCCACGGTCCCGAGGTGCGCGACCGGCATCTCCGTGAACGCCCGCGGGACCCCAGGGTCGGCGCTCACCCGGCACGCCGCGAGCGCGACCAGGGCGCCCGTGAGGGTCCGTCGCAGGGCGCATGGCACGGCGCAAGCCTGTCACCGGCATCGCGCGGGGGAAAGTCCCACTGGACCTCCGTCCACGACGCGGTACCCTCGGAAAGGTGCGACGATCACCCGGCCTCGACCATGCGAGCAAGCGGACGGTGGCGTCCCGGCGGAGGTGGCTGCGCGTCGGGACGTGGTCGGGCCTGCTCGCCGCCACCTGCCTGGTGACCACGGCCACGACGGGGCGAGCGGCGCCGGCCGCGGACGAGAGCGTACGCCTCGAGTTCCACTTCAAACCCGTGGCCAACCTCCAGATCGCCATCTGGCTCGAGGACGCCGAGGGGAATTTCCTGCGCGACGTCTTCGTCACCCAGGCGACCGGCAAGCTCGGGATCGGCAATCGCCCCGGGCTGTGGGACTTCCTGTCGTCGTGGCGGGCCCCCTACGGGCCGCGCCCCATGGTGCTCCCGGTCTGGGCCCACCGCCGCGGCAAGACCTATCCCAAGCTGGTCTTCTTCGACGACAACCCCAACGACCAGACGTCCCTGGGTTGGCACGAGAACAGTTCGTCCACCGAGCCCTACTTCTGCCGGCCGCTCACGCCCGAGGAGAACGAGACGATCTCCACGGACACCATGACGTGCCCGTCCCCGGCGGCGTTTCGCTCCGACAAGGGACGCTTCCACGAGACGGACGTCAGCGTCTATCCGCCCCGCAACGACCTCGTGTCGGTCGATCCCACCCTCGACTCACCGGACGTCGCCATGTTCGCCGAGCTGAACGACCTCGACGCCGTGACGGGCGCGACGCCGCCCGGGGAGACCGAGGTGGTGCGCACCGTGGTCCTCGACCAGATCCCCGATGGCGACGTGGTCGCCTACATCGAAGTGTCCCTCGAGGCCGACGAGAACGCCTACTACGACTTCGATCGCGAGGATCACTTCATCGATCCTCGACTGCCGGCCTACGGCGTCGAGTACTTCGGCCAGCCCTCCGTCGTCTATCGCGTCCAATTCGACCCGCGGGTCAAGGGATTCACGGGCACGAGCGACTACGCGGGCTACGGGGAGTGGGACGGCACGAGCGGCACCCTCTATCCGCCGGACGAGACGATCAGCGTGTCCGGGGGCAGCGGAGCGGACCGCCTGCGGCTCTACACGAAGAACGGCGAGACCTTCCGCTTCGGCGTCTACAGCGACGGCGTGGAGGTGGGCGGCGGCGACACGGGAGGGGACACGGGCGGCGACACCGGCGGCGACGGCGGTTGGGGCACGTGCCTGCTCGGCGAAGTCCCACCGCCGAAGGATCTCGCGGCGGAGGTCATGGCCTTCGACGAGGTCCGGCTTTCGCTGCGCTTGCCCGAACTCGGGGACGGGCGCCAGATCCAGGCGGTTCGCGTCTACTACCGCCCCGGGGACATGCCCATCGACGAGACGAACGTCGGGCAGGCGGTGGAGGCCCCGTGCACCGGGATCTTCGAGCAGGGCGCACACGTCTCGTGCACGGTCGACCAGCTCTTCGGCAACACCGAGTACCAACTCGCCGTGCGCTACGAGGACAGCTGCGGCAACCAAAGCCCGCTTTCCACCACGTCGGTCCGAACGCCCGCCCAGGAGTTCACCCAGGTGGACGGCTTTTGCATCGTCGCCACGGCGGCCTATGGGGCCAACTGGGAGCCGCGGGTCTACGCGCTGCGGCTCTTCCGGGACCACTATCTGCTCGGGAACGAACTCGGCCGCGGCCTTGCGGCCCTGTACTACGAGAGCGGACCGATGCTCGCCGGGGTGCTCGCGGACAGCGACTTCGGGCGGCGCCTCGCGCGCGCGATCCTCGGGCCCATCAGCGACCTCGCGCTGGTGGCCACGCGACCGCCTTCCTGAACGGTGGTCCGCCCTGGTCACGGCCGCGCGGACGCGCCCGCAGCACAATGCGCATGTCCCGCCGCCCCCACGTGCGAAGCCGCACAATTTTTTTCCCGGTGACGCCGGAAGACCTCGACGGCCCGGTGTCGAAGGAAGCGAGGTCGGTACTCGCCGGCCTTGGAGGGACCCACGAACGAGTTCCTTCTGGGCGAGCAGCGGCCGGTGGGCACCGGTCGCATTTTCGGATGGCGCCGGCGACTCGGGGGGGTCGCCGACGCCATCCACCTTTTTGGGGTGACGTCGCCGCGCCGGGAGCGAACGGCGCGCACGGGCGACCTATGTGCTTGGAGCGCGCCCCTGCCGCGGCATCTCAGTGGGGCACGGGCGCAACGATCTCGGCCCCGCCGCCCACGCGGCAGACGGCGCCCCTGCCGGGCACCCCGGCGAGTTGGAACTGCTCGTCGAGCAACGCGAGCAGGCGATCCCCGTGCCCGGCACGATTCGTCATGGCGAAGACGGTCGGGCCTGCGCCACTGATTCCGCAGGCGAGCGCCCCCGCCTCGTAGGCCGCCGCCTTGGCCGCCGAGAAGCCGGGGATGAGCCCCGCCCGTACCGGCTCGGCGAGCAGATCCACCATGGCCTCTCCGAGGAGGAGGAGATCTCCTGCGTGGAGCGCGTGGACCAAAAGGCCCAGCCGGGCCGCCTGCACCACGTGGTCCTCACGCGGTAGGCGGTCGGGAAGCACCGCCCGAGCCTCGGCCGTGGCCACCGAGCATCCCGGGGTGTAGACCACCAGGTGGAGATCTTCCGGCACGGGCAGCCGACACAGGCGCAACGGGCCACTCGGGATCGCCAGGACGATGCCGCCGAGCACGCATGGCCCGACGTTGTCCACGTGGGGCGCGCCGCAGGCGACCGCCTCGCCTTCGCGGGCGGCTTCCACCAGGGTCTCGACGGCGAGATCGGCCCCCAGGGCGGTTGCCGCGGCGAGAGCACCCGCTGCCGCGGATGCCCCGCTCGAACCGAGTCCGCTGCCTAGGGGCAACCCCTTGTGCAGCCGGATCTCGAGCCCCGCGCGGCTCCCCACGCGGTCTCGGACCGCACGCGCGGCGACGGCCGCGGTATTGGCCTGCGGATCCGAAGGCAGCCGTTCGGCACCGAGTCCGGGATCCCCGGTGATCTCCACCACCCGGATCTCGCCACCTTCGACGGTGCGCACGGCGACCTCGTCGTACCACCGATCCACCGCAAGTCCGAGGCAGTCGAATCCCGGTCCGAGGTTGGACACCGTGGCAGGTGCCCGAGCCACCACCCAGCCAGCCATCGATGCCGTGTCCTACCGCTTGAGGGCCTCGTCGATCCAGCCCTCGACGGTGCCCCCGAACAACAGCTCGTTGTACTCGCGACCGTTCACGAAGACCGTGGGGGTGCCGGCGATCTCGAGTTTTTCGCCCTCGGCCCGGTCCTCGTCCACGCGGGCCCGTGCCTTCTCGCTGCGGAAGTCGGCCTCGAACTTGGTCATGTCGAGGCCGAGCTGCTTGGCCAGCTCCATGATCCGCTCGTCGGAGAGATCGTCCTGGTGGGCGAACAAGAGATCATGCATCTCCCAGAACTTGCCCTGGGCGCGGGCGGCCTCGGCGGCGATGGCCGCCTGCTTGGCCTGGGGGTGCATGCGCAGGGGAAAGTGCTTGAATACCAGCTTGGCGCGGCCGCTGAACTTGTCGACGGCACGGCGCAACACGGGGGCCTCGGCCCGGCAGTGCGGGCACTGGAAGTCCGCGAAGACGACCACGGTCACCGGTGCCCGCGGATTGCCCCAAACCGGCCGGTCGGTCACGTCGATCTGGCGCGGTGTCAGGGCCTTGCGGAGGAACTCGACCTCCTTCTTGACCGCGCTGGCCGTGGCGCCCTCGGCGAGTCGGTCGGCGATGAACTGGGCGAGCACCAGCGAATCCCGGCAATCCGCGTCGTCCACGAGGGACCGGGCGAGGGAGTGGGGTTTGCCGCACGCACTCGGCTCGACGTTGATCACGTCGAAGAACACGCTCTTCTGGGCATCCGAAAGCCCCGTCAAATCGACACCGGGAGCTTCGCGCAGCGCCGTAGGCGCAGGCGCCTCGTCGCCTTGCGCCGCACCGTCCGCGGCGCCTTCGGCCTTGGACGGCGCTCGAGCCGCATCCTGACCGCCGGGCGCCTCGGCCGCAGGCGGCGTGCACGCGGGGGTGCACGCGGCGACGAAGAGCAAGAAGGCGGCGAGGATTCGGCTCGGGCCCATCACGTCGGCGCAGGCTAGCAGCGCGCCGACGCGCAGCGCAACACGGCCGGCCTCGGACGCGGCCCTCTCGTCCGCGTGCGGCGTTGACAGCCGGCCGCCGCCGCGCGATTGTTCGCGCCCCCGCGAGGAGGAAGCCTTGAAGATCCTGGTCACCGTCAAGCGGATCCCCGACCCCGACGAACCCCTCAAGTTCTCCGGCGGCATGCTCGACACGTCGCAGGCCAAGTGGGTGCCCAACACCTTCGACGAGTACGCCATGGAGACCGCCCTGCGCCTGGCCGAACACGTCGGCGGCTCCGGGCGGCTGGCCGAGGTCGTCGTCCTGAGCATCTGCCCGGCGAGCCAGCGCCAGCACGTGACGCAGTTCCTGGCCATGGGGGGCGATCGAGCCGTGGTCGTCGATCACGACGACCGCGCCCTCGACGCCCAGACCATTGCCGAGACCATCGCTGCGGTGTTCAAGCGAGAGTCCTGCGACCTGCTCTTGGCCGGCAAGCTCGCCCAGGACACCGAGGGCAACGAGGTCGCACAGCGCGCCGCCGCCCTGCTCGGTCTGCCCCAAGCCGCCTTCGCCGCGACCGTTCGTTGGGACCGCGAGGCCGGCACCCTGACGGTCGGGCGCGAGGTCGACGACGGCGTGGAGACCAAGAAGGTTCCCCTGCCCGCCGTGGTCTCCGTGGACCTGCGGGTGGTGCTGCCCCACAGCGTGAAGAACGGAGCCACCCCGGACGATCACGCCTACCAGGAGGGGCCTCGCCTGGCCTCCCTGCGCGGCATCACCATGGCCAAGCGCAAGAAGGTGGACGTGCTTAGCCTCGGCGACCTCGGCATCGAGGCGCGCAACCAAAGCCCGGTCGTCCACGCCGAACCGCCGCCGCCCCGGCCGCCGGGACAGATCGTCGGATCGGTCGAAGAACTCGTCGAAAAGCTCGTCACGGAGGCCAAGGTTCTATGAGCACCGTCCTGTTCGTCGTCGAAACCTCCGCCGGGGGCGCAAGCACCGCGAGCCTGCACGGCATCTCGTGCGCCGCGCAGGTTGCAAAGGCCCACGGCGCCGAACTCGTCCTGCTGGTCCTCGGAGCCGACGACACGGCCGCGAAGGCGGTGGCGGCTGCGGGGTACGGAGCGGCGAAGGTGCTCGCCGGAACCGATCCGGCCCTCGGTACCTTCACGGCCGAAGCGTACGGGGACGCCATCGCCCACGTGGCCAAGGCGACCGGGGCCATCGCCATCGGTGCCACGGCGACGTCGTCGGCCCGCGACGCCCTGCCCCGGACGGCGGCCCTCCTGTCGGCGCCCCTCGTCTCCGAGGTCGTCGAGGTCAAGGGGGCCGGCCTCCTGCGCCGCCCCATCGCCGCGGGCCGGGCGCTCGTCGACACGAAGCTCGAGACGACGCCCTACGTGTTCACCGTGCGGGCCAGCGAGTTCGCCGCAGCGGCCGAGTCGGGGGCAATCCCGGTGGAGGCCGCGGACGTTGGCGACCCGCAGACCCGCGGCGCCGAGGTCCTCGGGCTCGAGCGCACCGAAAGTTCGCGCCCGCCCCTGACCGAGGCCCGCATCATCGTCTCGGGCGGTCGCGGCATGGGCAGCGGCGAGAACTTCAAGTACCTCGAAGAACTCGCCGATCTCCTCGGCGCGGCCGTCGGGGCCAGCCGAGCCGCGACGGATGCCGGCATGGTGCCGGCGGACCTTCAGGTGGGCCAGACCGGCAAAGTCGTCGCGCCCGACCTCTACATCGCCGTGGGGATCTCGGGGGCCATCCAGCACCTGGCCGGGATGAAGGGCTCCAAGGTCATCGTGGCCATCAACAAGGACCCCGAAGCTCCCATCTTCCAGGTGGCCGACTACGGGCTCGTGGCGAAGTGGGAGGACACCCTGCCCCGCTTGACCGAGTTGGTCCGGGAGCGCAAGTCCGCGAGCGCCTAGGTTGGCTGGGCTCCCGGGGTGCCTGCGCGGGCCCCTGGGCATGCGTTCGTTTGGGGTCGAGCCGGGCGCTTGATACGCTGCCACCATGCCTCCGACGGTTCGCGACCGGCTCCCGTCGTTGTCGCGCATCGTTGCGTGGACGGCGCTCGTCGTCCTCGGCAGCCAGGTCCTGGCCGTCCTGCTCCTGGGGTCGGCCGGTTGGTTTGCGCGCGTCTCGCCCGACGAGCTTCGCAAGGGGATCGCGACCCTGCTCGCCGCCGGAGGCACCACGGTCGTCGTGGCGGCGCTGGTCACCGGGCTTCGGATGCTCTCGGCGGTGCCCGCCGACGTGGGACGCACCCTGCCGAGCACGTTGCGGGGCGGTCTTCTGCTCTCGCCGTGGCTGTGCGCCATGCTCCTCGACGAGACCGTCATCGAGCGGCCCGAGGTCGCGTTCGCCTGGGCACTGCCGGCGAGCGCCGCGCTCGGCGCCGCGGGGCTGGCCGCCTGTCTCGTCCTCGAGGCGTTCCTGGCGACGCGCCCCCCGCAGCCCGATGAGGACACCGTCGTCGCACAAGGCGCTCGGGCGCCACGTCCTCTCGCGACGCGCACGGCACGCGCGGTGACCCACGCAGCGCTGGCGGCGGCCCTCGTGTCCGCCACCTTCGTGTACCCACGCGTGGAGGACCCCGCCTTCCACGAGGGGCCCGTGTGGCTCCTGCCGTTCGTCACGGCGGTCGTGACGGTCCTCTTCGGAGGACTCGCGGCGGCCGGTCTCGGGCTGTCCCTGCGGGTCGAACTCGACACCGTCGCCACACGGCTCGACGCCCTCGGATACAACGCGACCCCAGGGCCCGCCTGGCGCGTCGTGCCCACGAGCTTCGACGACGTCGGCCGTTTGCAGTCGCGCCTCGAGGCCCTACGGGAGCGCCTGGTTCGCGACGCCGCCGTCCATCAGCGGGCCCTCGAACGAGCCCGGGATGCGGACCTCGCCAAGGCCAACTTCCTCGGGGCGGTCAGCCACGAGATTCGAACGCCCCTGACCACCGTGGACGGCTTCGCCCAACTTTTGCTCGAACGAGACCTGCAACCGGCACAAGCCGACGACGTGCGTCTCATCCGCACGGGCGCCCAACAACTCCTCGAACTCGTGACGGACATCCTCGACATCTCGCTCATCGAATCGGGGGAACTGCGCCTCGAGTACGACCAGGTCGACCCCGTGGAGGTCGCCGCGCAGGTCGTCGAGGTCCACCGAGCGTTGGTCCACGACAAGCCGGTGCGCATGGAACTCGAGGCGGACGCCGACGTGCCCCTCGTCGTATGCGACCGGCGTCGGGTGCGGCAGATCCTCACGAACCTCGTGAGCAACGCCATCAAGTTCACCGACGAGGGGAGCATCGTCGTCGGAGTACGCGTTTCGCCCGAGGGACGAAAGGTACAGATCACCGTCTCCGACACGGGAGTCGGCATCGCCCCCGACGAGATCGACCAGATCTTCGAGGAGTACCGGCAGGTCGGTTCGGTCAAGCGCCGCACCAAGGGCACGGGACTTGGCCTGGCCATCGCACGACGGATCGCCGAACACCACGGCGGCACGCTCACGTGCACGTCCGTACTCGGTGAAGGGTCCACCTTCACCCTTACCCTGCCCCTCGACCCCGGTCACCGTCGCACGCGGATCGACATGAGCACGGGCGAGCGCCCGGCGGTCCGACGCTCGCCCGAGACCCCGGAGGTCTTCGCGTGACCGACGCGGCACCATCCGGGTCCGTACGTCCGTCGGAGGACGAACGGCGCGCCACCCTCGCGATCTTCGGCCGGCTCGCGTGGGTGATCGCGGCAGTGTGGACGGGTGCCGCGGGCATCGCGGTGGCCTGGACCAAGGCAACGGTCCTCGTCGAGGCATCCGTGGATCGAGGTGCCATCTGGGCGTTCCTGGCCCCTGGGATCGTCACCTTCGTCGGGGTGCTCGTCCACGTGGCCGTCACGGTCCCCCCGATCCGTTGGCCCGTTCCGGAACTCGAGGGCGGTCGTGCTGCGCGCACCCTGCCGGCGATGGGGCTGCTCCTCGGCGCGCCGGCATCCATCGTCTTGTGGCTTCGACTGCGCTCACGGCGCGTCGGTGAGGTCTCGCCCCATGGGGCGTTCGTGCGTCTGCTCGCCCTGCCGCAGACGGTGATCGTCTACGTCGCCCTGTGGGGAGCCGTCTCCCTGGCCGTCGCGGCCCTCGGTCTCGCGGCCCACTACGACTGGAACCGGGCCGTGACCTTGACGATGCTCGCGCTGTGGCTGGCATCCTTCGTGCCGGCGGTGGCCCTGGTCGGCATCGGCAGCCGCAGCGTCTTGTTGCCGGCCATGGCCGGGTTCCCCTCCCCGGTCCAAGTGCCACCGGAGCCCCCGAGTCGATACGCCCACAGGTGGGCGGCCGCCGCCGTCCTGGTGGGTATCGCCATCGCGTCCGTGCCCCTGCTCTCCGGCAAGCTCTGGCTCGTCGGCCACCACGAACACGCCCTTGCCAAGCGGGCGCACGCGATCGCGGCGGAGGTCCAAAGGCGCGTTCGAAGCCGCGATCCTCAGGCCCTCGGCGCCTATCTCGCAACCCACCCGGAGATCGCCGTCGCCGTGGGCCGGCACCGTTACGGCACCCTGCCCGCCGGGCTTGGAAGTCGGACGGGGCCCGTGGATCTCGACGACGACGGTTGGCCCGACGTCTGGGTCGAGCCCATCGATCGCGGGATCGTCGTCGTGGACGTCCCCCCCCATGACACGGTCCCCGCCGCGGCCATCCTCGTCGGTTGGTTGCTCGTGGCCGCGGCACTCCTCTACACCGTCACGCGCTACGCACGCAGCCTCGATCGGGACATATCGAGCACCACCGCCTACGTGGATGCCGTGCTCGCCGACCAGCCGCCTCCGCCGGGCAGCCGTCACGCATGGACGGCGGAGATCGCCGTCCTGACGGAATCGGTGTCACGACTCATCGATCGCATGACCGAAACGAACATCGCCCGCTACGTCGCGACCGAGAAGACGCGAGAAGCCGAACGGGTCAAGAGCCAGTTCCTCGCCAACATGAGCCACGATCTGCGCTCACCCCTGAACGCCATCCTCGGGTTCTCCGAACTCCTCCTCACGGGCATCGACGGCGAACTCGGCGAAGAGGAACGCATCATGGTGACCCAGATCCACGACAGCGGCCGACACCTCCTCGCCCAGATCGACGACATCCTCGACATGGCCAAGGTCGAAGCCGGTCGCATGCCGCTGTCTCCGGAGCCGACGCCTCCCGTCACCTTGTTGTCGCGCGCGATGGCGAAGGTGCGCAAGGACCTCGGCGAGGAGGCCGATATTCGATCGCAGGCATCGCCCGGGCTTCCGCCGGTGAGCGTGGACGGATTCCGGACCGTGCAGGCGGTCGCCAACGTCCTGGCCTTCGCCGCCAAGCACCGGGGCGACGGTCCCATCGACGTGACGCTCCGCGCCCACGAGTTGGACGACGGACGCTTCGTCCTGATGCGGGTCCACGCCCGCACCCACGCCTTGTCGGCGGCCGACCTCGGAAGGGCACGCCGCGGTTTCTTGCGCCTCCCCGGTCAACCCGGCCTCGGACTCGGCCTACCCCTGGCGGCCGCCCTGCTCGAGCTGCAGGGAGGCCGCCTCGACATCGAAGAGTCCACCGACGGGATCGTCTTCACGCTCTACCTGCCGGCACCGCGCATGAGCCGCAAGCTGATTCTCGGCGAGACCCCGCCGGTCGGGCTTCCGGTGGACGATGCCCAAACCGGCCCCGCGTCTCGCTCGAACGCTCGATAACGCCCCCTGTCGAGCAGTTCCGCGGCGTGCCACGTTTCGGACCGTGCGCGGCCGCCCCGGCGAGGAACGCTGTCACCGTGCATCGTTTCTCACCCCGGTCCCGGGCGGTCGCCGAGTGCATCTTCCTGCGTAGCGCGGTTGCCCCGTCGCGAACGGGCGCCAGCTGCCGCCGAACTTCGTCGCATCGAACGGACGCCGTGATACCCTCGAGGGGAAGATGGAGGGATCCATGCGCTCGATCGTACATTCGCCCCCCTGGGCGATCGTCTTCGCCCTCGCCGCCTTCGCATGCAACGGCGGCGGCGACGAAGGTCGAACCAACACGAACTCTGCGAGCAGCCTGACCACCCTGACGGCCGGAGACACCGGCGGCGACACGGACGCTTCCACCTCGGGCAAGGCCAGCGACTCCTCTCCCCTGCTCGACGTGGGCGAAGGGTCGGCCACGGGCAACAATTCCGGCGACAACATGACCGACGGTTGCAAGAAGGTGGACTTGCTCTTCGTCATCGACGACTCGGGTTCGATGGCGGACGAGCAGGCAAACCTCGCCAACAGCGTCCCTGGGTTCATCAACCAGATCAAGACGCAACTCGCCGACACCGAGGGCTACAACATCGGAGTCATCACCTCGGATGCCTACATCTTCAACGATCCCGCATGCATCGCCGAAGGCGCCCTCGTCACGCGCACCGGTGGGCCGGATTCGAGCAACGCCACCTGTACCCCGTTCGCCTCGGGCTTGCGCTTCATGACGGAACAGGACGACCTGGACACGAAGTTCACCTGTGCGGCCCGCGTCGGCACGGGCGGCGACGGTAACGAGCGCCCCATGCAGACCCTCATCGCGGCCCTGTCCGACGCCATGGCCGCCCCGGGAGCGTGCAACGAGGGGTTCTTGCGCGACGATGCCCTGCTCGTGGTCGTCATCATCACGGACGAAGAGGACGACCACGAGATCGACGGATGCCTGCAGCAACCGCAACCCGGGTCCAGCGGCGATCCTCCGCAGTGGTTCGACGCCGTCGTCGCCGCCAAGGACGGCATCGAGTCCAACATCGTGGTGCTGTCCCTCGTCGGCCCCAAGCCACCCAATGCGTGCCCCGCCCTCGACAAGTGCACCGGCGGCATCGACGGCGCAGAGCAGGCCACGCGCATCATCGAGTTCACCGAGATGTTCACCTACGGGTTCATCGGGCAGGTGTGCGCGCCCAGCTACGAGCCGTTCTTCCAGGAGGCGGTGTCGATCATCGAGTCGGCGTGCGACGACTTCGTCCCGCCCGGGTGACCGGCGCGGACGCACGGAGCGGCGAACGGCGACGGCGGGCGGCGACGGCGAGAGCGAATTGCGGGAGGTGGCGGCGGGCGGCGGCAGCGGGCGGCGGACGGTGGACGGCGAACGGTGGACGGTGGACGGCGAACGGTGGACGGTGGACGGTGGACGGTGGACGGCGAACGGTGGACGGTGGACGGCAAACGGTGCACGGTGGACGGCGAACGGTGGACGGTGGGCGGCCAACGGTGGGCGGCCAACGGTGGGCGGCCGACGGTGACGGAGGACGGGGAGGGCGGGCGGCGGACGGCGGACGGTAGGCGGCGGACGGCCCTGGCAGACGGTGCAT
>RFGU01000159.1 GCA_003696955.1 Deltaproteobacteria bacterium | reverse complement strand
TCGGCATCGTCCGGGACGGCGTCGGACAGCCCGCTGGTCAGGGAGATCGTCTCGACGTCGAAGTGCAACGCCTCGAGCAATTTGCGAAGCCCCTTGAGCGACTCGTCGGGTGGGCGCGTCCCGGTCCACCCGAACTCCCCGTGCCCGGCCGTGAAGTAGGCCTTGCGCTCGGACTGCCCGAGTTCGAGCAAGATCTTCTGTACCTCACCGTCGAGCTTCTTCAAGGTGCGCTTGGCCCGATCCAAGGTGGTCCCTACGGTGATCGTGCGCGTGACGGGCCGGGCCTTCGGATCCTGCGCCTTGGCCTCGTCGTCGAGCACCACGTCCCCGCGAGTGATGGCGACCACGCCGTTTTCCCGCACGCGCAAGGCCTTGGCAAGCCGCGGATGGGCCGCAAGGTCCAGTACCTCGACGGTGAGATTGGGCCCTTCGATCTGGCGGAAGTAGCCCAGCAGTTCGTCCGTGACCTCGGAGGCCGGGGGCATGAAGATCCGCACGTTCAGGGGTTCTTCGAGGGCGGCGGCGAGGTTCTTGGTGGCCGTCCCCGCGGCCGTCGTCTTGAAGTGCGTGAGATCGAACCGGTGGTTCTTGCGGGCGGCGATGTAGTCGACGGGTACGATCCAGGCGACACCGAGGGCACCGGCCAAGGCGGCGGTGAGGACGTGCCGTACCTGGGCCAGTGGCAGCACGACGGGATTGCGATGAAGCGTGACGTCGAGGGCCACGAGAGGCGCCGCCGCGACGAAGACGGCGATGGGCCAAAGGGCACCGACGATCCCGCGGTAGCGCTGAAGGGACTCGGCGGAAAGGCCGAGGGCGCGGGTCACGGCATCCGTCGTGCCCGCATAGAGCACGAGCCCCGTGGCCGTGCCGAGCAGACACGCCATCACGACGCGCGCCGCGAACCTGCGCCCGGGGTCGTCGGCGCCGCGATGGGTCCGAACGGCGAGAAACCCGGCGACGGCCAGGGCCGCGATGCCGGCCAGGTCGACGACGAGCCGCCAACCGTCGTAGGCCGAAAGCAGACGCTCGCCCACGAACAGGCCGAACAGGCCAACGAGGTAGAGGATCGAGATCGGGCTCATCGCCACCTCCGCAGGGCGAGGACGCGGGTCGACAGCATGAGGAAGACGTACGTCACGCTCAGGTAGTACACGACCGACTGAACTTCGATGCGCCCGTTCATGAAGCCCCGGAAGTGCTTGTCGAACAGGCTCATGAAGGCGAGGATCTCCTTGATTGGGGGCTCACTCACCCGCGCGAGCATCCACGTCGTCAACAGGAATACGACGATCGCGCCGCCGAGGACGGCCGCGAAGACTTGGTTGCGCGCGATGGACGAGGCGAACATCCCTGCGGCCGAACATGCCGCCCCTACGAGCAAGAGGCCGAGGTAGCCGGCGAAGACGTGGCCGAAGCCCACCTTTCCGTTGACCCCGACGAGGGCGGGCATGTACGCCGTGCCCAGGGTCAAGAGGGCCAGCATGGCCATCACGGCCACGAACTTGCCGGCCACGATTTGGGCGTCGGTAAGGGGCGAGGCGTCGAGAAGCACCATGGTGCCCGTCTGCCGCTCCTCGGCGAACGAGCGCATGGTCAACAAGATCGACGCGATGGCCGTGGTGCCGAACGAGAAGTAGAAGAAGTCTCGCAGCACGTCGGCGCTGTAGCGCGGGGTATCCGTGAGCGCGAAGGCATTGAACAGGATGCCGTCGAGCAACAGTACGGCCGCGACGATCACATAACCCCACATGGAGTTCAGGTACGCCGACAGATCCCGGCGTGCAGCGACGAAGATGCCCCTCATGCGCGTGCCTCCTCGGAGGCCTCGTCGGAGGCCTCGGTCGTGAGCCGAAGGAAGATGCGTTCGAGTTCTCCCTCCCCCTCCTCGACGCGACGAACACCGATGTTGGCCTCGACGAGCGCCCGCACGAGTTCTTCGCGGACGTCGCCGTCGAGTGCGACGCTCGCGCGAACGATCCCGTCGCCGACGCGCGCGACCTCGACATCGCGCACGGCCGGATGTCCCTCGAGGATGGCGCGGACATCCCCCTCGGTCCCGCGCAGGTCGAGTTCGAGGCGATTACCCGTACCGAAGCGCCGCGAAAGTTCGTCCTCGGTGCCGTCGGCCACCAGGCGACCGCCGTCGAGGACGAGGATCCGGTCGCACGTCTGCTCGACCTCGGAGAGGATGTGACTACTTACGATGACGGTGGCGTGTTCTCCGAGGGCCCGGACGGTCGCGCGCATGCCCACGATCTGGTGGGGGTCGAGCCCCGACACGGGTTCGTCGAGCAACACCAGGTCCGGTGCGTGCACGATGGCCTGGGCGATGCCGACCCGCTTGCGAAACCCGTGGGACAGGGTCCCGATGACCTGCTGGCGCACGTCACCTAGCCCGCACAGTTCGAAGACCTCCGGCAGTCTGCGGGCCACCTCCGTGCGGGACATCCCCTTCATCTGACCGCACCAGCCGACGAACTCGTCCACGCGCATCTCGTCGTAGAGGGGCGGGTGCTCGGGCAGGAACCCGATCCGCCGACGCAGCCGGTTCGGGGCGAAGGTCGCGTCGACGTCGCCCACACGGACCGAGCCGGAACTGGGCATCAACAGGCCCGCGAGGATCTTGAGGGTCGTCGACTTGCCCGCCCCGTTGAGGCCGAGCAGCCCCACGACCTGGTGGGCGTCGACGCGAAACGAGACGTCATGGAGAGCGCGAAATCGGCCGTAGTACCGCGTAAGCCCCTGGACTTCGAGCATGGAGGGCTCCTTCCCGGGTCGCGAAGACAGGTTGCGGGATGCACGCATAATCACGGAAGCTACCCTGGTCAACCCCATGCGCACATCGCGCAACCCTGCAACTGCACGACCTTCGGGACTGCGAGGCTAGCCCAGCCCCACCGATGCACGACTCTCGGGAAGGTCGTCGCCCCTCCCCGAGACACGACCTTCGGGAAGGGGCACCCTCCCCTCGGGAAGGGGCATCTCCCCCGAGACACGACCTTCGGGAAGGGGCACCCTCTCGGGAAGGTAACTTCCGCTCGGGAAGGGGCATCCCCCGAGACACGACCTTCGGGAAGGTAACTTCCCGAGACACGACCTTCGGGAAGGTAACTTCCGAGACACGACCTTCGGGAAGGTAACTTTTCATTCGGGAAGGTAACTTTTCATCATTCGCGCACGATGCGCACGACCTTCTCCGGCGCCGGCACGAGCTTCGGGACGGCAAGTCCCGGTGTGGACGCCGCCGAACACGCCAAGCGCGACGTCTGCCACGCGGCGTCGACGTAGGCGACGGCCTCGGCCACGGCGTCGACGAGGCCACGTCCGGCGGCCAGGCCAGCGGCCAGCGCCGTGGCGAAGGTGCAGCCCGTTCCGCGAAAGGGCCCCCCCGGGCGGCGAGGATGCTCGTATCGAACGACCTCTCCGCTCGGCAGGGCCAGGACGTCGACGACGACCCCGTCGGCGGGGCCGTGGCCGCCCTTGACGCACACGGCCGTCTCCACCGTCGCGGCCACGTGTCGCGCGCACTCCATGACGCTCGCGAGATCCGGCGCCGCCTCGCCCACCCATGCCTCTAGCTCGGGACGATTCGGTGTGACCACCGTCGACCGTGACGCGAGCGTCGTGAACAGGAGTCGCCGCACGGCAGGAGGGGCGAGCGATCCCCCCGCCGATGCGGCCAACACCGGGTCGAGCACCACCGGTAACCGCGCCCGTTGGACGAACGCCGCCACGGTCTCCGCCGCGGCGGCGCTCCCAAGCGCCCCCACCTTGATCGCGGCCGGGCGTGCGGTCGCCAGCGCCGCCTCGGCCTGGGCGCCCACCACGTCACCGGGGACCAGGTGTACGGCACCGACCCCGCGCTCGCTCTGCACCGTGACGCACGCGACGACGGTCGCCACGTCGAGCCCGACGCCGGCACCCGTGCGTACGTCCGCCGAAAGCCCCGCGCCACCGGTGGGATCGGTTCCCCCGATGCACAAGACCCCGCGACGACGCCGGGGGATAGCGGTCTCGTCGGCTACCACCAGTTTCGCCTGCGGAAGAAGACGACCATGCCGCCGGCCACGATCGACATGACACCCCAGGCGGCGGGATAGCCGTAGCGCCACTCGAGTTCGGGCATGTACTTGAAGTTCATGCCGTACACGCCGGTAATGAACGTCAACGGAATGAACAAGGTCGCGATCACCGTGAGGACCTTCATCACCTCGTTCATGCGATTGCTGACGGTCGCCAGATGGAGTTCACGCAGCCACGTGAGATTTTCCCGGGCGAACTCCGCGGACTCCACGATGCGCAGCGCGTGGTCGTAGAGGTCCTGAAGATAGGGCCGCGTCGAGGGCGCGAAGACCTCTTCCTCGACGCGCAAAAGCGATCGGACCATCTCGCGCGTCGGCACCGCGATGCGCCGTAGGGTGAGGACCTGCCCCCGCAGGTCGTGCAGCTCCTGCGTGGCGTCGTAGCCCGAATCCTCGGCGATGGCGTCCTCGAGACGCTCCGCCCGTTCGTCGATGGCCTCGATCACGGCGAAGTACGCGTCCACCACGGCGTCGATCAGGGCGTAGGCGAGGTAGTCGGCCCCCCGGCGGCGCAACGCGCCGAGGTTCGTACGGATCCGGCGTCGAACGGCCTCGAAGACGTCGCCCTCGCGCTCCTGGAACGTCACGACCACGCCGTCCGCAAGGGCGAGGGACACCTGTTCGACGTCCAGATCGCCGGCCGCGTCCTGCATGCGCACCATCTTCACCACGACGAAGAGGACGTTCTCGTAGCGCTCTGCCTTCGGACGCTGTCCGACGTGGAGTACGTCCTCGACCGCCAGAGGATGCAGCGCGATGGCACGCCCGATCGCCTCGATGGCATCGGCGTCGGCGAGCCCCACGACGTCGATCCACGTCACCGTATCCGCGCGCGGCCCCTCGGCCAGCTCGTCGAGGAGCGTCGCCAACGCGATCTCGCCCTCCTCCGACGCGGTCGTATCGTAGCGGATCCGGCGAATTCGCGGACGGACGGGCTCGACGCCCACGGGCACCGGACTTCCGGGCGGAAGGCCGGCCTTGTCGGAGGCGCGCTCGAGGATGGAGGACCGCATGGACACTCGACACGAGGCGAGCGCCGCCGACCGTACCGCAATCCATGACCGGTCTCCGACTTGCCCCACGACCTTTACAACATGTAAAGTTGCACCGGCGGCGCTGGACATGTGGCTCCGCCCGATGCGCGGCTTTCACCGAACGGATCTCCCATGCCCCTGAAGAAGAAGATCGTCGTTGGCCTCCTTGCCCTCCCGATCGTCGTGGGCGGCGCGGCCTTCGGCAGGTTCTATGTGGCGGCGCCCAAGGCGCGGGTCGCCGAGGACCTCGAGGCTCCGAGCGATTCGGCGACGGTCGAGCGTGGGCGCTATCTCGCCAATCACGTCTACGCCTGCATGGCGTGCCACTCGGAGGTGCGCGAGGACGTGCCCGGTGAGCCCCTCGTCGATGGTCGGCTCGGCAGCGGACGTGCCTTTCCCCCGGACGCCTATGGGGCCGGCACCCTTCGTGCCCCCAACCTGACGCCAGCCCACCTAGGAGATTGGACCGACGGAGAAATCGTGCGTGCGATTCGGGAAGGTGTCGACAAGGACGGTGAGCCCCTCTTTCCCATGATGCCCTACGCCACGTACGGGCGGGTGATGCCCAAGGCCGACGCACTGGCCATCGTGGCCTACCTGCGCACGCTACCCCCCATCGATCACGACCCCGGGCGATCGGAGATCGCGTTCCCGGTGTCCATGTTCGTTCGCACGGTGCCGGCACCCGTCGAGCGCGAGCCGGAGCCACCGCCTGCGGAGGGGCTGGAGCGCGGGCGCTTCCTGCTCGAGGCGATGTCGTGCGGGGACTGCCACCACACCGTCGACGAGCGACGGCAACCCGTCGAGGGCATGGCCTTCGCAGGCGGTGTGAAGTTCCCCACGGCCGTCGGCATGCTGCAGACCCCGAACATCACGTCGCACGAATCCACCGGTCTGGGGCAAAGCTCCCCGGAGGAGATCGCGCGTGCCGTGTTCGAGGGCAAGGCCCGCGACGGACGGGACCTCTACATCATGCCCTGGCGCTGGTACGCCGGGCTTTCGGAGGCCGACCGGAAGGCCCTGGTCGCCGCGGTCCGGGAGATCCTCGCCGTCGATCACGAGGTGGCACGGATCGCGCCAACCGCCCCACCCCCCGGCGGATGAGGTGCGATGGGCGTCCAGGAACGGTGCGCACTCCGATGGCGCACCCGCTGGATCGGCCCTCGAAGGCCATACGGTGGCCGAAGCGCCAACGGCCCCTCCATCGACGAGTCGGCTTCCGTACCACGGCGGCAGGGGGGCGAGCGCGCACGCGATCCCGAGCCGGGCCGCCACGATGATAGGATCCTCACATGTTGGGTTCGTGGCGACTCGATGTCCGATCCGCCGGCGGCCTCGGCATGGCAGTCGCGGTCGTGGCCTGCGGCCCCACGGCGGCGGGCCCCTCGAACACGGGGTCCGCGGCAGGCGGGGACGCATCCGCTACGGAGCCGACCTCGACCGCCGGCACGGAAGCGACGGCCGGCTCCGGCGCGAGTTTTGGCACCACCGATCCCTGCCGGGACGACCCCTGCTGCGGCGACCCGTGCTGCTCCGGTGCTGGCGGCGATGGCGTGCGCTGTAGCCCCCCGCCCGAGTGCGAGACGAATGCCGATTGCCCGGACGGTTTCTACTGTGCCGCGGGCAACGGCTGCCTTCCCGCGCCGACGGCCAGCGGCTGCCCCTGGGAGGGCGAGACGTACTCGGAGCGCCTCGTGCTCGAGCCGACCTTCGGTTGGTCCGTCACGCCGACGATCACCGCACTTGGTCCCGGTCGGGTGGCGGCTTTCCATCCCGACCCGCCGGGCGGGGCGATCACGAACCCGACCGTTCGGATCTGGTCCATCTCGACGGATCCTCCGGAAGCCACCTTCGTGAAGCACGTGATCGTCGCCCCCGACACGAAGTGGGTCGTCGGCGGTGATTTCGACGGGGACGGCATTGCCGATCTCGTCACCGGCCAGTCCGCGCCGGTACCCGGCCTGCGCTTCTTTCGCGGCGAAGCCGACGGCGGCTTCACCCCCTCCGACGCGGTGTTCACGGTGGACGATCTCGCCATGCGGTACGCACGCTTCGTCGGGATCGTCGCCGACCTCGTTCCCGCTCACCCGGGCGAGGAGCTGTTCTTCGGAGTATCGGACGAACCGGTGCGAGCGGTCTTCCAGGTCACCGACGGCGTGTTGCAGGCCGCGTGGACCGCGGACGACGGCGTGCGCCTGGGCACGTCGGCGGCGATCGGCCCAATCGACCGCGGGGCGGGGGGTGTCCATCTGGTCTACCCGACGGCCGACGCAGACGCCTTCGCCGCCCATGCCTACGGCGTAGGAGGTGTCTTCGAGCCCACGTCCGTTCCGCTCACCGACGACTACGACGGGGAAGGCCGAAGAACGGTCGCGAGCGTGACGTTGTCCAATGGCGAGGACGCGGTCGCCCGGGGATGGACCATCCACGGTGTGCCCGCAATCTCGTTCTTCGACGGTCCAGCCGAACCGGTCGCGATCGCCGACGAGCCGGTCGATGGGAATTTCGGCCTCGTTGGCCTCGATGCGGTGGGCGGAAGGCCGGCTCGGATCGCCGTCTTCGCGAACGGCCACCTTCCCCTCACCCTGGTCGTGCCGAATCCCGTCCCCTCGCCCCGCGTACGATGCGTCGAACGCACCTTCCCCGACCTCCGCTACGTCGAGTCCGCCATGGCCGTCGACGCCGATGGCGACGGAATCGACAGCGACCTGCTCATCGTCCGCGACGCCGGCTCACACTACGAGTTGGTCCTGCTTTTGCGCTGAGGCCCGCGCAGCTCGGAGCCGTACGCGAAACCTCGGCGCCGATTCGATCGCGGGCCCGGCAGAAGCGCACGGGCCAAAAAAAGACGGCCGGCACGTCCTTTCGGACGGCCGGCCGTTAGCTCTGGCGGCGACCTACTCTCCCACAGGGTCCCCCCTGCAGTACCATCGGCGCTGGAGGGCTTAACTTCCGAGTTCGGGATGGGATCGGGTGTGGCCCCTCCGCCATCACCACCAGAAAACCTACGCAAGGGCGGCATGCACTGCGTGTGCGCCGCCGTTGCGGCTCGAGAGCGACACCAAAGGCAGCCTCATGGGGCCTTCGAAGCGTCGATTGCGTTCTCGTGCGAAACCTCGGTCGCGACCCCACGTCCCCGCCGCATGCAGCCGGTTACGTGACTTCCACGCAGGAAGTCTGCGGGCCAAACCGAACGGTCGATTAGTACCGGTTAGCTCCACGCATTGCTGCGCTTCCACATCCGGCCTATCAACGTCGTCATCTTCGACGGACCTTCAGGGAATCCTCATCTTGGAGTTGGCTTCCCGCTTAGATGCTTTCAGCGGTTATCCGTTCCGGACATGGCTACCGGGCAGTGCCGCTGGCGCGACAACCCGAACACCAGGGGTCCGTCCATCCCGGTCCTCTCGTACTAGGGACAGATCTCCTCAAGATTCCTACGCTCGCGGAAGATAGGGACCGAACTGTCTCACGACGTTCTGAACCCAGCTCGCGTACCGCTTTAATGGGCGAACAGCCCAACCCTTGGGA
>RFGU01000158.1 GCA_003696955.1 Deltaproteobacteria bacterium | reverse complement strand
GGTCTGATCCTCGAACCCGGCCACCTGGATCTCCGTCCAGGGCGAGAAGTCCACGGCCTCGAGAGGCGCCGCCGCCGCCGAAGCAGGCGCGGTCGCGACGACGAGGGCGACGACGAGGAATGCGCTTCGCACGGCTCCGAACCCTACCAGGCCATATGCAACGTCGCCGGGGCCGCGCACGTCCGACCGAAGGACGCCCGCCGAGACACGGTCCCGACCCAGGGCGCGATTTCGAACGATCGCTCCTGGGCATGCCGTCCAACGCCCCCGCCATGACGCCGTAGCAACGTTCGCCGTCCCCCCGAGGTCGACCTCGGCACGCGCGACGTCCCGCAAGGGCTCCGGCCAGCTTCGGACCCAGCCCCGCGTCGCGTGCCGCTGGCTGGGCGAGCGAGCGGTACGCATGGTCGCAGGAGGCGATGCCTCGGCCTCGGTGCCCACCGACCGGCCTGCGCCCTCCGTCCCACGCCTCCGGGCCCCGCCCGGTTCGAAGGCCCGCCCCTCGATCGCGAACCGGGCACGGCGACGCGCACGACCGCACGCCGGATCCGCTCGTCCCCTCCAGCGGCTGATGATATCGTCCGAAACGAGCCGTCGCCGATCGGTGCCCCCGCCGCACTGCTCCGGTCCCGAATGCTCGACGAGCCCGCGCTCGTCGCGGCGACAAGGGAAGGGCCGCGGCGGCGGGCCAGCTGCCCGCGAGGGTGACGCCTCGCGACGACCACAGGAGCCGCCATGAAAGTTCACTACATCGAGTTCGTCAGCCCCGACGTCGACATGCAGTGCCGCGTACTCGCCGGTGCGTTAGGCCTTACGTTCGGTGCCCCGGTCGCCGACCTCGGCAACGCGCGAATCGCATCCGCGGACGACGGCACCCTCGTCGGCGTCCGTGCCCCGTTGGCCGAGCACGAGGCCCCCATCGTGCGGACGTACTTCGCGGTCGACGACATCGAATCGGCGATCGCGAAGGCCCAGCGCGCAGGCGCCACCATCGCCTACGGCCCGACCCGCCAGGGCGAGACGGGAACGTGGGCCATCGTGCTTGCGGGAGAAGTTCAAGTCGGCCTCTGGCAACCGTAGCGGCACCCGAACGCCCGGGGGCACACGCGCCTCCCGAGTACGTCTTCACCCCCCCGACGCCCGCCGCCCGACGACGGCGGCCCGATGAGATCTCCAGCTCGGCCCCGACCGCGCACGGACGTTGCGCCACCTTCGGTGTGGCGCACCCTCCTCAGAGGGTCTTCAACTTCTCCACGACCTTCGGCCCCAGCATCGCGACGCCCTTTCGCCGCGCGTCCATGGTCTCGGCAACCCACTTGTGCTCGATCTCCATGGTCCGCGCCATCAGCTTCTTGGGATCCGTCGACACGATGTCCACCTTGGGTTTCTCCTTGCAGCGGTAGGCGCTGAGTCGAAACGTCACGTTGCCGACACGCACGATTGCCGTACCGTCGTTGCTGGCGATGCGCGCCTCGTCGCCGATGCCCGGGAGGTTCTCGTAGGAGATGCCCTCCTCCGGTATGGCCATCTTCATCAATCCCCCGACCTTCTTCGTCGTACGCTTCTTGCTCTTGGTGTCGATCTTCTCGTGTTCCTGGGCCTTCTTCGTGATTCGGTCCATCTGCGCGGCGAGTTCCTCCTTCGTTCGATTCGCCGTGGCGCCTTCGAACCACTTCTTCGCGGCCGCGGTCGAGGCATGCACCTGCGGCATCAGGATGCGCGCCTCCACCACTTCTTCGTTTCCCTTCCACGTGTACCCACACCCCACGATCTTCGTTTGCTCGAGATCGGATGCATTCAGCCCGAAACCGTCCGCGACCATCTCGGCCGTGAGCAGATCGCACGTCCGCTTTCTCAACGTCTTGCTGTCGAGTCCGAACTCGCGCTCTGCCTTCTGCACCTCGTTCTCGACGGCAGCTTCGATCCTCTGGGCCGCGCCGTCGGCGTTCGGTTTTTCGTCGCGCTCGTCGCGTTTCGAGTCACAAGCCGCCACGAGGACGAGAAGGGACAGGATCGTCGTCGAGTCGTGGGGTCGGGGCATGGGGCACCCATACCATCGCCACCGACGACACCACAGGGTGGCCTTGGTTCGTCCATCTCCATCCACGGGGAGACCGTCGCAAGCCTGCGCCCCCGCAGGCACGATCCTCCGTCGTCCTCGTCCATCGTGAGCATCACGGCGAAGACGACGTCCAAGCAGCGCCCGTCGAAGGTGGAAGAACGGTTCCAATCATCGCATGGGCTCCCCTTCTACGTGCTCTCGACGAGCGCCTCGATGCTGCTCCGGTCGATGCATTGGGACACGAAGCGACGATGCGCTCCTTCGAGGACTGGGACGCCGCCACAACGGTCGTCCGAGGCCGGGCCGTCCGCCCCATCTGCTCCCGAAACGAGGAGCGCACATGGACGTTGCTCGACCACGACACCTGGCGCTGCGAGGAGGGAGCTTGCGAAGGGGACATGAACTCGTGCACCGCCTATCGCGCCTTTCGCGATCGAATCTACGAGGAGGACCATGAATACGCACGGAGGAATCCTGACATCGTG
>RFGU01000157.1 GCA_003696955.1 Deltaproteobacteria bacterium | reverse complement strand
GGCGCCGTCGGGGAGCAGACGACCGCGGCGATCCAGGCGACGACCTACGGATTCTTCGCCGTCGTCTTCTTCACGTGGGTGGGCCTCTCCGTGGACCTCGCGGGTCTTTGGCAGGCACCGACCCTCGCGATCCTGCTCTTCCTCGCCGCCTTCGGCGGCAAGCTCGGCGGGGTCCTCCTCATGGTCCCGATGGGCCGGCTGACCCTGCGGGAAGCCGTGACCATCGGGATCGGGATCAACGCGAGGCTGACGACCGAGATCGTCGTCGCCAAGCTCCTGTTGGACGCCGGACTCATCGACCTTCCCCTCTTCACCGCCCTCGTCGCAGCCTCCTCCCTGTCCACGATCCTCGTCCCCCTCCTCTTCGCCTTCTTCGTCGGAAGATGGCGCGACCACCTCGCCGCCTCCGCACCGGCGAACGACGCACCGGAGTCCACCCATGCCCCGTGAAACGAGCCCCACCGCCCTCGTCTGTCTCGACCTCGAACCGGGCAGCCGAACGCTCGTTCGCCAGGCGGCCGCCCTTGCCGAGCGCTGCAAGTGGTCGGTCGCCCTGCTCCATGCCCTGCCCTCGGGTCTTCGCGCCGACGATGCACGAAAGACGCGGCAGGGGGAACTCGAGGCGCTGTGGCGCGATGCATCGGACGTCCGCCCGCCGGTGGCGGTCCTCGTGGCGGCCGGACCGGCCGAGGACGTAATCCTCGATGCGGCGCGCCGCATCGATGCCGACTGCATCGTCCTCGGTCGCCGCCTTCGGCCGCACGTCGAGCGCATCTACGTGGGCAGCACGACCTCGGCGGTCCTCTCTTTCGCCCGGCGCCCCGTGCTGGTGCTCCCCCTCGGCAGCGGAGAACCGTGACGACCCCTTCTCCAACCTCTTCGTCGATGCCCCCCTGGCACGCCCTCGCCCCCGACGAGGTGGCGCGGCGTCTGGACACGGATCCCGACCGGGGGTTGAGCACGCAGGAGGCCCGCCGGCGCCTCGCCTCCCACGGGCGCAACGTCCTCGAGCAGGTGCATCGCGCACCATGGTACGTGGTCCTGGCGCGGCAGTTCGCGGACGTCCTCATCGGGATCCTGGTCATCGCCGCCGTCGTCTCCATGGCCATCGGGGAGTTCGCCGACGCGGGGACGATCCTGGGCATCGTCGTCCTCAACGGAATCCTGGGGTTCGCGCAGGAATGGAAGGCCGAACGGGAACTGGCCGCCCTCGCCCGCATGCTCGCACCGCGCTGCACGGTGATCCGCGACGGGCAGGTCTCGACCATCGACGCCGCCGAACTCGTCCCCGGTGACGTCGTCTCCATCGAGATCGGGGATCGGATCCCGGCGGACCTGCGGCTCGTGGACGCCCGCAACGTCCAGATCGACGAGTCGGCCCTGACCGGGGAGTCCCTGCCGGTGGACAAGCACGTGTCGGCCGTTGCGGAGGATGCGCCTCTTGCGGAGCGGGCCGACATGGCCTGGATGGGCACGGCCGTCGTCAACGGCGTAGGCCGGGGCGTGGTCGTGGCGACGGGCATGGACACGCAGTTCGGGCGGATCGCCCGCCTGACCCAGACCGTGGACACGTCGGCGACCCCGCTGCAGCGCAAACTGGCGGGGCTCGGCCGCCAACTCGGCATCGCATCGATCCTCGTGGCGGCCGCCGTCGCCCTCGGCGGCCTCTGGACCGGCAAGCAGGCCCTCGAGATGTTCATGACGGGCGTCTCCCTGGCCGTCGCCGTCGTCCCCGAGGGGTTGCCCGCCGTCGTGATGATCACCTTGGCCCTCGGGGTGCGCAGCATGGTCCGGCGCCGGGCGCTCCTGCGCCGCCTGCAGGCTGCCGAGACCCTCGGCGCGGCCACCGTGATCTGCACGGACAAGACCGGCACCTTGACCCAGAACGAGATGACCGTGCAACACGTCTGGCTGCGGGCGGGCACGGTGGACGCGACCGGCGTCGGCTACGATCCGGCCGGACATTTCGAAGTGGACGGGAGGAAGGTCGAACCCGCACGCCGCCCCGATCTCGTCGCTCTGCTCGAAACCGGGCTGCTGTGCAACCATGCCCGTCTCGAGAAGGTCGAAGGCCGCTGGCGCCACGTCGGCGAGCCGACGGAGGCGGCCCTGGTCACGGCGGCCTACAAGGCGTGGATCTCGCCCCCGGTCCATCCGGAGATCGTGGCGGAGTTCTCCTTCAACTCGCGGCGCAAGCGCATGACCGTGGTGGAGCGCCGGGACGACGGGTGGTGGGCCCACGTCAAGGGTGCCCCCGAGATCGTCCTCGCCCGGAGCACCCGAATCCTCGACGGCGACCTCGAGCGCCCCCTCGACGAGGCCGAGCGCCGGGCCATCTCGGCAGCCATCGAGGACATGGCGCGACGCGGGCTGCGGACCCTGGCCCTGGCCCGGCGCCGATGGACCGACGATCTCCCGCTCGACGCCGAGCGCATCGAGCAGGACCTGACCTTCCTCGGCTTCGTGGGGATCCTCGATCCGCCGCGGCCCGAGGTTCCCGCCGCCATCGCCACGGCCCGAAGGGCGGGGATCCGAACCGTGATGATCACGGGCGACGCTGCCCCGACGGCGCTGGCCATCGCCGGGCGCATCGGTCTCGACGTCTCACGCGCCGTAACGGGCGCCGAACTCGAAACGATGGACGATACGAGGCTGCGCCGGATCCTCCGCGACGAATCCGTGCTCTTCGCCCGCACGAGCCCCGAGCACAAGCTGCGCATCGTCTCGGCCTTCCAGGATCTCGAGGAGGTCGTCGGCATGACGGGTGACGGGGTCAACGACGCGCCCGCGCTCAAGAAGGCCGACATCGGGATCGCCATGGGTCGGCGGGGGACCGACGTCGCCAAGGAGGCGGCGGACATCGTGCTCACGGACGACAACTTCGCCTCCATCGTCGAGGCGGTGGAGGAAGGGCGCCGCCAGTACGACAACATCCAGAAGTTCGTGCGGTACCTGCTCTCGTCCAACGTGGGGGAGATCGTGGCCATCGCGACGAACATCCTCCTCGGCGGCCCACTGCTCCTCCTGCCCGTGCAGATCCTCTGGATGAACCTCGTCACGGACGGATTGACCGCGGTGGCGCTCGGACTCGAACCGGCCGAGGAGGGGATCATGGAGCGGCCGCCGCGGCCGGTCGACGAGCCGATCCTCGACCGCGAGGGGATCGTGACGGTCCTGCTCCTGGGCCTGTACATCGGCGGCTGCACCCTCTGGCTCTTCCACGGAGCCCGGGCGGGCGCCGGAGCATCCCTCGTGGCCGCCCATACGACGGCCTTCGCAGCCATCGTCATCCTCGAGAAGGTCAACGTCTTCAACTTCCGAACCCTCGGCCGGAGCCTCCTGCGGACCTCCCCCTTCTCGAACCCCTGGTTGCTGGTGGCCTGGACGGTCACCGTCGGGCTGCAGGTGGCCGCCGTCTACGCTCCGCCGCTGCAACGGGTTCTCCACACGGAGGCCCTACCCCCGGCCCGCTGGCTGGAGATCCTGCTCGCCGCGCTCCCCGTCCTGCTCTTGGGCGAAGTCCGCAAGGCGCTGCATCGGCGGCGACGCCGGCGGCGCGCCCCCGCCGACGACGTCGGCCGTCGGCGGCGACGCCGGTGAGCGGCGACCGACCTGCGGGACGCCGGAAGATGCGGCAAACCCTGTGCAGCCGGCCGGTTCCGGTGACGGGACAGACCGACCCCCACTGGGCGACGACCGGGGCGTGGGCGTGGTCACGCGCGCGTGCGGTCCCGGCTGCTGAAGCCATCTCCTACCTGCTAGCCTTCACGCGACGCCTTCTTGCGGAGGAACCGCCATGCCCCGCGCCCACGACTTCGACGTCGCCATCGTCGGCGGCGGCCTCGCCGGCGGGCTGCTCGCCCGGCAGCTTCGCCTCGCCGCCCCGGACCTCTCCATCGCGGTCTTCGAGCGCCGGCGGGAGGGCGGCTACAAGGTGGGTGAGTCCACCGTCGAGATCGCCGCCAACTACCTCGCCCGCAAGGTGCGGCTGAACCGCTACCTCGTCGAGCATCATCTGTTCAAGAACGGCCTGCGCTACTTCTTCGACACCGAGAAGAAGGACGGCAGCCTCTTCGAACTGTCCGAGATCGGTACCGACGGCTACCCGTACCACCCGTCGTTCCAGATCGATCGGGCGCGCTTCGACCGGGACCTGCGGGCGATGAACCGTGAGATGGGGGTGGCGGTCTTCGAGGACGTCGCCGTTCGCGATCCGGACCTCTCGGACGGCAATCGCCCCCACGCATTCGACGTCGAGGACGCCACTGGCCACCGCGTGCGACGCACCTGCCGATGGTTCGTCGACGCCACCGGACGGGCACGCCTCCTGGCCCGCACGCGCAAGGAGGCGCCGGTCCCCGTGGATCTTCCCATCGCCAGCGTCTGGGGTCGGGCCACGGGCATCGAAAGCATCGACGACCTCGGTCCGGAGGCCTTTCGCGCCCGCGTTCGCCACACCTCGCGGTTCCTCTCCACGAACCACTTCTGCTACCCGGGCTACTGGATCTGGTTCATTCCGCTGCGCGACGGGATCGTCAGCATCGGCGTCGTCGGCCACAAGGACGTGGTGACGCCCGCGCTGCAGAAGCAGGACGCCTTCGCCCAGTTCCTGCGCAGCCACAAGGCGGTGGACACGCTGCTCGGCAAGGGCGGTTTCGTCGACCTGATGGGCTATCGCCAACTCGCCTACGGCACCCGCGGCTTCTACGAGCCGAACCGCGTGGTGCGAACCGGCGAGTCGGCCGCCTTCTCCGACCCCTTCTACAGCCCGGGCTCGGACTTCATCGCCACCGAGAACGACCAGATCGCCGACCTCGTGCTGCGCGACCACGCGGGCGAGGACGCCCCGGCCCTCGCCGAACGAATCGCCAAGTACGACCGGTTCATGCAGTATCGGTTCGACACGACGATCCCGATCTACCGGCAGCTGTACGAGACCTTCGGCAGCTTCGCCCTCATGCGGGCCAAGTATGCCTTCGACGTCTCCACCTACTACAACGTCTGGGTCCACGCCTACATGCTCGATCTCCACCTCGACACGTCGTGGATCGACGAGCAGCTACGGGCCGCCCAGCCCACCATGACCGCCCTTGACAACGTACGCCGCATGTTCCGCGACGCGGCCCGCAGGCTCATGGCCGAAGGCCGCTACTTCGCCGAGAACCTCGGGGGCTACTACCGCGGCCAGGAGCCGATCCTCGATCTCGTCTACACCATCGGGCTTCCCCGCAAGCGCAAGGAGATCCTGCGCCGCCTGCAACGGTCGTTGTGGGAGGCACGCCGCGACACCCTGGCGGCCCTCGGCGACCCGCGTGCCGGGGATCTTCCCCCCGAGCCCCTGTTCGCGTTCATGACCGAGCGCGACCTGCTGGCCGCGAACGCGACTTCGGCCCAACGGCCTCCGGCGTCTCCACCTGCATGAGATGGGCCGGGTCGGAGAGCCGGGCGACCGCCGCAGGTCCGAGCCGGCGCAGGTGCGCTGCGTTACGCCGCCAGATGTGTGCCGGATCGCGCCCTTCGGTGGCCTGATGGACGGACGCCTGCCGCAGCAGCTGGAAGACCGGATGGGGCGCCCGGTTGGTGGCGTTGGCCGGATCGTCGGCTTCAGCCCCCTCGAAGCGAAAGTCCGGGTGGAACGTCACCACCTGCAACCGATCGGCGAGGCCCGTCGCTTCGAGGTGCGCGGACACCAGGGCGGCCACGTCGAGGGCCGCATCGAACGAAAGCCACGGCTCCGAACACACCAAGAGCACCGTCTCGATCCGCGCCGGCGGCGCGGCGAGCAGTCGGCGGGCCGCCAGGCCGATCTCCGTCGCGACGTGCGCAACATCCGGCCCTTCGATGCGTGCGAACGCGACGCGCCCCGACGCGAGGGGCCCTGCCGCGAACGGACAGAGGCCCTCACCGACGACCACGCGCCGGACCCAGGCCTTCACGAGGGCGATGGGATCAGGCCTGGCCACCCGCCGGGGCGCCCCACGCCGTCGCCAGCGACGAGGCGTCGGCATCCAGGCGGCCGAGGATCCGTTCGACGTCCCGCGCCACACCGCCCAAGGCCTTGCGGCGCGCCCCACCGCGCATCTTCTCGACGGCAAGGCGCGACGAAGTCGCCGGTCGCACCAGCCCCTCGTCCACCCATGCCGCACGCAGGCGCGCGGCGTCACTCGGCGCCACCGTCCGCAGGGCACGACCCGCGATCTCGTCGAGGATCTCGTCGGCTTCGTCCAATAGACGCACGAAGAGGGCTCGCGTCTCCTCCGGCGACTTCCCCGGCACGAGATCGAGGTGGCGCTCGGCCGCGAACGAAGGAAACAATGGGGCCCCCACGAACGCTCGGCGCACGCGGCGGTCGGCGGCCATCGCCCACGTCCGAAAGATGCGTTGGGCCTTCGCGTTGCGCTCGTAGAAGGCGCGGCCGATGTGCGCGAAGACCTCGTGTTCCTCCCCGGTGAGCCGGTAGAGTCCCTGGAAGAAGTACTGGCACGCAAATGCCCAGTACACCCAGAAGTCCCACACCACCTTCGCGGCGAAGACCTCCGGGTTCGCGAGGACGGCCCCGGTGTCGTGTAGCATCGTCGTCGTATCGTCCGCCCACGACGCGTGCATGGCCTCGAGGGCGTCCACACGCGACGGGTCGAAGCGTCCTTCGAAGTCGTCGGTCACCAGTGCCGTGACGAAGCAGTTCGCGAACGCGAT
>RFGU01000028.1 GCA_003696955.1 Deltaproteobacteria bacterium | reverse complement strand
GGCAGCGCATCGGCGACGGCCGACGGCTATGCCAGCGGTCGAGACAACGGGCTGGTGCCCGGCCACCGTTTCGTCGTCAGGCTGCTGCCCGCCTCGGTACTCGTGGGGCGGGTCGTGGACGCCGACGGCGGCGGGGTCGAAGGCGCACGGGTGTACGCCCACGGCGACTTCGGCCACCGTGGCAAGCCCTGGACCACCACGGACGCATCCGGGCGCTTCCGCATCGACGGCCTGCGTCCGGGGCGGTACCAGCCGGTTGCCGAGACGGACACGGGCTTCGGGATCGCCGACGCCGCGGCGGACCTCGGGCTCGGCGCGACCTCCGACGAACTGGAGATCCGCCTCCGTCCCGCCACCGTCGTCCAGGGCACCATCGTCCTCGGTGAGGACGAGCGTCCGTGCACCCGGGGCCGCGTCACCCTGGAGGATCGCGCGCGTGGACTATCGCGCCAGGGAGGCCCCGACCCCGACGGGGTCGTCACCCTGCGCGGCGTGCTGCCGGGGCATTATACGGTGTACGTGGGGTGCAACGACGGCCTTGCGCCCGACCGGCCCCCGGAGGTCCTCGACGTCGCCGACGCCCCCGTCACGGGCCTGGTGTGGCATCTCGACGAAGGACGATCGATCGTCGGACGGGTCGTGGACCAAGCGGGCCGCCCGGTCCCCCGCGTGGACGTGCGCGCGGCTCCCCTCGCCGCGGAGGGCACGAAACCTTCCGGTCGCGGAGCGAGGACGGACCGCGACGGACGGTTCCGGATCCGCGGCCTTGCGCCCGGCAGCTACGCCGTGTTCGTACGGACCTCCACCGTGGATACGCGCGACGACGCGGTGGAGGTCGACGTGCCGAAGGGCCGCGACGTCGAGGGCGTGCGCCTCGAGTTCCCCGACGTGGGCGCCGTCGAAGGGCGTCTGCTCGACCGGGAAGGCACCCCCGTAGGCAACGTCCACGTCGAGATCGCCGGTCCGAACGTCCGCTGGAACACCCTTTCACGTACGACCGACGACGGGGCGTTTCGTTTCGAGGGCCTCGCCCCCGGCACCTACCGGGTCTTCGCGAAGGATCCGTGGCAGACGTCCTTCGTCATCTTCGGAGGCCCTTCGGACGAGCCCGAAGGGGTGTCCGTCGAGGTCGTCGCGGGCCGCACCGCCGAGGTCGAGTTGCGGATCGATGCGGCCCGCGCGTCGATCCGCGGCCGCGTCGTGGGCCCGGGGGGCGAACCGATCCCCGATGCGCTGGTGACGGTCGTCCGGGAGGCGGACGGAGACGATGCCGAGCGGGGGACGGGGTGGCGGATGGCGCAGATGCACCTGACGGACGGCTTCGCGCCACCGAACCTCACGGACGCCGACGGCGAGTTCGAGGTGACCGGACTGACCGCAGGGCGCTACACCGTCTTCGCGACGCAGCGCTCCGGCGGCGAGGGATACGTCGAACACGTCGAGGCCGGAAGCGAGACCGAGGTGGTCATCGAGCCCATGGGCGCGGTCGCCGGCACGGTGCGCATGGCCGGCACGGGCGCCCCGGAGCGCTACACGATCTCCATCGTGGATTCGGGCGGAACCCCCGTGGCGCGAAGCGCCTTCTCGCACACCTCGAACTTCGTCGTGGAGGACGTGCCGGCAGGAACGTACACCGTGCATCTCGAATCCGACGCAGGCAGCGGCAAGGCCGAGGGCGTCGTGATCGAACCGGATGCCGTGACCGACGGCGTGGTCGTCGTCGTCGCCGGCCGCGGCGTCGTGACCGGCCGCTACGTAGACGTGGAGACGAACGAACCCGTTGCCGGCATCGCCACGATGCACCTCGGTGCCGGCTCGGCCTTGGTGTTCGACACCTCGACGGCCTCCGGCCCCCACGTAAGCGGCGACGACGGCCGCTTTCGGCTGGAGGGCGTACCGGCAGGACCCGCGCGGATCGTCGGCTTTCCCGTCGGCGCCGGGATCATGGAGGGGCACGTCGGCATGACGGTTCAGGTCGTGGCGGGCGAGCAGGTCGACGTGGGCGAGATCCCCGTCGTGCATTCCCGACCCGACCTGGACGAAGCCTCGATGGGGGACCTCGGCTTCTCCGTCGAGAACGCTCCGGGCCTCTTCGACCGCGACGACCCGCCCCTGCGCGTCGCCACCGTGCGTCCCGGCGGCCCGGCCGCGACCGCCGGTCTCCGCCCCGGCGACGTCGTCGTCCGGGTCGATGGCCACGACGTCACCGGATCCCGCCGCCATCTCTTCGTGGGACTGACCACCGTTCCGGTGGGCACGAAGATCTCCCTGGGCCTCGCCGACGGACGGACCGTCACGATCACGGCGGCGCCGCCCCCTTGACCGCCCGTCTTCGGGCACCTTCCTCCGCCCGTAGGTCGTGCGCCGCAGGACGCGGCGCCCGCCCTTCCCTACGCCGAAAGTCGGGTCCGCAACCACGCGGCCACGTCGTCGTAGAGATGGGTGCCGTCCGGAGCGTCGCCGAGTCGGGCGCTCGCGGGAAACCCCACGTGGCCGCCGCGGTCGACGATGCGCAGATCGACACGGTCGCTGCCGCGCACCCGCGAAAGCGACGGTTCGAGCGAAGCGAGGGGGACCATGGGATCGTGCCGCGCGGCCACGACGAGGGCGGGGATCCGAACCTCCGGCAGGTGGGGCCCCACGCTCGTCTCGGCGTAGTAGTGCTCGGCACTTTCGAAACCGAAGCGCGGGGCCACGATCTCGGTGTCCCACCGATAGATGGACCGGATCCGCTTCGCGCGGGAAAGTGGCACGGGGCCGTTCCCGCGGGCGGCCACCTTGGCGTACATCCGCACCAGCTCCGCGAGCAGATGCCGCCGGTATGGATAGGAGCGCGGTGCGTCGATGTGGGCGAGCGTGCGCTCGAGTTCGAACGGCGGACAGATGGCCGCCACCGCACGGACGCGGGGATCGGTGGGCGCGAGGGCGAAGCGCAAGGTCACGTGCCCGCCGAGGGAGAAGCCGGCCACGGCGACGCGCTCGGCACCGGAGAGATCCGGCGCAGCGAGCACCGCGGCAAGGTCCTCGACGATGCCGGCATGGTAGAAATCCGCCCCCGATCCGTCGGCGCCCCGCAGGGAGATCGCCAGCGCCGCAAGCCCGGCACGACGCAGGGCGGCGACGAGGCGCAGGACGTATGCGCTGTCGTGACGCCCTCCCATCCCGTGCACGACCACCACCAGATCCCTCCCCTCACCGTAGCGGGCACCACTCAGAGGGACGGGGCCCCGCTTCGGATCTTCCACGACGGTCCGAAACGGAACCGGCACACCGGGACGCGGCGGCGCAACCGTACCCCGCAGGTGCGGCCAGATCGTCCACCAGTGCCCGTGGAAGCTCATGGCGTCGGCGCAAGGAGGCTCGGTTCGTAGTCCTCGGGCGGGAGGAAGCCGAGCAGCTCGAGGCACGTGGCCGCCACGTTGGCGAGGCCGGGCCGCTCGAGGTGTCGCAGCCGCGGACCACCGGCGGCCTCGCGCGGATCTTCGATCCAGAACGGTACGGGATTCAAGCTGTGACTCGTTCGCACGTGGATCCGCCCGTCGGCATCTCGGTCGAACATGTGGTCCGCGTTGCCATGGTCCGCCGTGACCACCAAGACCCCCTGCCGGTCCAGGACCGCGCGCCGCAGGCGACCGAGGGTGAAGTCGACGCACGCGACCGCGAGCCGCGCCGCCTCGAAGTCCCCGGTGTGCCCCACCATGTCGCCGTTGGCGAAGTTCACCCGTACGAAGTCGTAGTGCCGGCGGTCGAAATGCCGGGCGATGGCATCCACGACCTCCCCGGCCTTCATCCAGGGATGGTCCCCGGGCGCGAGCATCCCCGACGGAACCTCCACGTAGTCCTCGAGTTCGTCCGAGAACTTGCCCGACCGGTTGCCGTTCCAGAAGTAGGTCACGTGGCCGAACTTGTGGGTCTCGGCGCACGCGAGCTGCACCTTTCCCGCATGGGCGAGCAACTCGCCCATGGTCCGATCGATGGCGGGCGGCGCCACCAGGAACCGCTTGGGAATGTGCAGATCGCCGTCGTACTGCATCATCCCGGCATAGAACACGTCGGGCCGGCGCACCCGGTCGAAGGCGCGGAAGTCGTCCTCCTCGAAGGCACGGGAGATCTCGACGGCCCGGTCCCCGCGGAAGTTCCAGAACACCACGGCATCCCCGTCCTCGATGGTCCCGACCGGACGTCCGCCCTCGACCACGACGAAGGGCGGCATGTGCTGGTCGCTTCGGCCGCACTCCCGATACAGCGTCTCCACCGCCTCCTCGGCCGAAGGAAACGGCCGTGCATCACCGAGCACGTGGGCCCGCCACCCCCGCTCGACGATGGACCAGTCCGACTCGTAGCGATCCATGGTGGTGACCATGCGCCCGCCGCCGCTGGCGATCCGGGCATCGACCCCCTCCGCCCGCAAGCTCTCGAGCTTGGCCTCGAGCCGCCGCACGTAGTCGATCCCCGTCCCCTCCGGCACGTCCCGCCCGTCGAGCAGGACGTGCAGCCGGATCCGCCGGATCCCCGCGGCCTTCGCCCCGTCGAGCAGCGCGAACACGTGATCGATGTGGCTGTGGACGTTGCCGTCGGAGAGCAACCCGACAAGGTGCAACGTTCCGCCGGTGCGCTTCAGATGCTCCACCATGGCGCGGAACGTCTCTCCCTCGAAGAGGGCGCCGCTTTCGATGGCCCGGTCCACGAGCTTGGCCCCCTGGTCGAACACGCGGCCCGCACCGAGGGCGTTGTGGCCCACCTCGCTGTTGCCCATGTCCTTGTCCGACGGCATCCCCACCGCCCGTCCGTGGGCGAGGAGCTTCGTGGCGCTCGGAAGGGTCATGCCGTGATCGATCCACGGCGTGTGGGCGAGGGCCACGGCGTCGGTCTCGTCGCCGCGTCCGATGCCGACGCCGTCGAGCACCACGCACACCACCGGACCTGGCGGCGCGACGCGACGGGGATGGGGGCGCAATTCGAGGTTCATTCAGAACCATCCTTGGTACCCCACGAAGGGGGCGAGGGTCATGTCGAACGGGGCCGTATCCTGCGGCGCACTCGGGTCGTCGGCAAGGGCCGGATCCTCCGTCGTGCGCACGTTGGAGAACACCTTGGTGAAGGTGAGGCCGACGAGCAGGCCGTGGCCCGACGCGAAGGGGATCCCGAGGGTCGCATCCCCGCGGACGGCGAATCCCACGCCGAAGGCCCGGGTCTCGCGGGTGGGATCGCCGGGCACGGGACGCAGCAGGTTGCCCACGGCAAGCCCCACGCCCGCCCCCACCTCCAGGAACACCCGGCGCAGGGGCAACTGGACCGTAGGTCCCGTCAGGAACGTGGTCTGGTCGTGGGCGGCCCAGCGGACGGCCCGACGCTCCGTCCCCGTTTCGTCGGCGTAGACGATCGTTCGGCGGTCGAGGACGCGATCGTGGCCGACCGCGAGGAGCCCGCCGAGTCGGGCCACGCCGAGGGGGACGCCGTGGTATCGGAACACGAAGGTCGCACCGAACCCCACCGGGGGCGACACCACCGCGGCCCCGCCGCCGAGGAGTACCGGCACGCGAAACTCCGCGCCCACCGAGTACACGGGCTCGTTCGAAGGGCGCAGGAGCACGTCCGGAGGCGGGGCCGCACGGGCCGGCCCCGCTCGACCGAGCCAGACGGCCGCGAGGACGGCGAGCGACGGGCCGACGGACCGAACGCGGGACCGTGGCCGCGGCGAAGACGGCCGGCGCCGCGGCCCCGTCGTGGGGCGCCGAAGGAGCACGGGACGCACGTTACCAGCGGCGGCCGGGACGCGCCCAAGGCCGCGGTCCCCTGCCTCCCCCCGGAGGACGAACGCCGCACGTCGACACGGACGCCGCCTCCGTACCTGGACACGTGGGGTGCGCACCGGGACTTCGGCCCCCCTGGGCACGGCCGCACCGAGCGCGCTATAAGGCCCGCCCACCGGCCATGCCCGACAAACCTCGCAAGACCCGGACGGCCCGGGATCTCGTCTACGTCCCCCTCTCCATCGCCGCCTGGACGGGCTCGTTCGCCCTCATGCTCGGCGCGGTGGCCCTGTCGGCCCCGGTCTCCCTCTTCGTGCCCTTCGAGCGCTTCCAGACCTCGTTCCCGAAGAAGATGTTGGCCTCGTGTCTGCGGCTTACGGGCAGCCGCATCGTCGTCGACATCGACCCGGCCTTCGACGAGCGCCGGCCCTGCGTCTACGCCCACAACCACACGAGCGTCCTCGACGCCCACATCGCCGTCTGGGCCATCCCCGGGGTGTTCTGCGGGCTCGAGAACGAGGCCCATCTCCACGTACCGGGCTATGGCTGGCTGCTGCGCATGGCCAATGCGATTCCGGTGCCGCGCGCACGGGAGGGCCGCTACCAGCGCATCGCCGAGGCGTTCAAGGAGCGCGCGAGCCGAGGGATCTCCATCCTGACGTTTCCCGAGGCCCACCGCACCCTGGACGGCAAGGTGCGACCGTTCCGGCGCGGCGTCTTCTTCGCCGCCCGCGATGCCGGCCTCCCCGTGGTCCCGGTGGCGGCCCGGGGCATGTACGACCTCTTGCCCAAGGGCACGTGGATCGTGCGCCCCGCCCGGATCCACACGCGGATCGGTCCCCCCATCGAGACGCGCGGCCTGACCGACGCGCAGGTGGAGGACCTCGCCCGGACGGTCCAACGCATCGTCGCTGCTTGGGTCGAGCGGGGGGAGTGGATCGCCGCCGACGAGAAGGCGGCCTTCGAGGCCCGCGTCCGCGGTGGCGTTTCCGGCTCGGCAGGAGCGTCCGAGCCGAGCGCCCCCGACACCGCCGGCGCCCGGGACACCGCCACGGCCTGATCTGCGGTCCGAGCGCGGGGGGAAGACCCTACGGGACACGGCAGGCCCCCCACGGCGGACTCGCGCCCCCTTACCCCGAGGGGCCCCATCCGACCGTCGAATTTTCATCGTACGCCGCTTGCCCTCGCCGCCCCGCTCCCTTACCCTCCGCGATCCCACCACCCGCCGGAGGAAGGGTCTATGTCTCCACTCGGCTCCCACATCATCCTGGAGATGTACGACTGCCCGCCCGAGCGGCTCGACGACGTCGCCTGCGTCCTCGATGCGCTCCGAACGGCAGCCAAGCGCGCACGTTCGACCCTTCTAGCGGAGAACCACCATCGCTTCGATCCCCAGGGGGTCACGGCCATCGCGCTTCTGGCCGAGTCCCACATCTCGATCCACACGTGGCCGGAGCTCGGCTACGCCGCAGCCGACGTCTTCACGTGCGGCGCCCACACGGATCCGCAGGCCGCCTGCGAGGTGCTCGTCGCGGCCCTCGGCGCCGGGCGACACGAGCAGCGCAACATGCCCCGTGGCGTGCTGCCGCCGGTCCGTCCCGTCCGACTGCCCCGCGCCGCCGAGGGATAGGCCGTGGCCTCCGCCTCCTACGAGCTCTATTGGCGCGAGAAGATAAGCGCCGTCGACACCCACCTGCACGCCCTGCGGAAGGTGCTGGTCGATACCCGAACCGAGTACCAGCACATGATGATCGTCGAGACGGCGACGTTCGGCCGCGCACTCATCCTCGACGGCAAGCTGCAATCGACGACGGCGGACGAGGCCCTCTATCACGAACCCCTGGTCCATCTGCCCGCCATCGCCCATGGCGCGCCGCGCCGGGTGCTGATCCTCGGCGGGGGCGAAGGGGCCACGGCGCGAGAGGTGCTCGAATGGAAGACGGTCGAGGAGGTCGTCATGGTGGACATCGACGGCGAGGTGGTCGCCGCCTGTCGCGAACACTTGCCGACCATGCACCAGGGTGCCTTCACCGACCCGCGCCTATCCCTGGTGGTGGGCGACGCCCTCGCCTATCTCGCCAAGACGGACGCCCGGTGGGACCTCGTGATCTCGGATCTGTCCGAGCCGGTCGAATCGGGACCGTCGTTTCGACTCTTCACCAAGGAGCACTTCGAGGACGTGCGGCGGGTCCTCGCCCCAGGCGGGGTCTTCGCCCTGCAGGCCGGTTCGCTCACCCCGTACGAGATCCACCTCCACGGCCGCCTGTTCCGTACGCTCGAGGCCGTATTCGGCCACGTCCACAGCTACGTGTCCCACGTCCCCTCGTTCCTCACGCCCTGGGGATTCCTGATGGCGCGGGACGAGCCTTTCGATCTCCGTCCGAACCCGGACGACATCGATCGATTGCTCGCGGACAAGGTGCGAGGCCCGTTGGTCATGATGGACGGCCGCACGACCCTCGCGTTGATGCAGACCCCGAAGCACGTGCGGTCGGCGATCGCTCGCGAAACCCGGGTCTACACCATGGACGCACCGCCCGAGATCCCGCGGGACGGTGAAGGCGGGTAGCCGCTCCGTCGGCCATGCTGACGATCCGCCTCCGTCGCGGTGCCCGGGCGGCCGACCCGCGCGGGGGACCCTGGATCCGTGCCCGGGACGTCGCGCGGATGCGGGGTCCTTTGGTGCTCGGGGAGCTTGCGCGCGTCGAAGACGCCGCCGGGCGAACGGTGGGCTACGGCCTTGCGGACCCCGACGCCGCGATCACCGTACGCATGGTGGCGCGCGGCGAGACGCCCCCTGACGACGACTGGCTCGAGCGGCGCATCGGGGCCGCCCTCGCGGCACGACGGGCCCTCGGCCTCCGACCGGACGGCCCCGTCACCGGATATCGCGAGGTGAACTCGGAAGGCGACGGCTTGCCCGGTCTCGTCGTCGACCGATACGGCGACCTGCGCGTCGTCACCACGACCACGGCCCCCATGACGGCGTCGTGGCACCGCATCGCCCGTTGCCTGGACCTCGAGGCCGGCGTGCGGCCGTACCTTCGGCTCTGCGAGGCCCCTACCGTGTCGCCGCCCCCTGCGGCCTGGTGCGAGCCGCCGCCCCGCGTTGCATGGACGGAGTACGGCCTTCGCTTCGAGGTGCCGCGAACGGCCATGCAGAAGACGGGCGGATACCTCGATCAGCGGGAGAACCGACGCACGATCGCCAGCTGGGTGCGACCGGGCATGCGGGTCCTCGACGTGGGCACCCACGTCGGCGGCTTCGCCATCGCGGCGGCCGCGGCCGGTGCCGACACCGTGGGCGTGGACGGTTCCGCAGCCGCCTTGGCCGCCGCCGCGGACAATGCCGCACGTAACGGCATCGCCGATCGCACGCAGTGGATCGAGGCCGATATGTTCGCCGACCTCGATGCCGACGCGTTGGCCGGTCCGTTCGACATCGTGGTCGCCGATCCGCCCAAGGTGGCCGCACGGCCGGGCGACGTACGACGGGCCACCAAGGCCCTCACGCGGCTTGCTGCGCGCCTTTTGCCGCGGGTGCGGGCCGGAGGCCGTTTCGTGCTTTGCTCGTGCAGCCGCAACGTCACCGAAGAACACCTCGACGCAGCCGTCGATGGGATCGTTCCGATACACCGAATCGCCGTGCTCGGCGCAGCGCCATGTCATCCGGTGGCCCTGCACCATACCGAGGGTGTGTACCTGCGTGCCGCCGTCTACCAGGTCGTCGGAGGTGACGGGACGAAGATCCGTACCGACGAGGATCAACCGGCCGCCGCCAAGCGCTCGTCGCCGATCGCTAGACGGTAGACGCTGTTGGCCGTCTCCACGTAGACGATGTCGTCGTTCTCCGAGCGCAGCACGCGGCGCACCGCCGTCGTCACCATGCGACGGCCGGTGTTGCCACGGAAGATGACGAGGCCCCGGCCCACCGTGGGCGGATAGAGCAGGTAGCCCTCGAAGACGCGCCCCGCAGTCTCCGCCCGCTCCCGATACGGGTGACGCGCGCGCAGCTTCGTAGCGACGACGTACAACACGTCGATTAGGATATCCCTCCGACGAACGAAGTGCCATGCCCCAGACGGGCCATGGCTACATGTAGCAGAATGTAGGATACGGGAGCAGGCCTGCTCACGGAGCCGCAGAACCGGCGCGCACGGTCCGCGACGCGGATCGACCGCCTCCACCGGCATCGACACTCACCGAGAGATCGTCGAGCCGCCCGACCTGCGACGCGGGCACCCACCCGACGAGGTTCCCCGGCAGGCGGACGCGCACGAAACCGGAGACGCGATCTTCGATGCGCACCTCGGCGCCGCCCACGGCCTGAAACGCCTCGGGCGCGTGACGACTCGGGCGTTCGTAGACCGTCACGGTCCGGCCGAGGAGCACGCCGCGGGGCGCGGTGGCGTCGGCCCGGAGCGCAAGGCCGTGCAAGGCACCGAGCACGACGTAGAGCACCGACGCGACGACGATGATCGCCGGCCCCAGACCACCCCGTGCCAAGCGGGCGATCTTGCGTCGGACGAACCAGACCACGAGGGCGAAGAAGCCGGACACGAGCGCCGCCCAGCCCACCCACGGGGCGCGGGCGGCGTCGAGCAACAGGGCCCACCACGATGCCTGGCGGCCGAGTTGGGCCTTCTCGGCCGCCGCAACGAGTTCGGCGCGCCGCCGTACCTCGTTCAGGTTTGCACGGGCGCGCTCGGCGATCTCCGGGGTCGGGTGGGTTCGCGGGTCGGTGGCCACGGTCAGGTAGTACGTGGCGCGACCGAGGTCTCCGAGCTGCGCATACGTGGTGCCGAGGTTGTAGGCCACGATGGCGTTCGGTTCCCCGAGGAGCGAGGCGGCCTCCTCGAATGCCTCCCGGGCATCTTCGTACCTGCCCTCGGCATAGGCCGCAGCACCCCGAGCCATGGCATCGTCCACGGCGTCCGCGGCCGCCGGACGCGCCCACATGACGACGATCGCCGCCACCAGGGCCGCAAGGCACCACATCCTGAGCCACCGCCCCGTACGTCCGCCCATCACCGCAACACCTGCCTTCCCAGTTTGCCCCGAAGGAGCAGCTCACGCGCCTCGGCTGCCAGCTTGCGGCGCTCTTCGACCGTACCCGCGGCCGCCCCCCCGAAGCGGGCGGCATCGCAGGCGTCCATGAGGGCATCGAAGCGGTCGACTTCGTCCTCCGGAACCCCCACGTCCACCAACCGGCGCCGCAGCCTGTCCCGCGGAAGCCCGGCCGCATCCGGACCGATCCGCGCCACGGCGACCTCGTGCAAGAGCGCCGACAGTTCCGCGTAGAACCGATCGTCGGCCTCGACGAGGGTCGCGAGCCGGTCGAGCCGGGCGCGACGCATCCTTCGGGCGCGGGCCGCGGCCCGGGCGTCGGCAGGGCCGAGCACACGCTCCCGCGCCAGCCGTACCGCGTGCCCTGCCAACACCAGAAGGGGCACCGTCGCCATCCCCGCCGTCCAGCGCTTCGGCGTAAGCCACGGCTCGCGCACTCGGCCCCGCGGCAGGTGGTCGCCGGTCCAGATGGGCATGAGGGCCATGGGCTCGCCGTCGGGCCCTTCTTGCTCGATCGTCCCAGGCTCCCCGGTCTCCGTGCCACTCGCCCCAGCGGTCACCTCGATCTCGATGGGTTTGGTGCGTGCCGTACGATACGTCTCGGTGCGCGGATCGAAGAAGGTCACCGAGTGGGCGGGGATCGACAGACGACCGCTTCGCTCGGGAATGAGCAGGAACTTGTATCGCCGGGCACCCGCGATCACCATCCGGCCCGCCCCGTCGAGATCGACCCGTGTCTGTACCTCGACGGTGGGATCGTAACGCCGCAAGCCGTCGAGGGCCGGCCATGGGTCCGGGTCGACGAAGCGCACGTTGCCCGTGCCCCGCACCGTGACCGTGAGCGTGAGCGGCTCGCCCTGTTGGACGCTGCGCCGGTCGACGGTCGCCTCGATGCCGAAGTCCCCCACGTTGTGGGGCCGAAAGTCCTTGGGCTGGCCCTTGGCCGGCAGCGGTCGTACGTGGACGACGACCTCCGGCGAACGCACGATCCTGCGCAAGCCCACGACCGCCTCGGTCGATCCGATCACGAGATCCCCTGCCCGCTGGGGGAACAGGGCGCGTCGAAGCCCCGGATGGACGCGGTAGGGAACGCCGCCGACGCTCTCGCGCCGCTCCTGTCCCTCCGGCAACTCCTCGGTCCAGAAGTCCTTGAAGGAGGGCAGGTTGCGGATCTGGACGTTGACGAAGCGGTTGCGCTCGTAGACGTCGAGCGTGTAGTTGACCTGCTCGCCGACGTAGACCTCGTCACGGTCCACCGCGGCCCATACGAACACGTCGCCGGCCGGCTCCGTGGGCTTGGGAAAGCCGTGTACGTCCCGCGTCGGATCGGCCTGTGGGGCGGCACTCGCCGACCCGGCGCCCGCCATGGCTTGGGCTCCGCCCACCACTTCGACGCGAAGGGGATTGGAGGCGATGCGCGTGCCGCCGGGCCCCGGGACGAAGGCGCGAAGGTCGAAGACACCCGCGCGCAGCGGAACGAGTTCGTAGGTGTACGTCCGCGTCTCCCGCCGCGTGATCCGGCTTCCCGTCGCGACGATGTGCGACGACGAACCGATGAAGGGGCCCTGAACCTCGAAGGCCTGATCGAGGGCGCTCGGCAGGATGGGTTCCGGCACGCGGCCCACGTCCTCGGCCGTGATCTCGACCCTGTACTGCAGGGTGTCGCCCACGAAGAGCCGCGACCGATCGGCCTCGACACGCACCGAGAGTTCGCGGGCGCGCGCACGCCCGGCGGCGAACAAGCTCGCACCGAGGGCCGTGACGAAGGTGCGTCGGTGGATGGACATCACCAGTCCTTCTCGACCTTTCGTCCGCGACCGGAGGGCCGTCCGAAGACGAATGGATCCTGCCGATCGAGTTCCTCGAGTGCCCGGTCCACGTCCGCCCGATCGATGGGGCGGGCTTGGGCCGCTTGGTCGGGGGCCGCCTCCGTCCCCTCGTCGCCGCCTTCGTCACCGGCCTGGGGTCGGTTCGAGTCCTGTCCCTCGCTCCCCTCCTGCTGCTGCTCCTCCTCGCCCTGGTCGCCGCCCTCCTGCTGCTCCTCCTCGCCCTGGTCGCCCCCTGCCTGCTGCTCCTCCTGGCCCTGGCCGTCCTGCTGCTGCTGCTCCTGGTCGCCTCCTGCCTCCTCCTGCTGCTCCTTCTCGCCCTGGTCGCCGCCCTCCTGCTGCCGTTCCTCCTCGCCCCCCTTCTGCTGCTGCTCCTGGTCGCCGCCCTCGCCTTGCTCCTCTTGCTGCTCTTGCTCCTGCTTTTGCTGCTGCTCCTGCTGCTCGCGCTTGCGCTCGAGCGCCAGCTCCAGGTTCCACTTGGCGTGCTCGTGGTCCGGCCGCAGCTTGAGGCACTCGATGTAGGCCTCGATGGCTCCGTCCCAGTCCTCCGCATCGAAGGCCAGGTTGCCCAGCTCGTAGTGGGCGCTCGCCCGAACCTGCGGGTGCTCGGACTCCGTCGCGCGCTCGAAGTCCGCCCGCGCCGCCTCGACGTCGCCGCGCGCCATGGCCAGAAGGCCTCGGTCGTAGAGCAGCTCCGGGCGCTCCCCCCGCCGTTCGATGGCGCGGTCGAGAAGGGCCTGGGCCTGCTCGTAGTCCCCATTCTCGTACGCTTCGATGCTCGCCTCCACGTCCGGATCGGGGGCCGAAAGCGCGGTGGCGATCCGGCCGGCGAGCAAGAGTCCAGCAAGCACCCCAGGACGGATCATGCTGCGGTCCTCCTTCGTCTGCGATCCGGCAGGGCGAGCGCGATGCACAAGAGCCCGAGGGCCGGACCGACCACGTAGGCGAACCCTTCCTCCCGATCCACCTCGATACGGTCGCGGTGGGCCTCGGCCCCGAACGACTCGATGGCCGCCCGCACCTCGTCGAGACCGAAGCGATCGGACGCCACGCGGATGTACCGCCCGCCCGTGCGCCGCGCGATCTCCTGCAGGGTCTTCTCGTCGAGGCGGGTCATGACGTAGTTGCCCTCCTCGTCGCGCACGTAGCCCGTGGGGTTGCCCTCCTCGTCGAAGGTCTGGATCGGTTCCCCGGAGACCGAGCCGATCCCCACGGTGTAGATGGGGATCCCCAGCTTGGCCGCCTCGTCGGCCGCCGCCAGGGGATTCGAGGCCGTGTCCTCCCCGTCCGTCAGCAACACGATGACCTGCTTCGGCGATGCCGCCGTCCGCCCCTCCTCGGCGGCGCGGGCCTCCTCCTCCCGGCGCGCATCCACCAGGAAGGCGAGCGCCAATCGAATGGCCTTCCCGATGGCGGTCCCCCCCGGCTCCTCGGTGCGCGGGTCGGCCTTCTCCAGGTACAGGTCGATGAGGCGGGTGTCCCGGGTCAGCGGCAGTCCCCGTGCCTCCCCCGCGAACACCACCACGCCCACGCGGTCGCCTCGACGCCGTACGTCGTCGAGAAAGTGCCGCAGCTCCGCCTCGAGGCGTTCGGTACGGGAGGGGTAGACGTCGCGGGCGAGCATGGACTTGCTGTAGTCGACGGCCAGCACGATATCGATCCCGCTGGCCGGGATCACCCGTGCCTCCCCGCCATACTGGGGCCGCACGAGCGCCACCGCGAGCAGGACCGTCGCCAGTACGGCAGCGACCGTGGCCAGCGCACGTTTCGTGCCGTCCACCGAGGCGACCAAACGTTCCACCAGGCGCACGTTGCCCAACCTCCGGATCAGCTTCCGCCGCGCCAGGGCCCCGTAGGCGTAGAGGCCCGCCACCAGCAGGCCGGCGGCGACGGGGACCCACGCAAGGTCGCTGCGCGCCCACACCAGGGTGTCCACCACGGCCGACTCCGCCGTGACGACGCCGGGTGCTCCGCCGGCACGCCACACCGTCGTCGCTGCACACGTGACCACCCACGAGGCGCTCATGGGAACCTCCGTAGGAAGGTGTTGCGCAAGGCCGCATCGAGCAGCAGGAAGAGCAGGGCGATGGCCGCGGGCCACCCGAAGAGTTCGGCCCGGATCCGCCGCCCCTCGATCTCGGACTTCTCGAGGCGATCGAGGATGTCCTGGAACGTGGTCCGCAGCGCCTCGACGTCCTCGGCCGTGTAGGCGTACCCACCGGTCACGCTCGCGATCCGTTCGAGGCGGGCGGGATCGATGCTTCCGGTGCCGTGGCGGCCCATCAGGACGGTGAACACCTTGACGCCCCGCTCCGCCGCCTCGCTCGCCACGGCGTCGGGGTCGATACCCTCGGCGTTGTGCACGCCGTCGGTCAGGAGCACGACGACCTTGCTCTCCGAGTCGGACTCCTCGAGGCGATTGAGGGCGACCCCGAGCCCGGCGCCGATGGCGGTCCGCGTACCGTCGACCAGCCCGATCCGGAGCTTGCGCAAGAGCGCCCGCAGCACGTCGTGATCCATGGTCAGGGGGGACACCGTGGAGGCGGTGGCCCCGAAGACGACGAGCCCGATGCGATCATGGGGACGCGCCGCGATCATCTCGTCGATGACCGCCTTGGCGGCCTCGAGCCGCGATGGAAAGAGGTCCCCGGCCTCCATGGACTCGGACAGGTCGAGGGCGAACACGATGTCGATGCCCTCGTGCCGAACGACGTCGGAAAGGCGCGACGATTGGGGCCGCGCGAGCGCAAGGGCCATGAGCACCCCGGCCGCGAGCCGAAGTCCATCGGGGACGTGGGCCAGACGCACCCGGATCCCGCGCCCCGCGGCCTTCGAGGCCGCACGATGGCGGCTGAAGCCGAAGGTGGCCGGCGCAGGGCGCAACCACGCCCGCGCCCCGAAGGCCAGGACGGGAACGATGGCGACGAGCAGTTGGTACGGCTCACCGAGCTCGACGAAGCGCAGCTCGGGCCCGGCCACGGCCGCCACGACGCCGAACGCCGCCGCCACGAAGGCCACGGCGAACCCGAGGACGGAGGCGAACGTCCGCACGGAGGTCACGACGCACCTCCATCCGTGGGAGACGAGGTCTTCGACGATCGGTTCGTTTCGCCGGGCCCGCCCCGCCGAGCATCGGTCCCCGCCCCACCGGCTTCGGAGGCCCCACGGTCCGGCCGTGTGGCTTCGACGACCTCCCGCACGTACTCCATGGCCCGGCGCGCTTCGTCCTGCTCGGCCTCCATGCGTGCGAACTTCACCAGGTCCGCCCGTTGGAGGAAGCGTACGAAGGCGTCGGGATCGATGGGGGCGATCCGCGATCCGGCGCGCACCAGGGCACGCCGGATCTCCTCGGTCGTGCGGTCGAGGGCCGGGATCCCGAAGCGTCGTTCCAGGTAGGCGCGGGCGATCTCGGTCAGTTCGAGGTAGTACTCCTGGAACCGCCCCTGTCCCGGAAGATCCCGCGCCTCGAGGGCCTCGAGACGGGCGAGGGCCTCCTCGTGCGGCGGTATGGGCGGCGGAGCCGGGGGCGCCGTGCGTCGAGCGAAGAACCGCCGGTAGATCCCGTAGGCGACGAGCACCGCCAACAAGGTCCCGAGCACGGCCCAGATGGCCGTCTCCGCCGTCTCGTTGGGATAGGGAAGGGAGATCGGCGGATCCTCACCCTTGCGCTCCGGGTCCACCTCGTTGGCGGTGAGCCGCTCGACGGCAAACGACCGCGGCGGCACCGTCACCGTGCGCACCTCCCCGTCGGGGTCCACGTACGTCACGGGAAACGCCGGGGTCTCGAGGTCGCCGACGTCGAAGGCCTGGAGCCGGATCGTAAAGACCTTGCGCAGCCCTTCGCCCGTGGGCTCGACCGGCCCCTCGGCGACGTCCACCAGGTGCAGCGGTGCAAGGCTCAATCCTGCGGGCAGGCTCACCGTAAAGCCCTTCGGGTAGGCCACGACCACCTCGAGGGTCAGCAGGTCGCCGATGTGGGAGGGGTCGGGCGAAAGCCGGGTCGAGACGACCACGTCGGACGCCACGTCCGCGGCGGCGGCGGCGGCGGTGGCGGGAGGCGGTGCCAAGCCCGTTGCCCCCGACCCGGCCACCGCGCCACCGGTCGTGGCGAGCAGGGCGAACGCCCACGCGGCGACCGACTTCATCGCACCGCCCTCCTCGCCCGCCGGCGGAAGAACCCGACCACCTTGGCCTGCCAGTCGTCCGTCGTGGCCACGTCGATCCACGATAGGGACAGCCGCCGAAACAGGCGCTCGAGGCTTCGGCGCTCCTCGCCCACCTCGACGGCGTAGCGGCGCCGGCCACGAGGGCCGAGATCGACGAATCCCCGGGCTCGTGGCGCCTCGAGATCCTCGAGGGCCACGAGGCCGAGGCGGGGAAGCTCGTGCTCGATGGGGTCTTCGACCCGCACGGGGATGATGTCGTGGTTGCGGTTCGCAATCTTGAGTGCGCGTTCGAAGCGAGGATCGACACCCGGCGGCGGGTCGCACACGAAGTCCGAGACGAAGATGCTGACCGTCGTGCCGTGACGCAGTCGCGACAGGTACTCGAGGGCGCCGGCGGGATCCGTCCCCGGGGACTCGGGCTCGTGGGACAGGATGCGCGACAGCACCGAGAGCACGTGCTTGCGCCCCTTGCGGGGCGGCACGAACACCTCCACCCGGTCGGTGAATCCGATGAGTCCGACCCGATCGTTGTTGCGAATGGCCGAAAAGGCGAACGTAGCGGCAAGGCGCGCCACGAGATGACGCTTGTCGAAGGCCCCGGAACCCAGGTCGAGGCTGCGGGACATGTCGACGATGAGCATCACCGTCAGCTCCCGCTCCTCCGAGAAGAGCTTGACGTGGGGCTCGCCGGTACGGGCCGTCACGCGCCAGTCGATGGCCCGCACCTCGTCCCCCGGGACGTAGGGACGCACCTCGGAGAACACGACGCCCTGCCCTTTGAACATCGACTGGTAGGACCCCGCGAGGTGCTGGTCCACGAGCCGCGACGTCTGGACCTCGATGGTCCGCACCTCGCGCAACAACTCCGCCGTCTTGCGCCGTAGCGCTTCACGGCTCGACGTGTCGGGAGTGGCTGAGGTCATGACGGGACGAAGGACGGTGTGGGCGGTGCGGGTCGAGGGGGCCGAAGCCTAGGGCACCTGCACGTGCTCGAGGATCTGGCGCACGATCTGCTCGACCGTGACGCCCTCGGCCTCGGCCTCGTAGCTCGTGATCACGCGATGGCGCAGCACGTCGAGGGCCACGGCCTTGACGTCCTCGGGGCTTACGTAGCCGCGATGCCGCAGGAACGCATGGGCGCGGGAGGCCTGCAAAAGGCTGATGCTCGCCCGGGGCGAGGCTCCGAAGTCGATGTACGGCGCGAGATCGGCGAGGCCTGCCGCCGCAGGATCCCGCGTGGCCACGACCACGTCCACGATGTACCGGCGCACGGGCTCTTCGACGATGATGCGTTCGAGGACCCCTTGCACGCGCCTGAGTTCCTCGGGACCGAGCACCTTCTCGGGCTCGGGCAGCTCGGACCGCGGCCCGCCACCCATGCGCTTCATGATCTCGAGTTCCTCGTCGGCCGACGGGTAGTGTACCTCCACCTTGAACATGAACCGGTCGAGCTGGGCCTCGGGGAGGTTGTAGGTTCCCTCCTGCTCGATGGGGTTTTGGGTGGCCAGCACGAGGAACGGGTCGGGCAGCCGGAACGTCTCGTCGCCGATGGTGACCTGCCGCTCCGCCATGGCCTCGAGCAGGGCACTTTGGACCTTCGCCGGCGCCCGGTTGATCTCGTCGGCGAGCAGCAGATTCGTGAAGATGGGCCCCTTCTTGCTCGTGAACGAGCCCGAGCGGTGGTCGTAGACGACGGTGCCGATGACGTCGGAAGGCAAGAGATCGGGCGTGAACTGGATCCGCTTGAAGGACAGGTCGAGCACGCGCGCGAGCGTGTTGACCGTCAGGGTCTTGGCCAGGCCCGGCGCCCCCTCGAGCAGCACGTGCCCGCCGCACAGAAGGCCCATGAACACGCGCTCGACCATCTCGTCCTGGCCGACGACGACCTTGTGCACCTCGGCGAAGAGGCGTTCGACGAAGGCCGATTCCTGGGCGATGAGATCGTTGAGGACGCGGATGTCGTACTTGTCGGCAGGCATGATCGAGTCCGGGTGCAAAGGTGAGGCGGCGGGCGGCACGACGGCCGCGGACGCGGCAGGCGACAACCGCCGGAGCCGCGGCGGGATTCCACGGTGCGGACGATCCGCCACCGTGCGGCCCTGCCGCAGCCTATGCACGCTCGGCGCGATGGCAAGGCCCGAACCGTCCCGGTGTGCCCCCCGGGGCCTCCGGCGACGTGGGGAGATTCGGCCGCCGGTGGCGTCCCACGGCGTCCGACCGAGGGCCCACGGTCCACCGAACGGCCGGGCCCCTTCGTTGACGCGGTGATGGACGCGGGGTAGAACCCGGCCGCCATGGCCACGCCCGACACGATTCGCCTGTTCGACGTCCGCACGGTCCACCGTCACATCCGTGAAGGACGGGTGACCGAAGAGGCGTACCGAGCCTATCTGGCGGAATTGCCCGACGTCAGCGACAAGGTTCGGCCCCCCGAGGAGATCCCACTGCCGTCGACCGAGGCCGAGGCGGCGGCCGTCGCGACCGACACCGCACCCGAGGTGCCGGCCGCATCGACCCCGGGCGCCACGACGCCTCCGGTCGCAACGGCCCCTTCCTCCCCGGCGACGGACTTTGCGGCCGGTTGGGACCTGCCCGACGAGGTGCCCGCCCCCGCACCGGCTGCGCCCCAGGACCCCGAGTCGAAACATGACTGACGGCGGGACGCGGCCCGTGGCGCCTGGACGCGGCCGCGTCCTCGCCCTCGCCGTCGCCGCCGCGGCCATCGTGGCTTGCCGCCGTGTCGAGGAGCCGCCGCCCTCCCGCACCGTCCCCAACCAGACGAGGACGACCGACGAGCGGCCGCGGCGTCACCCTGCGGGTCCGGAGCCGCGCACGGTGGTGGTGCCGGACTTCGCCGACCTGGCCGATCGCATGGCCCCGTCGGTGGTGGGCGTGGTCACGAAGGTCTCCGACGGCCGCGGCACCTTGCGAGGTCTGGGCAGCGGTATGGTGGTGACCGCCGCGGGTCAGATCCTCACGAACGAGCACGTGGTCGCCCGCGCCAGCGAGGTCGAGGTGGTCTTCCTCGACGGGCGCCGCCTCCCGGCGCGCATCGTCTACGCCGACGCGCTCGTGGACCTTGCGCTGCTCGAGGTGTCGGCCACCGGCCTCGGCCTCGCCCCGGTGGAGCTGCGCGAGGACGACCCCCGGCCGGGCACCTGGGTCATGGCCATGGGCCAACCCTTCGGCCTGGGCCATACGGTCACCGTGGGCGTCGTCAGCGGACTCGGGCGCGACTGGGACGACCTGGGCCGCCCCGCCGATCTGGCCAAGGACGGCGCGTGGTCGTTCATCCAGACGGACGCCTCGATCAACATCGGCAACTCGGGCGGCCCCCTCGTGGATCCGGACGGACGGGTGGTCGGCGTGACCACGGCGGTGCGGGCCGACGGCCAGGGCATCGCCTTCGCCGTGCCGGCCCCCATGGCCCGGCGCTTCCTCGAGGAGGTGTGGACCCGCGGCTACCTGCGCCATACCCGACTCGGGGTCCGGGCCGAGAACGCCGCCCCCGATGCCGTCCCCGGCCGGGCCGGGGCCGTACGGATCACCAAGGTCGAGCCCGACGGCCCCGGCGCCAAGGCGGGGCTCGAACCCGGCGACCTGGTCATCGCCGTGGACGGTCGCCCCGTCGCCTCGGTCGCCCAACTGGCCTACCACGCACAGGTGCGGGGCGTCGGAGCGAAGATCCCGCTTTCGATCCTCCGGGACGGCGGACCGCCGCGGCAGGTGCTCATCGTGCCTGCGCAGGCGCCCGATCGTTGAAGTACTCCCGCGCAAGTCGCCCCACCACGGGCACGAGTACGAGCAGCCCGATCAGGTTGGGAAACGCCATGAACCCGTTGAGCAGGGTTCCCACGGCCCACACGAGCTTGACCTCCACGACCGCGCCCACGAGGACCAAGACGGTGAAGATCGCCCGGTATCCGGGCAGGAAGCGCGAGCCGAAGAGGAACTCGAAACACTTCTCCCCGTAGTACGACCAGCCGATCAAGGTGGAGAAGCCGAAGAGGAAGGAGCAGAAGGCGACCACGGGGCGCGCGAAGGGGATCGACGTGCCCAGGGCCGCGGCCGTCAGGTCTCCGCTCGCCCCCTGGTACGCCGGGTCCTGCCAAAGACCGCTCGACAGGATGATGAACGCGGTCATCGAGCACACCAGGATCGTGTCGATGAAGACCTCGAAGACGCCCACCAGGCCCTGCTCGGCGGGGTGGCGCACCTTGGCGATGCCGTGGGCGATGGGGGCGCTGCCCAGGCCCGCCTCGTTGGACAGAACGCCGCGGCTCACCCCGGCGGCGATGGCCTGGGCCACCGACGCGCCCGCGAAGCCCCCGACCGCCGCCATGGGGGTGAAGGCCCGCGAGAAGATGAGCCCGAGGACGTGGGGAATCTGCCCCGCGTTCATCACGATGTAGGCGATGGCCGCGAGGAAGTAGAGCACGATCATCGACGGCACCAAGGTCTCCGCCACGGTGGCGATGCGCTGGATCCCCCCGAGGAGCACGAGGCCGACGATCACCGAGATCAGGACACCGGGCACCAGGGTGGACACCTCCACCCCGAACGTCTCGCGCGCGGCCTCGACGAACGTGCGCGCCACCGTGTTGGACTGGGCCATGTTGCCCGTGCCCAGCAAGGCGGCACACATGCCGAAGAAGGCGAAGGCGCCGGCGAGGATCCGACCGATGCGCCGGCCCTCGAACCCCTGGACGATGTAGTACATGGGGCCGCTCGCCAGATCTCCCTGGCCCCGATCCACGCGAAAGTGCACGCCCAAGACGGCCTCGGCGAACTTCGTCGCCATGCCGAAGGTGGCACAAACCCACATCCAGAAGATCGCCCCGGGGCCACCGATGAGGATCGCCGTGGCGACGCCGCCGATGTTGCCGTTGCCCACCGTGGAGGCGAGCGCGGTGGAAAGCGCTTGGAACGGCGTGATCTCCCCCGAGCCCTCGTCCGTCTTGGTGCGCATCCCGGCGAAGGTCATGCGCACCGCCCGGGGAAAGTGCCGAATCTGTACGAAGCCGGTGACCCAGGTGAGCGCAAGGCCCACCAGGAGGAGCACCATCGGCATCGCGTACCACTGCCAGATCGCGGAATCGAGGGCTTGGATCCGTTCGGTCAGGACGTCGAGCATGGCGGCGGCCTACGAGTACCACATCTCGCGCACCAGCCGCGCCTTGGGGGCGCATCGCCCCATGCTAGGGGGTGGCGACGTCGCGGTCGGGCGCATGAGCGGCGAGCCATGCCTCCACGGCCCGGCGCTGCTCGTCCACCTTCGCCGTGGACGCGGCGAGGAGTTCACGGGCCCGTTCGGCCTCGGCCCGCGCCCGCGCCCGGTCCCGACCACGCCCCGGCGGGGCTTCCCACAGGGCCCGCGCCAGGGCGAACCGGCTCTCGGCCTGGGCCTCGGGACGGATCTTGCCGGCCTCGCGCAGGTTCGCCGCGCGTTCGGCCAAGGCGATGGCGTCTTCCGGCCGCCCCTCCTCGAGGGCGATCTCGGCCAGGCTCGTCAGCGGATACGCCAGCATCGTACTCTTCGGTCCGTACCCCTTCTCCATGATCGCCAGGGCGCGTTCGTGCAGGCGTCGGGCCTTCGAGCGATCTCCCATCTTGGCATACGCGTTGCCAAGATTCGTCAAGGCGGAGCCGACGTCCGGGTGATCGGGTCCGAAATTCTTCTCCCGGATCTCCAAGGCCCGCTCGTAGCTGCGCGCGGCGGCTTCGTAGTCCCCCTTGGCCTCGAAGACGCTGCCGAGATTGACGAAGACGTCGGCGAGCATCGGGTGGTCCGGCCCGTGGGCCTTCTCGAAGATGGCCTTGGCCTCTTCGAGATGCCGTTGGGCGTCGTCGAGCCTGCCGAGCCGCTGCTCGACGACCGACCGGTTGTTGAGGAGCAGCCCCACGCTCGGATGCTCGGGGCCGTGGGCCGCGAGCCACACGTCGTAGGCCTGGGCGTAGAGTTCGGCGGCCTCGGCGTTGCGGCCGCTTCGCGAGTGCACGGTGGCCATGTTGTTGAGCAGCGCGCCCACCGACGGATGGGTCGGGCCGAGGACCCGCCGGCGAAGCTCGAGGGCGCGCGTCCAGGTCTCCATGGCCTTGTCGCCGTCCCCGAGGTCGTCTTCGACGAGGCCGAGGACCGTCAGGTAGTCCGCCCAGCGCGGATCGTCCTCACCGACGCCGGCGTACTTGAAGGCGACCTTTGCATGGCCCGCCCAGGCACGCGCGTCCTCGGGGCGGCGAAGGCGCGTGGCCAGGGCGAACCCGAGCCGCGTCGCCGTCTCGCCGGCCATGCCCCAGGCGCCGGCCTCGGCGGCCTCGAAGTAGGCCTGCAAGAACGCCTCGACGGCCTCGTCCATCTTCCCCTGCTTGCGCAGCACGAGCCCGCGCAGGCTCCGGGCCTCGGCGACCAGGGGCGGCCAGCCCAGGGCCTCCGCCGCCTCGAGGGCCTCGTCCACCGCGGCAAGGGCCTCGTCCCTGGCGCGCGCCCGCGTGAGCACGGCCGCTCGCGTGAGTTGGCGCCGAATCGCGGCGAGGGCGGCGGGATCGGCCCCCTCGGGTGGCGGTGGCGCGTGGGGCAACAACCGTTCGTCGACGCAGGCGGACGCTGCGCCCTGGAGGTCGGCCGACACGTCCACGGCCACGTCGGCGAGCTCCGGCGCCGCCTCGGCCAGCGCATCGACGAGGGCCGCGAAGTTGGCCCGTGCGCCGTCGAGGCACCACTCGGCCTTGCGCGCATCCTCCTCGGACCATCGCGCCTCCACGTCCCGCGCCATGCAGGCCGCCGTGCTCGCCTCGCCGATCTCCTGCGCCACGCCGTCCAGCACGGGTACGAGGCGTTCGACGATCTGCGCGGCGTAGGACACCTTCGTCCCCTCGATCCCCCCACGGACCCGGGCCTTCGCCGCGTCGTTCCACACCTCCTCGATCCGCGCGCCCTCGGCCTCGCAAGCGGCAACCTTGCGGGCGTGCGCGACCTTCTCGTAGCCCTGCCATCCCGCGGCCAGGGCGAGGACGGCGCCGAGTCCCGCCGCGATCCGGACCTGCTTGCGGCGCGCCCTTCCGCGACCTATGGCGGCGAGCAGGGCGTCCATGTCCGGGAATCGATGGGCGGGGTCCACCTCGAGGCCACGTTCCAGGATCCTCCGCAGCCAACCCGGCACCCGGCGGCCCCTTTTCGGTTGCGTGATACGTCCATGAAGGACGTTATTGCCGATCTCGGCCACGGTGCGCCCGGCGAAGGGGCGCTCCCCGTAGAGCGCCTCCCAGAGCGTGACGCAGAACGCGAACTGGTCGGAACGGGCGTCGGCGGTGCGCCCTTCGAACTGCTCCGGCGCCATGTAGGCCGGTGTCCCGAGCATCGCCCCCACCCGCGTGAGGTTCGAAGCCAGCGGCGTGTTGCCGCGAGAGATCGACACCGAAGGGGGCAGGTCCTCGGACGAGGCGGAGACCGAAGGCGACGCGGCATCGTCGGCTCGCACCAGGCCGAAGTCCATGACGAAGGCCCGCCCGTCGTCCCCGACCATCACGTTGTCCGGCTTGAAGTCCCGGTGGACGAAGCCCTGCCGGTGGGCGGCGGCGAGACCCCGGCCCGCCCGGACCATCACGTCGAGGATCTCCTCGGTCGTGCGCGGCGCCGCCTCGAGCCAATCCCGCAGGGTCTTGCCCTCGACGTACGCCATGGCCACGTACACCCGATCGCCGAGGGTCCCCACGTCGAAGACCGCCACCACGTTCGGATGGGAGAGCTTCGCCATGGCCTGGGCCTCGCGCAGCAGACGGGCCTGGCGCCGGGCCTGCTTCTCCTTGCGACCGGGCCGTGGGTGCAGGACCTTGATGGCCACCTTGCGGTCGAGTTCGGGGTCGTAGGCCGCGAAGACCGCCCCCATGCCGCCCGCTCCGAGCTTGCGCACGATGACGTAGCGGCCGACCAGGGAGCCGGCATCGAGGCGTCCCGAGGACGATGCCGAATGCTGCACCCGCGCGGCCTCGACGGGGTCCGCCGCCCCGGCCCCCGCCCCCATCGGGGGAAACTCGATGCGCGCACGACCGTCCGGCTCGCCTGCGTTGGTCCCCCGCTCGCCCCCGTTCGCCCCGGGCTCGGCTGCGTCGGCCGACGGCTCGGCGGCGTCGTCCAAGTCGGCAACGCCCGCCCCCGCCGAACCCGCGCCATCGGAGTCGTCGTGGCCACATGGCGGCTGGCTCATGGCGTCCAATCTACCCGGCCCGAACCTCCACCGGCAAGGCGAGCATTCGGGGGCACGCCGGCCGAGGGGCCGCCGGGGGCGACGGCCGTCGCCCCGACCGTGGCATCGAGATCCCCCCGCCACGGGCGCCACGGGTGCGACCGCCCTTCATTCGTCGGTGGATGGGCGTCCCTCGATCGGGCCGGAGCGATCCGCCGCCGTCTTCGCGCCCCGCCGGGCTTCGAGCCACGCCGCGATCTCCGAACGCAGCTTCGCGCCACCTTGAGCGCCTTCGAGCGACGCCAGTGCCGCCCGGGCCTCCTCCACGGCCGCTCGCTCGTTCCGTCTCGATCCGAGCGCCGCGACCATCTGCGCGTGCGTGAACCGGGCTTCGGCCGCAAGTTCCGGCCGCACCTCCCGCTGCGCCGCCACCTCGACGGCGCGGGCAGCCGCTCGGCGCGCCTCCTCGAGCCGCCCGGCACTGCGTTCGACCTTGGCAAGTACCGTCCAAGAATGGATACTCAGCGGATCGGCGGAAGGTCCGTCCCCGCCGAATCCCTCGATGGCCCGCTGCGCCCACGCCCGCGCACCGTCCACGTCGCCCGCCTCGAGGGCCATCTCCGCCAGGTTGCTGGCCGTGATGGCGACGGAGGGATGGTGCTCCCCGAACGCTTCGCGCCGCAGGCGGTACGCTCGTTCGAAGTCCCGCACGGCCGCGGCGAAGCGCCCCGATTCTCCGTGCACGACCCCCCGGTTGTTCACGAGGGTGGCGAGGACCACCGGATCGGGGCTGGGCAGGCCCTCGTAGATCGCAATCGCCTCGTCGTGGGCCCGCAAGGCACCTTCGTGGTCACCCGAACGCCGCAGGACGACGGCAAGGTTGCCGAGGACGTCGGCCACCTTGGGATGCCGGTCGCCGTAGACCCGGCGCCACACCTCGAGCACCCGCTCCAAGTGGCGCCGCGCCGCCCCATAGTCGCCGGCACGGGCCTCCACCGTTCCGAGGTTCTCGATGGCGAGCATGGTCGACGGGTGATCGGGCCCTACGATCGCCGCGTATCGGTCGGCCGCGTCCTCGAGGGCCGCCCGCCCGGCCGAAATCCGGCCGCGACCAGCTTCGATCATGCCCACGACGTTCTGCAGGTAGGCCCGCCGAAGATCCTCCTCCGGAATCCCGGCGAGATCGAAGGCGACGCGGGCGTGGCGCGCCCAATCGAGTCCGTCGTCGCGGCGCTGCCCGCGTTCGCCGACGACGAAGGCCATGTCCGTCGCGGCCTTCCCGGCCTCGACCCATGCCCGGGCGGCGGCCGCGTCGAAGTAGGCCCCGACCAGTTCCCGCTGCGCGGCCTCCCCCTCGCCGAGGTGGGCCTCGATCCAGCCGAGCAAGCTCCTGGCTCGTGCCGTAAGTGAACCGGCCCCCTCGTCACGGGCCAGCGCCACGGCCCGTTCGGCCACGGACCGGGCCCCGGCCGCATCGCCGAGTTCGAACCGTCCCCAGGCCTCCGCCAGGGCGGCCTCGATCTCGCGCAGGGCGCGGCGGTGCGATGCATCGCCGACGTCGGCAAGCCCGGCGAGGGACGCTTCGTGGAGGCACTCGTCCGCGATCCCGACCAGATTCCCGGCCACCGTCGGCGCGCGGCCGACCACCGCCGCCGAGGGCCGCTGGAACTGCTCGACGACGTACGCGATCCGGGTGCGCACACCGTCCAGACACACGCGCGCCCGCTCCGCCGTCGCGGGCGTCCATGTCTGGTCCACACTCGCCCGGTTGCAAACCTCGACGGTGGCCTCCGCGAGGTCGGACGTCGCCCGGTCAAGGTACGCCGTGACGGTTTCGGCCGTAGGGGCGGCGTAGGGGACGTCCACGGACGCGAGGGCCCGATGCACCGCGTCGCGCGTCGTCTCGTTCCACATCGAGGTCGCTTCCAACCGGCGCGCCTCGCAGGCGGCGACGCGACGAGCATGGTCGACGTGTCCGTAGGCGACGACGCCCATCCCGAGGGCGGCGATCGTCCCGGCACCGACAGCGGCGGCGCTCAGTCGTGCCCGGCGCCGTCCCCCCTCGAGCGCGGCCACCAGCGCATCCATGTCGGGGAACCGGTCCTCGGGCCGCGGCGCAAGCCCCCGGCGGAGGATCCGGCGCAACCATCGCGGTACACGGACGCCTCGCGGAGGCCGACGCAGGGCCCCCTGGCTTGCGGCGAACGCAAGTTCGGCGAGCGTCCGCCCCGCGAACGGCCGCTCACCGTAGAGCGCCTCCCACAGGGTCACGCAGAACGCGAACTGGTCGGCGCGGCCGTCCACGTCCGCGCCTTCGAATTGCTCGGGCGCCATGTACGCCGGCGTCCCCATGACGGCGCCGGCCTGCGTCAAGTCGCTCGCCAACACCGAGCCCCCCGACGACGTCGTGGCCGTCACCGTCTCGGGAGCGGGCTCTACGGCTCCCACCGCCCGGGACAACCCGAAGTCCATCACCAGCACCCGGCCGTCGGTGCGCACCATGACGTTGTCCGGCTTGAAGTCGCGGTGGACGATCCCGCGACGATGGGCCGCCGCGAGGGCTCGCCCCGCCGGAATCATGAGGTCGAGGACCTCGCCCACCCGCAGGCGGCGACCGGCCAGGTGCGCCGACAGGGTTCGTCCCTCGACGAACTCCATCGCGACGAAGACCTGTCCGTCCACGGTCCCGACGTCGTGTACGGTGACCACGTTCGGGTGGTCGAGCTTGGCGAGGGCCTGCGCCTCCCGCAGAAGTCGCATCCGGGCCGCCTCGTCGTCGCGCCCGCGGGCGCCGGGGCGCAGCACCTTGAGGGCGACCTTGCGGTCGAGGTCCGGGTCGAACGCCGCGTGGACCACCCCCATGGCCCCCTGGCCGAGCCGCCCGAGGATCACGTACCGCCCCACGACCCGCCCCGGGGCGAGCGGCATCGTGGTGGCCGCCCCCGTGGGCCCGGGCCGGGGCCCACCCGCATCGTCGGCCGCCGGCAAGGTCTCGCAGGCCGAAGAAGGTCGGGGGGGATCGTGCAACGTGGAGGCATCCTCCGCCCGCTCGCTCCGTCCTCGGGTGACGTCGACGCCTTCGTCCTGCGGCGGCACGTGCCAAGCCTAGCAGGCCCTTCGAAAGGCAACCGGCCCCAGCCGACGGGGCGGACCCCGCGTCCCACGAGGACGTCGCCGAAACGCTCGGCGAGGCGACCGTCCCGGCCGTCTCCGGCGTCCGACGGCGCCAACCCGCGACCGCTCGGCGCGCCCACCACGATGCACCGCGACCGTCTCGTAATGGGCGGGACGCGGCGACCCGGATCGCCTCGCCGCGCTCGGAGCGAGCGAACCCCACGGATGCCGGTCCCTACTGCGGCCGTGCCCCGTCGCCCGCGGCCGGCCGGCAGACCCGCCCCGGACCGTCCGCCACGGTCACGCACCGCATCCGCGGCGGACAGGCACCGTCCGGGCCGCAGGGAATCTCGCAGCTTTCGAGGGCCGGCCCCGACGGCCCGGCGATGCCGTAGTGCCGGATGCAGCGCGCGGGCGGTTTGCACCGGGCATGCCCGCACGGCTCTCCGACCACCTCGTCGGGCGACGGGGCGAAGCCGTCCTCCGGCGCCGGGTTCTGCGGCGCGGGGCCGAGACCAGCCCCCGACGGCGAGTACCAGCGACACGCCCCTTCGACGCACCCGCACCGCGCATCGTCGGGCAAGCGGGCGGGCAGCACCTCGCACGTGGACATGCCGGGCTCGCGGGCGCAGATCTCCCCGCTGCATCCGCCGATCCGACAGTCCCGGTCCGTCGCACACGGGTCGTCGACGTCCCCCTCGAACCGGCCGAAGCGCGGATCGTCCTCGGCCAGTACGGGGACGCGGCGTTCCACGGCCTGCGGACCCGACGGCGACGGGCCCGACGCCGCATGCGCGTCGGTGGACGCCGATGGCCCGGTCGCTCGCGCGGACGCGGGCGCCGACCCGGGCCCCCCGCTCGCTCCGCTCGGAGCTTCGGGGCTTCGGCGGCGACAACCGGCGACGGCGAGCACCGACGCACAGACGACGATCCATGCCGGACGGGGGATCACGGAACGGATCATCCGACGGCACGGCGCACCGGGCAACCGTCGGTCCCCCGTGCGGGTCGCGGCTGGTAGGCTGCGCACGGGACGTTCATGTCGGCCGTCTCGCACCGCACGCACCGGCCCCCCCGGCTCCTCAGGTCCGCCCGTCTTCGCCGCGTGCTGCGGCTCGCCTTCGTCGCGTTCCACCTCCACGCCGTATGCGTGCTCGCGCTGCCCTCGCCCGGCGCCGGGATGCGGCGGGCCGCGTGGAAGGATCCCACGGTCCAACACGAGTTTCGCACGTGGGCCCGCACCCTCTCGTCCTTCGGGATCGACGTCGAGCCGCCGGAACTCGAGGCGTTCGCGTGGCGCGCCGCCCTCGCATGGGTCGATCTGCGCCGGAACCTGACCACCCTCGCGCGCCCCTACGCCGAGGTGGTCGGGGCCCGCCAGCCGTGGCGCATGTTCGTCGCTCCCCACCGCTATCCCTCGGTGCTCCATCTCGAAGTGGACGAAGGGACCGGCTTCCGCCCCCTCTACGTCGCCCGGTCGCGCGCGTACGCGTGGCGCGGCCGCCTGCTCGATCACGACCGGATGCGGGCCGCGATCTTCCGCTACGCCTGGCCGTCCTACGAGACGAACTACCACCGGTTCGTCCGGTACCTCGCCCGCAAGGCCGCCCGCGACGTGGCGGAGGCCCGGAGGTTTCGCGCGCGTTACTTCAAGTACCGAACCCTCTCGCCGGACGAGGTCCTACGCGGCGAGCGGCTACGCGGCCGGTTCGTCCGCACCTACGTGGTCGACCTCGCCGACCTCGACCGACGCCCGGAGGGTGCCCCATGAACGGGTTGCGCCGCCTCGAACGCGCCCTTGCGGTGCGCGAGTCGGGTGAAAGCCTCGCCCTCGTCCGGATCCTGGCGGCGCTCGCCCTCCTCTGGAACGTCTCGTCGGCCTTCGTCTCGGGCGTCGCCCGGATGGCGTGGATCGACGCTCGCTTCGGCGGCTACATGCCCCTCCTGCCCGAGCCGCGGGTCCTCGCCCTCGGCGGCGCCCGCCCCGAGGTCGTCACCCTCCTCGGCCTCGTCTCCTTCGTCTGCGGGGGCCTTCTGCTCGTGGGGCTGCGGCCGCGGCTTGCGGCCCTGGTGGGTGGCCAGACGTGGATCGCCCTCTCCCGCCTGAACCCGGACACCAAGGGCAGCTACGACGCCCTGCTGGTCGCCATCCTCTTCCTGCTGGCCGTGGCGCGGACGGACCGGGCGCTCTCACCGTTCGCACGGCGCGGGCGCGTGCTGCGTTACCCCCGGCTGCTCATGGCCGTGCAGCTCGCGGCCGTCTACGGCAGCACCGCGCTGCACAAGGTGTCCGCCGCCTGGACCCCCGCGGGGGGCTACTCGGCCCTCTACTACATCCTGCAGCAGCCGTCGTGGCACCGGTTCGACATGCGGTGGGCGGCCCACGTCTACCCGCTCACGCAGGTCGCGACGGCCGTGGTGTGGTGGTTCGAGCTTTCCTTCCCGCTGTTGGTGGCCGTGCTGGTCGCCCGGAACATGGGGCCGGCGCCGGTGGTGCGCCTCGGTCGCATGCGCATGGACCTGCGCACGCCCTGGGTCGTCACGGGCGTCGCCATGCACCTGTGCATCCTTGCAGCGATGGAGGTCGGCCCCTTCAGCCTCATCATCCTCTCCCTCTACCCGAGCCTCTACACGCCGCGGGAGGTCCGCACGGCCCTGGCGCGGCTCGCCCGCTGCCGACCCCGCAGGTGGCGACGAGGCCGGCCCGCGACCGCAAACGGGCCTCCTCGTGACCGCCCGTGAGCGAAACGTGATAGCCTGGGCGACGTGCGCATCCTCGCGTGGCCATGCACCGACGTAGGACGTGTCCGCAGCCACAACGAGGACAGCTACCTCGTCGACGAGGAGATCGGGCTGTACCTCGTGGCGGACGGCATGGGCGGCCACGCAGGCGGCGCCCACGCGTCGCAGGCCTGCGTGGACATCGTCGACCGCGTGGTGCGCCACGGCTTGTCCACCATCGAAGGACTCGCCCCGCAGCACCGGGAGGGCGCGATCCGCGACCTGCTGGCGGCCGCCGCCAGTGAGGCGAGCGCCCGGATCTACGACCAGGCCCTCGCCGACGAGCGACTCGCCGGGATGGGCACGACCCTCACCGGCATGCTGGTGGTGGGCAACTTCGCCCACGTCGTGCACGTGGGCGACTCCCGCGCCTACCTCCTGCGGGGGGACACGGCCCAACAGCTCACCGAAGACCACTCGTGGATCAACGAGCAGGTCCAGGCGGGTCTGCTCACCGAAGAGGAGGCCGCCGCCTCCGACCTCAAGCACATCATCACCCGGTCGGTGGGGTTCGAACGGGGGGTCCGGGCCGACGTCATCACGGTCCGGATCGGACTCGGGGACGCGGTGCTCCTGTGTTCGGACGGTCTGGCCAACTACACGGACGAGGCCGAACTCGCCGCCCTCGCCCGCGATCACTTTCTGGCGGACCTCCCCAGGATCTGCGTGGACCTCGCCAACCAGCGCGGCGGCGAGGACAACATCACCGTCCTCGTGACGCTCTTCGCCAACGACGTGGACCAGCGAAAGTCCATTCGCGACAAGCGCCGCACGATGGTGGACACCGTCCCCCCGTGACGGCGCGTCGCCGAGCCGCTAGCGTTCGCCCATCGTGCCCCGAGGACGTCGCCCCGTCGCCCCGCGCATCGGCCACGCCGTCGACACGGCGGTGGGCTGGACGCGCCTTTCGCTGCGCACCGCCATCTACGCCGGGACCTCGAGCACCGTCGGTGCGATCACTCCGGGCCCCCACCTGTCCCAGTGGCTCTTCGCGCGCTGGTGCCGGGCGACCCTGCGCCAGATCGGCGTGACGGTGGACGCCGAGGGGCTCGAGCCCACCCGCGAGCACGCGCCCTGCGTCCTGGTCGCCAATCACCTCAGCGCCCTCGACATCCCCGTGCTCGGCGCCGTGCTCGAAGGCGACTACCGCTGGGTCGCCAAGCGCGAACTCTTCCGCGTCCCGTTCGTGGGCTGGCACCTGTGGTCGGCGGGACACATCCCCGTGGACCGCAAGGCCGGCCGAAAGGCCGTAGGGCCCCTGCAGGATCGGATCGACCGGGTGCTGCGCGACGGCGCCTCGGTGCTCCTCTTCCCCGAAGGCACCCGCTCGAAGGACGGCGCCCTCCAGAAGTTCAAGATGGGCGCGTTCCAGGCCGCCGTCCGGGCCGGCGTCCCTCTCGTGCCCATCGTCCTCGATGGGACCCAAGCCATCGTGCGCAAGGGCGCGTTCACCTTGGACCCGAGCGCCCCGCGCCGCGTGACCATTCGCGGTCTGCCCCCGGTGCCCTACGATGCCGATCTTGCCCGGCGCGACCCCGACGCCGCCGCCCGCGCCCTGCGCGAAGCCACCTACGCCCGCTTCGTCGAGGCCCTCGACGGGCTGCGTGGCGCCGAAGGCGCCGCCCTTCGCCCGTATCCGCCCGTAGCCGCCAGGGCGGCCGAGTAGCGCCTTGCCCGGCGGCAGGCTGCGTGCTACCTGCTCGGTGGGAGCCGTCCGGTCGAGCGGACCGGCGGTCGCGGCGCCCCTTCCGCGAGGAGGGCGGCGTCGAGGAAAGTCCGGGCTCCGCAGGGCAGGGTGCTCGCGAAGGCGAGTCGGGGTGACCCGAAGGAAAGTGCCACAGAAAGCAAACCGCCTGGGTCCGCCCAGGTAAGGGTGAAAGGGTGCGGTAAGAGCGCACCGGGCTCCCCGTGAGGGGGGTCGCACGGTAAACCCCACCCGGAGCAAGGCCAAACAGGGACGCTTCGGCCCCGTGCCGATACGGGTGGCCCGCCCGGTCCCGGGTCGTGCCGCGAAGATGAATGACCGCCCCCCGAGGAGGGCAACCGACTCGGGTACAGAACCCGGCTTATGGCCCGTCTCGGGCGGACGGCTCCCGCTTGCGTCGACCGCGAGGTCCGCGCCCTCGCCAACGGCGCGAATCGGCGTTATCTATCCGCCGACCGGCGACCCACCCGCGCGTCGCCCGCCTGCGCACCGCTGCGCCACCTTCCGCGCGGAGCCAGAGGAGATACCCCATGAAACGCACCGATGCCGAGCGAATCGACCGCGAGCTGCGCCGAGCCCGCAAGAAGCAGGAGATCCTCTCCAAGGTGGAGGCTCGCAAGGAGCGCAGCGCCGCCGGCTGGGCCCAGGCCCTGCTCGAACGCCTCGTCTACGACGAAGAAGAGGTCTTCAACACCGCCGAGGACGAGGATCTGCTCGAGGTGATCCTCGAGATGAAGGAGGCCCTGCCCGAAAAGCAGTGGGAGCCCACCCTGAAGAAGGCGATCCGGCTCACCAAGGTGGCCAAGCGGCAGGAGTCGTTCGAGAAGCTAAGGCCCCTGCTGGAGATCTGACGGCGAATCGCCCGCGCGGCGCACAGTGCGTGCGACGCCCACGGACGGGGTGGCCGGTCCACCGAGGCACCGGGCACGCCGTGCGCAGGTCGCGCTAGTGCTGCACGGGGAGCCCCGCCGCCTGCCAGGCCACCATGCCGCCTTCGAGGTTGTAGACGTGGCGAAAGCCCGCGCGGGCGAGGAGGGCGGCAGCGCTGCGCGACCGTGCCCCCGCGCGACAGACCACGACGACGGGCCGGTCCACCCACTCGGCCAAGCGCGGCAGCCGTCCCACGAGGGCGTCCATGGGCACGAGCAGGGCGCCTTCGACGTGTCCGAGCTCGCCGACGAACTCCTCGGGCTCTCGGACGTCCACCACCAGAGGCGGCGGATCGCTGCGCAGCAGGGCCGCGACCTCCTGGGGGGAGCGCTGGAGCACGGCACCGAGGTCGGCAAGGGGCGGAAACGGTACCTCCTCGGCCTCGCACCCGGACTGGTTGACCTGCAAGACCTCCTGGATCCGCTCGGGCACGGGCAACCCGAGGTTGTTCATCCGCTCGATGTAGGCCTTCCGGTCCACGCCGGCGAGCCTCTGGTTCGTCCGTTTCTCCTCTCCGATGGTCGACGAGGTGCGCCCCCGGTAGTCGTGCCCGGGGTAGACCACCGTCTCGTCCGGCAGGGCGAAGAGCTTTTGGGTGATGGCGTCGTATTGCGCCCCCGGATCGCCGCCCGCGAAGTCGGTCCGCCCGCTGCCGCCGATGAGCAGCGTGTCCCCCGTGAGCACGAAGCCCTCGCCCACGAGGGAGATGGAGTCGGGGGTGTGGCCAGGTGTGTGCAGCACCGACAAGGCCCCGGAACCCACGGCGATCCGATCGCCTTCGTCCACGTGAACGTCCACGAGGGGACTCGGGCTTGCGCGATGCATGAAGACGGGGGCCCCGAGACGTGCCTTGCCTGCACGGCCGATCATGAGGTGATCGGCGTGGGTGTGGGTCTCGACGACACCCACCAACCGAAGTCCCCCCTCGGCGAGCCGTGCCTCGTAGGTGGGGAGACGCTCGCGGACCGGATCGACGAGCAGCGCCTCGCGGCCGTCCGTGACCAGGTAGGTCTTGCAGTGGGCGAAGTTCAACTCGGCAACGTCCATGGCGGCACCACCGTACCGAATTCGACGGCTGATTTTTGCGCCCCTGCTCCATTGCGGCCGGCCGAATCGACGCTACGTTGAAGTCGATGGGCGCTGTGGAACAGACGGCACGACTGCGCGAGTCTCCTCTTGCGCTTGTGCGCAGGGCTGCGGGCGGTCCCGGCGTGCTGCTGCGAAAGCTGCGCGGCCTTGCCTCGGCCCTTCGCGGCTACGGGGGGCGCCGCGTCGAAGAGCGGCTCGACCGACTCGAACGGCGCGGGGTCATCGACGCCCGGCCCACCAAGATCCAGCGCATGGTCGGCGCCATCGACATGATGCGCTTCTTCATCGTGCCGTGCGCGGACGACTACTACCGCTCCAAGGGCATCAGCTTTTGGTTCCACGTGCTCCTGCGCTTCCTCGACGACCCGGCGTCGGTCGTGGACCCGACGGGCTTCAACAGCTCCCGCGACGCGATCATCGGCCACGTCATGCAGGTGGTCCACGCCAACCCCCTCTACGACTACCAACTCCTCGAGTCGTTCGAAGATGGCCTCGACGAACTCGAGCGCCAGATCGAGGCCGTGCTCGACGGCACGCATCCGCGCGCCGCGTCCATCGGTGCCATCGTCGAAGATCCCACCTATCACCGGCGCCTGCTCGCCCACGTCCGGGCCTACCGCAAGGACCGCAACGTTGCACCCATGCTCCGCGAGAACGTGGTGCGAAATCCGGAGTTTGCGCGGGCCGAACGGGTGTTCGGCACGTTGCCCGGGGCCATGCGCTACTTCGCCAGCCTGCCCCGCTCGCCCTGGGCCGCCCTTCGTCACGCGTTGTTCGTGCGGCGCCTACCGGACGACGCCGTAGCCATCGCAGCGGGCGAGGCGGCTTCGCAGGCACCCCGCGTGACCTGAGCCGGCGACGCCCGCCGGCCCTCAGTCGCCGAAGCCCGGGTCGATGAGATCCCCGTCGAAGCGCGTGTTCGGCTTCTTCTTGACGGGTTCGGGCGGCGGCGCCGGGTTGGCCGGTGCATCGAGGGGCTCGGACGGTGCGTCCGGTTTCGCCTCGGGAGCCTGGGGCGGCTCGGGCGATGCCTCCGAATGCTCCGGGCCGCCGGCTGGGGCCTGCTCCGAGGGCGGCGTCTCCTCGACGTCATCCCAGCTCTCGAGTTCGGGCGGCGCGGGCGGAGCCGGGCTCGGGGCGCCGCGCGTCCCGGGGCGATGAGGTTGCCGCCGCTCGCGTTCACCCGAGATCGCCGGCGCCGACGTTCCGTCGGTCCGAGGCTTCGGTGAGCCCCCATCCTCGGCGTCGCCGACCGCGGTCGCCCGGTCGCCCGCATCGACCGTCCCGGTCGTCCCGGCCACCGCGTTCCCCGACGGCGCATCCGGCTCCTCCCGTGCGAGCCCGTCGGCGGGAGCGTCGGCGACGCCCGCCCCGACCGCCGGTGCGGCAGGGGCGGCGATTTCGTTCGTCACGGCCGGCGCGGGGGCCGGATTCGCGGCCGCTCGACGCGCCGTGCGGCTCCATCCCACGTAGCCGGCGGTCGCGAGCGCCCCGGCCACGAGCACGGCCGCGACCGCCCAACCCGCGTGCCCACGGCCCCTGCGGGGATCCCCGTCATCGGCGGGGACGGACGACCCCGACGCGGAGCCGGCGGTCTTCCCCCACGACGTGGTGAGCCCGGCCGCCCCGTCCCCGCCCTCTCCCAACACGATGGGCATGGAAGCCTCCGCGGGGACCGGAACGCACGCCGCGTCGGGTGCCACCACCCGCAACGCGTCGATCGCCTCGTGCATGGTGGCAAAGCGGTTCTGCGGCTCCTTGCGCATGCACCGAAGCACCCAGGCGTCGAAGGACCGTGGGATCTGCGCCTTTGGCCGAACCGCGCTGGGCGCCTCGGGCTCCGTGAAGAGGTGGTGGAAGAGCATCTTGGTCGCGTTCTCGGCCGGAAAGGGCATGCGTCCGGTCACCGCATGGAACGCCACGCAACCGAGGGCGTACACGTCCGCCCGCAGATCCACTCGCTCGCCCCGGGCCTGCTCGGGGCTCATGTACGCCGGCGTGCCGAAGACCATGCCGGTCTTGGTGAACGTACGGGCCGACGGGTCGAGGGCATTGCTCTTGGCGATCCCGAAGTCGATGATCTTCGCGCGCAGGCCCCCGGTGCGTTCCGCCACGAGGAAGATGTTGTCCGGCTTGAGATCGCGATGGACGATGCCGCGCTCGTGCACGGCGGCGAGGCCCGACGCCACCTGCTCGAGCAGCCTGCACGCCTCGGTCCATGGCAGCGGACCTTCGCGCTTGACCCGCTCGGCCAGGGTCCGCCCATCGAGCAGCTCCATGACGTAGTACGGGCGTGAGCCCGGGGCCGTGCCGTAGTCGAGGATCTCGACGACGGCCTCGTGGTCCACCGCGGCGATCACCTGCGCCTCTCGCAAGAAGCGCTCCATGACCACCGCGTCTCCGGTGCTCGCCCGTTCGGGCGTCACCAGCTTGATCGCCACCTTGCGTCCGATGACCATGTGCACGGCCTCCCATACCTCCCCCATCCCGCCCCGGCCGATGCATCGGACGAGCTTGTAGCGTCCGTCCAGGACCAAACCTGCCGCCGGCACCTCCGGCGGCAGGGGAGCCTGGACGGCGAGCGCCGTGGGCTCTTCGGACGGCGCGACCGCAGGTGGCGGCGGGGCGTGGCGCCCAGCCCCCGGCAAGAGCGTGGGCGCATGGCCCACGTGGCCCCGGACGCCATCGTCGGGTCGCGGTGCGCCGCCGCCGGGGGGACCGTGTCGGGCCACGTCTCGCAGCCTACCACGTCACGCGCGCAACTTGCGCCGGGTTCTCAGCCCGGCCCCGGCGAGGACCACGAACACCCCGAACACCACGGCGCGACGCCCGCGGCCCGACGGGTCGATGGTCGATCCGCAGCTCAACGTCCCGCCGGCCTCCCCGGAGCAACTCCCGCCGCTGCAGGAGCCCTCGGCGTAGCCGCTGACCTCGATACCGAGCAGCTCCCGCAGGGCATCGACGCACTCGGCGAGGTTGCCGTCGTGGTCGATGTACTGTCCGTCGCAGAACAGGGCTCCTTCGGGCTTGTCGCACTCGGCCTCGCAGCCGCCCTGGAGCTGGGCCTTGCAGTCGGCGTAGAGGTTCGCCTGGCAGTCGATCTGGCAGTCGAGGTTCGCCTCGGCCTCGCAGGTGCCTCCGCAACAGGCGTTGCACTGTTCTTCGCACTGGGCAGAAGGCGGCACCACGTCGCAGCTTGCGTCGCAGTCGGCATCGCACGTGGCCTCGCAACTCGCGCGGCATTCGCCTTGATTGTCGGCCGCGGCGCAGCTTGCGTCGCAACTTGCCTCGCAGTCGGCGTAGCACGATGCGGCACAGTCGAAGCTCCCCGGATCGGCGGTGCAGGTGTCGAGACACCCGGGATTGCAGTCCGTGGTGCAGGTGACGTCGGCCGAGGCCGTACACATGCCGTCACAGGTGGCCGTCAGCTCGGCGGCGCACGCGGCCTCGAAGGAGATCGGCGTGCACGATGCGCGGCACTCGGCGCCGAAGCGGACCTCGCACTGGGCATCGGCCTCGACGTGGATGTCGCCGCAGGCATCGATCCCGGCCTGGGCGGTGGGCACGACGCCGAGCATGGCGACGGCGAAGGCGGCGGGAAGGGACAGCGCAATCGACGAAGGAAGGTGCATGGCAGACTCCGGGCTAGGGTTGGGACGCAAGGGCCCCTACGGGGCCGTCGGCAGGTTTGGACGAAGCTAGCACGGATCGGTTCAGATGCGCGGTTTGCACCACCGGCCGCCCGAGCGCCCCCCTTTCCCGCAGCCCGCCCACGGCGTAGGGTCGCCGGTGCGATGCCCCTCGATCTCGACCGGATCCTCGCCGCCCTCCCCGACCGCTATCGGCCGGCGCCCGACGCCGCCGGGCGCTACTACTTCTCCATCGGCGACCACCGCTTCACCCTCCAACTCGGCCCCGACGGCTGCACCGTGACCCCGGGAAAGCCCGACACGCCCGCCGACTGCGTGCTCAAGACCACCCCCGAACTCTTCGAGAAGATGGTGCTCAAGGGGAAGATGCCAGGACCGCTCGATATCGCGCGCGGCAAGGTCAAGACCAACGACCCCAAGAAGCTCATGGACCTGCGCAAGTACTTCGACTTCTCGGGTCTCGCGTAGGTTCCAGCACGGCCCCCCTGCCACGCTCGCCGTGCCGGCCGCTTGCGCCTCCGCGGGGACGCGGGCAAAAATCTCGTCGTGGCTTCGTGGGAGCGAGATTCGATCGCCGGGTCATCGTCGCAGCCGAACTCGGTCGTGTGGATCCACGGTTGGCTTGCGACCCATCGCATCTTCGATGCCGCCGTCGACGAGACCCGCCGCCGGACGGACCGCGCAACGCACCTCGCCGTCGACCTTCCGGGGGCGGGTTCGACCCTGCGGGACGCTCCAAAGACCCTCGAAGGTCTGGTGGACGCCGTGCTGGCCGAGGTGGCCGCAAGCGGGAACGCCCCCACCGTCCTGGTGGGCCACTCCCTCGGGGGCCTGGTGGCGGCCCATCTCGCCCGCCGCCTCACCGAGCCGCCACGGGCCCTCGTGCTCCTTGCGCCCGTGCCGCCCACCGGGCTTTCACTGCCGACGGAGGTGCGCGCCCGATTCACCCGGATCTGTGAGGAACGGGAAGGGCTGCGCGCCTTCCTCGCGCCTCAGGTGGGGCGCGAGGACGTCCTCGACCTTCTGCTTGCGGTTGCCGACGACGTTCCGGTGACGACGGCGCTGCGGCAGCTCGCGATCTTCGCCTCCACGCACGCGCCCGTGACCGCCCCGCCCGAGACGCGGCGGTTGGCGGTCGTCGCCGGTGCCCGCGACCCCTATCTGTCCAAGGCGTTCCTTCGCGCCTCCTTCGAGCGCTTCGCCGAGGACGTAACCTTCGAGACGTGGGACGACGTCGGCCATTACGTGCCGGCCGAGGCCCCCGGGCGGGTCGCCGACTTCGTCTCGGCCGTCCTCGCGGGCCAGGGAGGCACGGCATGACCGCCGACGCCCTCGAACTCCTGCGGTCGCAGCGTGAGGTCGTCGTCGACGCCTGGCACGCCTCTTTGCGACGTCTGCCCCCGTTCGCCCGGGTGCCCCGGCAGGAGACCCTCCGCAACGTGCAGCGCTGCCTCGACGGCATGGTGGCGATCCTCGAACGCGGGGACGAGGCCCCGATGCGGTCGTTCGCCGAAGATCTCGCCGATCTGCGCTTCGCCACGCACTTTCCCATGCATGCCCCCCTGTGGGCGGCAAGCTGCGCCGTCGACGGCATCGTCGCAGCGCTCGAAGCCGTGGGCAAGGCCCCGAGCCCAGGTCTCTTGCCCCAGATTCGCACGGCCCTCGATACCTTCAATCGTTACTTCACCGACCGATACGCCTCCCGCATGCTGTCGGCGGCCGAGGACGCCTTTCGCAACCTGCTCGAAGATGCCACCGACGCCGTCGTCCTCCTCGACGAACGGCACCGCATCGCCGACGCCAACGTCGCCTTCGCGGTCCTCGTAGGGGTCGCCGATGCGACCGAGGTCGTGGGCCGCCCCCTCGCGGACTTCGTCAGCGACGCCGACGCCGATCGGCTCACGGCCATGCTCGACGAGCTTGCGGACGAGCCCTCCGTCGGTCCGGTGCGGATGCGTGTCGAGCCGCCCACCGGCCAGCCGGTGCGCGCGGCGGTCTCGGCCCACAGATCCCACGCCCGGCACCGCCACGCCGTCGTGGTCACCCTGCGCAACGTCACCCGCGAGGAACGGGACATGGCGCGGTCGGTCCAGCGGGATCACCTCGTGGCCGTGGGGCGCCTGGCCGCCAGCATGACCCACGAGCTGAACAACCCGCTGACGTGGGTCATGAGCAACCTCCAGCAGGCCCGGGACGACGTGGCCCGCTTCGGCGGCGAGGTGGAGGCAACCGTCGGCGACATGCTCGACGACGCGCTCGTCGGCACCCGCCGCATGGCGGCGATCATCCGGGATCTGCGCGGCTTCCTCGGCGGCGCGAGCGCCGAACCGGCGAGCTACGATCCCAGGGACGTCCTCGACCTGGCCGTGCGCATCGCCGGCGTCCACGCCCGCGGCCGTCTGCGCGTTCGACTCGACTGTCCGCCACTTGCGCCCGCGGTCGGGTTTCCGGGGCGCCTCTCCCAGGTCTTCGTGAACCTGGTGATCAACGCCATCGACGCCACCGCCGGGCGGCCTTCGCCGCAGGTCGTCGTCCGGGCCCGCGGAGATGCCGAGCGCGGCGGTTACGTCGTCGAGGTCGAGGACAATGGCAAGGGCATCGCACCGGCCGTGCTCGCCCACGTCTTCGAGCCCTTCGTCACCGCGGGCAAGGAGGGGGGCACGGGGCTCGGCCTGTGGATCTCCCGGGAGATCGTCGAAGACCACGGGGGCACCATCTCCGTGGACAGCCGGCCTGGATGGACGCGCTTTTCGGTGTTCGTGTCGAACGACGGCGGCGGCAAGTGGCGCCGCGCCGGCTCCGCGCCCGCAACCACCCCACCGCCATCCGCGCGACGGCGCCTCCTGCTCGTGGACGACGAAGAACTCCTGCGTCGGGCCCTTGCCCGCCAGCTCCGGCGCACGAGCGAGGTGACGGACGTTGCCTCGGCCGAGGCGGCCCTCGAGATTCTCGCCGAGCAAGGGCCGGCGTTCGACGCCGTGATCAGCGACGTGGGGCTTCCGGGGATGGACGGGATCGGCCTGTGGCGTGAGGTCTCGACGCGGTATCCCGACCTCGGCCGCCGGTTCGTGCTGATCTCGGGCGTCTCCGACTTCGAGGGCGTGCCGGAGGACGTCCCGTGCCTTCGCAAGCCCTTCTCTCGCACGGAACTCGATCGCGCCCTCGAACTCGTGGCCGGCGAGGCCGACGCCGGCGCCACGGGATAGGCTGCAAGACCCATGCACGGGCATCGCCCGCGTGTCGCAACCGTGGTACCCCGTCGGTCGTGACCTCCATCGCTCGCACCGACGCCACGGGCGGAGCCCTCGATCCGTCCTTCCTCGCCTGGCAGACCTCGCTTCCGGTGGATCGGCACCTCATCGCCGAGGACATCGAAGGGAGCCGCGCCCACGTAGCGCGGCTACGTCGTGCCGGGCTGCTCACCGACGAGGAGGCCGACCGCCTCGACGCGGGCCTCGCCGCCATCGCCCGCGAGGCCGCAGACGGCACCCTCGACCTCCCGACCGAGGAGGACGTCCACATGGCGGTGGAGAAGCTCCTGCGGGACCGTCTCGGTCCGGTCGCCGACAAGCTCCACACGGGCCGAAGCCGCAACGACCAGGTCGCCACCGACTTCGCGCTCTGGTGCCGCCGGGCCGCCGCCGACCTCGAGCGCGGCATCGAGCAGGTCCAGCAAGCGGCGCGGAACCTCGCGGGGCGCCACGCCGAGGTACCCATGCCCGCCTATACCCACCGCCAGGTCGCCATCGGCGTGCTCGTGCCCACGTGGCTCGACGCCGCCCTCGTTCTGCCACTCGAACGGGACCTCGGCCTCCTGCGAACCGTACGGGGCGAGTTGGCTGCCTGCCCCCTCGGCGCCGGCGCCATCGCCGGCACGACCCTGCCCCTCGACACAGACGAGGTCGCCCGACACCTCGGCTTCGAGCGGGGGCCGGACAACCCCATCGACGCCGTGGGATCGCGGGATGCCGCGCAGCTGCTCACCTTCGCCTGCCACCGCATCTCGTCCCATATCAGCCGCTTTGCCGCCGACATGGTGGAATTCGTCTCCGACGGCCTGTGGACCCTCGACGGCGCCATCGCCTGCGGGTCTTCGATGATGCCCCACAAGCGCAACCCCGACCTCTTCGAACTCGTGCGGGGCCACGCCGCCCTGCGCCTCGGGGACGTCGCGGCCCTGGCTGCGCTGCTCCACGGCCTCGGCACCGGCTACCACCGGGATCTGCAACACGACAAGGAGATCGTGTTTCGCGCGGTCAGAGGCACGCGCGATGCCCTCGACATGATCGCGCTCGCCCTCGGACACGTGGCCCCCGACGAGGCCGCATGCCGCCGCGCCCTCGAACGCGGCGATGCCATCGCCACGGACCTGACCGAATGTCTCGTGGCCGCCGGCGTACCGTTCCGCGACGCCTATCGCCGGGTGGGTCGGCTCGTGGCCGAACAACGGGCTCGGGGCGCGCGCCTCGTCGACCTCACCCCCGAAGCGCTCCGAGAAGCCGGGTTTCCGGCCGAGGCCGTCGAGTTGCTCGACGTGGCCGAGGCCGCAAGGCGACGGGCGGCGCGCTGGTCCGGCCCCCGCTGACCCGCCGCTCTACGGCCGCGACACGTCACCCGACAAGAACCCGGTCGGATCGACGAGATCGCCGGCGAGGGAGGCGAGACGGCCTTCACTGCGACGTGCCCGCGCGATGGGATCGCGTGCCCGTTCGGCCAAGCGGCCCGGAAGCCAGATGCGCCCGCGCGCCGTCTCGAGCACCACGCCGCCGAGGAGCAGCGCACGACGCACGCGTCGCACCGCCCGATATCGCACGAAGACCGGGGGCCGGCCGAACGACCGGACGCCGAGGCCGTCCCCCGTGACCACGACCACGCCTCGGCCGAGCACCTCCCGCGCGGCGAGCAGGATCCACGGTGCGACGTAGGCCGCCAGGGGCCCGGCGAGGCGGCTGACCGGTTCCCGCCAGATCTCCGGGGCGAGCAGGGTGACGAAGACGAGCAACGCCCCGAGGAGCGCCCCGAACAGCCCGAGAGCCCGCCCATCGATGGACTCGTGTCGCACGATCTCCTCGATCCGCGCGTCGAGGGGCACCGTAGCGCGCAGATCCGGGGGCATCGCGCCGCGCCCCTCGTCGCGCCGGTCCTCGGCCTCGCCGCCATCGCCTCGGACCACCCGCAAGCGCGTCACGGCACTTCCTCCACCCGCGCGCCAAGCCTCAGTAGCAGATGATCGGCGAGCACGAGGGCGGCCATGGCCTCGACGATGGGCACCGCCCGCGGGACGACGCACGGGTCGTGACGGCCCCGGGCCACGTACTCCACGGGCGTGCCGTCGCGACGCACCGTGTCCTGGGGACGGAAGATCGTGGCGACCGGTTTGAACGCGACCCCGATCCGCAGGATCTCGCCGTTGGAGATCCCGCCCTGGATGCCGCCGCTTCGGTTGGTTCGCGTCCGAATCGGGCGCTTCGGATCGTCCCCCGGGACGAAGGCGTCGTTGTGCTCCGAGCCCCGCATGGACGCCGCACGGACGCCCTCGCCCACCTCGAAGGCGCGCGCGGCGGGAAGGCTCATCATGGCCGCCGCGAGATCGGCGGTGAGCTTGTGGAAGACGGGATCGCCGAGGCCGGGCGGCACGCCGCAGGCGCGAAGGCGGATCACGCCGCCCACCGAGTCCCCGGCCTTGCGAGCCGCCTCGATGGTCTCGACCATCGCCGCCGCCGCGGCCGGATCGGGGCAGCGTACGTCGTTGGCGTCCACGGCCTCGACGGTGAGGGCGGCCTCGTCCTCGATCTCGGCCCGCACGTCGCCGACCTGCGCCACGTAGGCGACCACGTCGATGCCGGAACGGGCCAACAACGCCTCGGCGAGGGCACCGGCCGCGACGCGACCGACGGTCTCTCGCGCGGACGCACGGCCACCGCCTTCCACGAAACGAAGACCGTAGCGGGCCTCGTAGGTGTAGTCCGCGTGGGACGGTCGATAGAGATCCGCGAGTTCGGCGTAGTCGCGCCCCCGGTTGTCGACGTTGCGCACGACCATGGCGATGGGCGTGCCGAGGGTGCGCCCGTCGGGCGAGACGCCGGAGAGCACCTCCACCTCGTCGGGCTCTCGGCGCTGGGACGAAAGCCGCGAGGTGCCCGGCCGCCTGCGGGCGAGTTTGCGGGCGATGCGCTCGTGGGGAAACGAAAGCCCGGCCGGAAACCCGTCGACGACGACCCCGACGGCGGCGCCGTGGGACTCGCCGAAGGTCGTAATCCGCAATCGCTGGCCGAAGCTGTTGCCGGGCATGGACGATGCGAAGGCTAGCAGGGTGGCGGGGGCACCGCCCCCGGCGCGCCACGGGCACGCCCGGGGACCGCAAGCCCGTCAGGGCCAGGTCTCGTCGTTCTGGTCCGCATCGCAGACGGAGCGAGCCAACGTGCATCCCCCGTAGGTGCCCTCCATGCCCGCGGCGATGCAGGCGGCGCACCCTTCGGGGTCGTCCTCGCAGGTCGCCTCGCACGCGGCATGGGCACAATGAACCAGGGCCCCGAACATACGAATCGTCTCGGCCGTCGTGCGCCCGAAGCATTGGTTGGCGCACGCGTCGGTCGGATCGAAGCCGCACCCTTCGAGGCAAGCTTCGAGTTCCGTACATGAATAGACTTTTTGGAGGCCGGGCTCGACGCACCAGCACGCGTGGGTCGAAGGCCCGACGGTGACGCACGAAAAGTTCATGAACGTGCCGCACTCGCTCGTGCAATCGACCTCCGTGACTTCGCCGGTCTCGGGATCGCACCAACGCAGACGGTCCTGATCGACGCACGTATCGTCGGACGGGCCGCACGGTCCGTCCTCGCCCGTGCCGGACCCGGTCCCGGTATCGGTCTCGGTGTCCATGCCGGACGTCCCCGCCGACTCGGCCGAGTCGAGTTCCTTGAAGAAGTCGCAGGCGCTGCTTGCCGCCACCACGAGCGCGGCGAGGACCCAGGAGGTGGACGCGCGTCCCATGGCCGGTGCATGCCACGGCGGCGGGCCCACGCCCAAAGAATCGGCGGCCACGGGCCGTTGCTCGCCGAGATCTCCCGTGGCGCCCGCAGCGGCGGCGGCGGGCGCGCAGCACGAGGATGGGGCGCACGCCCGGCGTTCTCGGGCGAACGCACCGTCCTGTTCGCCGCATCGGCCGCCGCCGGGCGAGGATTGCGCGGATCTGCACCGCTGGTACCATCGGCAACCGTGGAACCGTCCGTCGATCCCCGCGCTGGCTCCCAGGACGCGCCCCCACGGCGGCCCGACCGGACCGTCGGTCTGGCCGAGGCGGGACTCGACCGGATCGACCGTCGGCTTGCGGACCTCGAACGGCAGATTGCCGAACTTCGGTCCGAGCTGTCCGACCTGTCCACGACCCTCGAACGCGCGGCCCGCAGGTAGGACACAAGGTGGCGGGGTTCGGTCGTCCCGTCGAACAGCGGGTCCTGTCGGTGGGCGAGTTCGTCGCCGCCTGTCACCGCCTGCTCGACGGATACATCGGAGACGTGTGGGTCGAAGGCGAGATCTCCAATCTCAAGATCGCGGCGAGCGGCCACGCCTATTTCTCCCTCGTGGGCCCGGGACGCCAGGGCACCGCAGCCGTCGACGTCGTGCTGTGGCGCTCGACCGTCGCCCGGCTCGGCGTGCCCTTGGCGAACGGCCGACAGGTGCGCGTGTTCGGCCGTCCCGGCATCTACGAGAAGTCCGGACGATTCCAACTCTACGGACAACGTGTGCGGGAGGCCGGGGTCGGCGACCGGCTCGAGGCCCTCGCGGCCCTGCGCCGGCGGCTCGAAAAGGATGGGCTGCTCGATGCGGCGCGCAAGCGACCGCTGCCGAGGTTTCCGCGCTGCGTGGGCGTCGTCACCTCGAAACGGGGCGCCGCCCTCCGGGACATCGTGGCCGTCATCGGCGCCCGCTGCCCGCGCCCCATCCTGGTGGCCCATGCACGCGTCCAAGGCGACGATGCCGCAAGCGAGCTGCGCCGTGCCCTCGCACGGATCGTCCGCGAACCGGACGTGGACGTGGTGATCCTCGGACGTGGCGGTGGATCCATGGAGGATCTGTGGGCCTTCAACGACGAAGCGCTCGCGCGGGCGATCGCCGCAAGCCCGGTGCCCGTCGTCTCTGCCGTCGGCCACGAAGTGGACGTCACCGCAGCGGATTGGGTGGCGGACGTACGGGCCGCGACGCCTTCACAGGCAGCGGAGCTGGTGGTGCCCGACCGCCGGGATCTCCTCGAACGCATCGACGGATGGGCACGGCGCCTCGCGGCCGTGGCCATGCGTCTCGTGTCGGATCGAGGGATCCGGCTCCGCGAGCTCGAACATCGATTGGCCCGGCATGGACACAGGCTCGGGCATCTCGAGCGACGGCGCCTCGAGGATCTCGCAACCCGACTCGAACGCCTGCGCCCCGCCCGTCGCGTCGCCGCCGCGCGCGCCGCCTTCGACCGGATCCGCGGTCGACTGCGCGAGGCGGCACGGCACCGCCTACGCGAAGCGGACGATCGACTGCGCCGCGACGAAGCCCGGCTCCAACGGATCGCAACGCGGCTCTCGCAACCTGCACGGCGGCGCCTGGCGGCCGCCACCGCCGCCCTCGAGGCCCTCGATCCCCACGGTGTCCTCGCCCGCGGTTACGCCATCGTGCTCGGTCCCGACGGGCGCGCGATCACCGACGCGGCGAACCTGCGCAGCGGCGACGAACTCGACTTGCGCTTCCATCGCGGTCGTGCGACCGCCGAGGTCGTACGGACCTCGCCGGCGGGCGAGCCTTCGGACGAGGTTCCGTAGGTTTCGCGCAGAACGGCGTTCCGCTGGGTGGTACGACGGCGGACGCGCGCCCGGACACAGGGCTTGATAGGCTCGGCGCGAGGACGCCACACGATCCTCGGGGGGATACGACATGACACGCAACACACGTTCTCTTGGATTTCTCACCTTCGGCGCGATGCTCCTCGCGGGCACGGCGGGTTGCGGCGACGACGGTGGCACCGGCGGCACGACGGCCAGCACCACCGCAACCGGGGGCAGCACGGCGACCACCACGGACACGTCGTCGACGTCCACGACGCAAGGGTCCTCGACTGCGACGAGTCAGGGTAGCGACTCGGCCTCGTCGGGGACGAGCGCGGGCACGGCGGGGACGAGTGCGGGGACGGCGGGGACGAGTGCGGGCACCTCCGACTCGGCGGGCTCGTCCGGTACGGCGGGCTCCACCGGTGGCTCCACCGGTCCGGGGACGACGGGCGCCTCCGGCACGGCCGGGTCGTCCGGCGGCTCGGGCTCCGGCGGATCGAGCGGCACGGGCGGCTCGACCGGCGGCGTCGACGACAGCGACGGCGACATGATTCCCGATCCGGACGATCCGTTCCCCATGGACCCGGACAAGCCCGGGGACACGGCCCTGCCGTACAAGGTGTACGCCCACACATCGAGCACGCTCTACACCATGGACGTGGACGCGCCCTACGACATCGTCCAGGTCGGTGGATTCACCTACGACATGTCGCCGGGCAGCATGACGGACATCGCCATCGACCGTTTCGGCGTGCTCTACGGCGTGACGTTCAACGATCTGTTCGTGTGCAACGCTGCGACTGCGGAATGTTGGTGGCTCGCCGACCTCCCCACGAGCTTCAACGGTCTGACCATGGTGCCGCCGGGCGTCCTCGATCCGTCGGACGATACGCTCATCGCCATCGCCAACGACGGTAGCTGGCACCGTGTGGACATCAACGGCAACATGATCCAGCTGACGCAGATCGGCAGTTACGGGGCCGGCTACACCAACGACGGCGACGCCTTCTCGATCCAGGGCGTCGGAACCTTCGGCGCCACCAACAAGGCGGGCGTCACCGGCACCGTCATCGTCGTTTCGGACCCCATGACCGGAATGGTACAGAGCGATCTCGCCACCCTTCCGGTCTCCAACGTCTGGGGCCTTGCGGGCTGGGAAGGCGACATCTTCGCCTTCGACAGCTCCGGACAGGTGTTGCGCATCGACCCGGTCACCGCCCAGGTCTCGACGATCAAGATGGGCACCCCGAGCTGGTGGGGCGCGGGCGTCGGGACGGTCCTGCCCCAGTGACCTCGGTTGCCGGGCTTCGGGATCGCCGGCCCGCCGCGCGGTCCCGGAGCCCCCGCCGTCAGGGGAGGCGAATCTCGGCCGACTCGTCGCTGACAGTCACCTCGGATCCGTCGTAGCGCAACCGTTTGGGCTTTTCGTCGATGATCGTCGACAACGAAACGGGTCGGCGCCAGATCCGCTCGAGGTTGCGCAGCGTGTCGCGCGCGTAGTCGAGCTTGAGGTCGAGGCCCTCGTGCTTGTGGGCGAGCAACAACTCGCCGCGATTCTGGTCGTTGGCGTCCACGACGTAGATGAACGGCTGGCCGAAGTTCGTCAAGCGCGAAAGCAACATCTGTTTGATCTTCCCGAACTCCCGCCCCTCGATCTCCTTGCGACCCGTCCGACGATTCGTCACGTACGTGAAGAACTTCTGCTCGCGGCAGAAGTCCTCGGTGAAGAACTCGTCGATGAACGTGACGTCGTTGTAGAGCCTTCGCACCTCGAAGATCTTCTGCTGGCCGAGGCCGAGCTGGCGATCCCACGACTCCTTGGCCGCGAGATCGTCGCACTCCTCCCATTCCTTGCCGAAACGGCCCTTGTTCCACCGCTCCTCGATGTGGCGGAACAGTTCGACACCAAGCTTGTACGGATTGAGTTGGCCGGGCGCGGTCTGGAAGACGCTCGACACGACGTCCGCATAGTCGATCACCTCGTCGTCCCGCAGCGCCCGCTCCGTCATGATGCGCGAGTGCCAATAGCTCGCCCACCCCTCGTTCATGATCTTCGTCTGCATCTGGGGCAGGAAGTAGTAGGCCTCCTCCCGAATGATCGACAGGACGTCCGCCTCCCACGCATCGAGGGGCGCATGTTGAATCAGGAACCCGAGCACGTCCCGCTCGGGCCGCACGGGCACCTTGCGCCGACGCAGCTCGGCCTCGCGCCGCTTCTTCTCCCGCTGCTCCTCGATGAACTCGGGTGGATTCACGTACTCCTCGAGGTATCCGCGCACGTTGGGGAGCCGGCCCACCTGCGATTCCCCCGGGTCCGTCTCCTCGCGTGCGTCCCCCTCGGCGCGGGGAAACACCGCCCAGGGATCGATGAGGTTGTCGATGCTCAAACACACGTCGATGAACGCCTCCACGCGCTCGACACCATGGCGATTCATGTGGCGCCGGATCCGCGAGGCGTTGTTCGCCATCGTGTCGATCATGCGCCGGTCGGTATGGGCGAAGTAGGCGTTGTTCTTGAAGAAGTCGCAGTGGCCGTAGACGTGGGCCATCACGAGCTTCTGGTCGACCAAGCTGTTTCCTTCGAGCAGGTAGGCGTAACAGGGGTCGGTATTGATGACGAGTTCGTAGATCTTCGACAGGCCGTAGGTGTGGCTCTTGAGCATGTGGTCGTATTCCATGCCGAAGCGCCAGTGGGGGTAGCGCACGGGGAAGCCGCCGTAGGCGGCCACCTCGCACATCTGCCGATAGTCCACGACCTCGAAGAACGTCTCGAACGGGTCGAGGCCGAACTCACGTGCGTACCCCAGGATCTCGTCCTGGAGTCGCCGCAGGTCGGGCGTCACCGGGGCCATCATCGCCCTCCCTTCAGGAAGTCGCGGATCGAGTCCATGATGTCGTCCTTGGTCTTGATCTCGCTCGTCACGAGTTTCTCCTCGTCCGCGAAGGCCTCCCGCAGATCCTTGATGAACTGGCCCGATCCGTAGGGGCTCTCGACCTGCCCGTAGCCGAACTGGTTGCAGACGGGCACCAGCACGTCGCGCAGGAGCTTCTTACAGGTCGTCGTGTCGTCGACCGACCAGTTGTCGCCGTCGCTGAAGTGGAAGGCATAGATGTTCCACGCGGACGGATCGAAGTCCTTCTCGATGAGCTCGGCACACAATCGATACGCCGACGAGATCATGGTGCCGCCGGATTCGCGCGTCCGAAAGAAGGTGTCCCGGTCGACCTCACGCGCCGTGGCGTCGTGCACGATGTAGCGGCTCTCGATGCCCTCGTACTGACTACGCAGCCACGTGTCGATCCAGAAGGACTCGATGCGGACGATCTCCTTCTGCTCGTCCCCCATGGATCCGGACACGTCCATCATGTAGATGATGACGGCGTTCGTGTGGGGCTTGGGCTCGGTGCGCCAGGACCGGTAGCGCCGGTCCTCCCGAATCGGGACGATGGTGGGGTTGCGCGGGTCGTAGGTCCCGCTGGCGATCTGGCGCCGCAGGGCGCGCTTGAACGTGGCGCGGAAGCTGCGCAGGCTCTCGGGCCCCGTGGTGCGCAAGCTCGTATACCGGTCCTTCTGCGTGGACAGCGTGCTCGATCCCTTGGGCTCGATGCGCGGCAGACCGAGTTCCTCGCCGAGGATGGCGGCAAGTTCCTGCAACGTGACATCGACCTCGATGGCCTTCTCCCCCTCGCCCTGACCGGCCTCGCCGGCCCCCTGGCCCTCCTGCGG
>RFGU01000156.1 GCA_003696955.1 Deltaproteobacteria bacterium | reverse complement strand
GGGGCCTCACCCTTCGAGGCGGAGGTGGTCGCCGCGGACCGCGACGCGGCCTTCGGCGGCGAGCTTGTCGACGTGGGCGCGCAGGCTTCGGCGGGCGAGAGGATAGAGCGCCCGCGGCACGTCGTCGTAGACCTCGGGCAGGATCTCGTCGAGCGTGCGGGGCCGTGCCGCGAGGGCGTCCGTCACCTTGCGTTCCCGCATGAGGCGATGGGTCACGTAGTGGTCGAGCAGCCCAGCCGGATCGTCCTGCACGGGACCATGAGCCGGGACCAGGCGTTCGAGGCCCATCTGCCGTACGCGTCGTAGGGACGCAAGATACGCCCCCATGTCCCCGTCGTCGTCCGGGTCGACGAGGATCGTACCTTCCCCCGCCACCAGATCGCCCGCATGGGCGATCCCCCGGGCCCGGTCGACGAAGAGCAGGTGGCCCGGCGCGTGCCCCGGGGTCCACACCGCGTCGAGCCGCACGCCGCCGCCGAGGTCCACCACGTCCCCGTCGCCGAGGAGGAGGTCCACGGGCACGTCGATCCGCTCGGCCGTCGCGCGGTGGGCAGCGACGGGGGCGCCGACGCGCTCGGCCAGCGCCCGGGCGAACCCCACGTGGTCCGCATGGTGATGGGTCAGCAGGATCGCCGCGACCGGGCGGCCTTCGGATCGAAGCGCCTCGATGGCGTCGAGCAACCGCCGCTGCTCGTCCTCGTAGGGCGTCGCCGGCTCCACGACCGCCACGCGCTCGCCCCATACGAGCCACGTGTTCGTCGTGGTCGCGGGCGGCAAGGTGGGGGTGCGCAGGGCCAGGATCCGGTGATTCGGCGCGCCCTCCCCTTCCACGGTTCCCCTACTCGGCGAGCGTGACCGTGACGGCGAACACCCCCCCGGGCGCCGAACCCACGGTGGCCTCTCGCTCCCCCACCGGCATCCCGTCCATCATGGCATCGAACTTCTCCGCCAGCGCCGGTGCGACGATCACGAAGATCCCCGAAGGCCCCGTGGCCGTGTCCGTGAACGTCCCGTCCTCGGCCAGATAGCGGATGACCGCCGTGCTCCCCGCGCCGAGCCGCGACACGAGTTGCACACCGGCGACCCCCTCGCCGCAGTTACGATCCCGTACCCGACCGACCACGCCGCCCATGTCCCCGAGGGGCAAGAAGGGCGCAACTTCCGGATCGCTGGCGAGCTTCGTATTGAGCTCGTCTACGAACGCCTCGGAGACGACCCATACGTCGTGGTTCGTGGCACCCGGCGGATAGCTGCCGTCCGAGATGTCGGCCTCGACGAGGCCCGTGACCGTGAGCAGGTGGCCGGCCGTCTCGGACAGCGCCACCAGACCGATCGCCTGCCCGTCCGCTTGGTCCGTCTCGACCTCGAAGCGGCCGTCGGCCCCTGGGTCGGCCGTGGCGATCCCCGGTGTCGTCTGTGGATTGGCCGCCGCGTCGAGGGCACCGGCGATCCGCATGCTTGCCGCCATGGGCATGCGGCTTTCGAAGTCCCGCACCGTTCCCGTAAGGCGAATCTGTCCCTCGGGTAGCGGCTGCTGGCAGGCCGCCGCCGGATCCGGCGGAACCGAGCTGAACGCCTCGCAGTAGCCCGTCGCGCAGTCCTCGTGTTCACGGCATTCGCCCTCCATGAACTCGCAGCCAGGACCGCCCGTGGTGCCAGCGGTCCCGGTGTCCGTCATGCCGGTGCCCGCGGTCGTCCCGACGGACGTCGTGGATGTTCCGGGCGAGGTGGAGCCCGTCGATCCACCGCTCGTCGAGGTCTCCGACGTGGACCCAGGCCCGGTCGTCGGCGTGCCACCCCCCGCGGGGCTGCACCCGGCGACGAGGGCTGCCAAGAGGACCATCGAGACTCTGTACATGACGCGATCTCCTTCGTGCTTCGTCAGAATCGACCCAGGAACGACAGCCCGAAGAGGTTGAGGGCGACCTCGTACTCGCCGTTGTTGACCGTATTGCCCGGCGAGACGTCCTCACCGTTCGGATCTGTGACGAGATTGGTCGCCTGCTGGACGATGCCCTGGGTGACCTGCACCTTGCGCTGGAAGACGTGCTGGTAGCCGGCCGTCAGATCGAAATGTTGGTTGACGCGCCACGTCAGGCCGCCGCCGACCCCCACCTGCTCACCCCCGAAGGGAAAGTCCAGGTTCATGGTGTCGTAGTTCTTGGGGAAGGTGGAGGTCTGGTAGAAGGCGCCCACACGTCCCGTGAGGTGTCCCGGCCAGAGGGCGAAGTCGCTGCCGAGGCGGACCGAGTACGTGTCGCGGTAGTTCTTGGGGATCTTCGCATCGTCGAGGGGCACGGGCCCGCCCGCCGTCATCACCTGGGTGCACGGCTCGCCCTCCTCGGCCGAAAGACCCCCGCCCTTGCCGCTCGGACAGGTGACGAAGTCCACCTCGAAGGCCTCGAGGGAGCTCCAGTTCTCGTAGACGAAGTCGGCCTCGACGTCGAAGTAACGATGGATGTAGCGCACGCCTGCCCGCACCACCCATGGAAAGTGCTGGCGCAACTCCACCGTGTCGTCACCGGTGATCTCTGCGTCCTGTTCCTCCGAGACAGGCGGGGTGAGCTCGACCGTGCCGCGCGCCTTGATCATCGCCGGCATCTTGACCGAAAGGCCCAGCTCGAGGAAATCGGCAGGGTTCGACAGGATTCCGACGATCCCCGTGGGGATGAACAAGTCCTTGACGTGCAGCTTGAACGCCGCATCCCCACCGATGTCCTCGTTGCGGGTGAGCATGTTGTTGGGGTTGACCGAAAGCCGAGCCGCCTGCTGCACCTCGACGAAGGTCATCCCGCTCAGGAACACCGCCCCGATCTGGAAGTAGCGATTGACGTTGTAGGCGATACCGATCCCCGGAAAGAGGGCGAGGATGTGGGCCTCCTGCAACATGTAGCGTTGGGGCCCGTCATGGGGATACTTGGGCGTACCGAAGGACGACGGCGGCAGAAGGCCCACCGACAGCGACAGGCCCTTGGCCTTGCCGATGCCGGTCCAGTTGGCCACGAGCACCGGCGCCGGACCGATGCCCGAGAACGAGACCTTGTCGTAGGGCCGGGTCGCCGATGGATCGAAGAACGGGTTGCCGTCCTCGTCGACACCCCGCGTCATGGAATAGTCCATCGCCGGATCGAAGCCGCCGACGCAGTTGCCCGAGTCGTCCTCGATGAGACAGCGGTCGCTGCCCGTGCGTTGGTACCCGACCGAAAGGTGCACCAGGTTGGCACTGAGCAGGATGCTGCCGCGCGGCTGCTTCGAAAGCCCGGCAGGGTTGTAGTAGAAGGCCAGGGGCGTATCGGCCTTGGCGACGAACGCCGTTCCACGGCCGATGGCGACGGTGCCGAGGTCGGGAAACTCGAGTCCTCCAGCCACGGCCGGGCGGGGTCCGGCCAACGCCGCAGCGGCGGCCGCGAAGGCGACCGCCCGGCCCGCGAGCCGCCGAAACGAGGTCGATGCTTCGGTCATGCCCGCGTTTCTACACCACTTGGCAGGGACTTAGGGCGCGACGTGGTAGAGATTGCCCGACACCACGTCCGCCGCCCAATCCACGAGCACCGTGCCCGACACCGTCGTGTCGTAGAACCGCGAGTTGCTGCCGATCCACGTGTGGGTGCTGCCGGTGATGTAGAAGGTGGCCCAGTTGCCGCCCTGGTCCATCCAGTTGTCCCGCAGGTCGTAGAGCCCCATCTCGTACTCCGACCCGCTCATGAAGGGAACGATGGCGTTGCAGTTGTTCGCCCCGTATCCGAAGAAGCCCCGGATCGTCGAGTCCTGCAGCGAGGAGACCAGGCTCATGTAGGCGTCGGGGTACTTCGACGAGTAGTACGTCACCAGGTTGACGAGCCCGCCCCCATCGGCATGGAAGCACTCGGTGCAGTCCTGCGGCAACGTATCGTCGAGCCCCCACAGATCGCGCCACTGCTGTTGCAGGCACGGCTTCATGTAGGCGTCATCCATGGGCGGACCGGAGTCGTCGAGGAGGATCATCTGCGCGCCCGCCGGCCCCCATCGATCGGCCGCCGTGTAGAAGTTCCACGCCGCCCCGAAGCCGCCTGCCGAGCTTCCGGTCATGGCGACGCTCTCGGCGTCCGGGAACGTGGCGAAGATCCGGTCCAGCATGAGCTGCGTATTGACGAAACCGACGAACATCTGGTTCTGCGGGCCGCCGCCGGGCACGTTGGCGCCCGGGTTGTTGCCCGCGAACACGTCCCCGGTGCAGTAGGGGATGAACACGTGGTTCCAGTCGGCGAAGGGGTTCGACGGCTCGTCCACGTTGAACACGCCGCCGTTGCTGCCGTCCTTGTCGCCGCTGTCCACCGAGTCCGGGTTGGCCAGGCAGGTCGTGGGGTTGTAACAGGCCCCACCGCCTTCGAAGAAGATGAGCACGTTCGAACTCGTGTCCGAATAACGCACGGCGAGCCCCGCCTGGGAGCCGTTGCGGCACTGGGCGCCTTCGATGTCAACCCACAGCCACTCGCCGGCCGGCGCGTCGGGGAGCGGGTCGCCGACACCGCCGCCGGTGCCACCGGTCGTCGACCCCGATCCGCCCGAGGTGCTCGAGCCGGCCGTCGTCGTCGAACCCGACGTCGTCCCGGTCATCCCGTTCGTCCCCTGGGACGTCGGACCGGTCCCCGGGCCGGTGGTCGTCCCCCCGGTCTGATCGCCGGTCGAACCGGCCGTCCCGTCGGTGTCCGTGCCCCCGGTACCGCCACCGGAATCACCGCCGTCGTCCCCACAGGCGGCCGGCGCCAGCGCAAGTGCGCATACGCACAGGAGATTGGACAACAGGGCGACAGATGGGGGGAAACGTCGTTGCATGGCGGAGATCCTCGGCAAGAAGTAGACACGCCATGCTACCAGCCGCCGCCTTCGTCCCGGAAGGGTGAATCTCCTTTCACGGTTTCGGCGCGACCGACCGAGCCCTCGGCCGGCCCACCCCGGGGCGATCGCGCGCCTTCCGCGAGCCCCACCTCGCCCTGCCGCGTCCGTCGGCCCAGCAACCGCCGATCAAGCGGATCCCATCGCGACCGTCGTCTTCGCCTTCTTGCGGCGCAGTCGTGCGCGGCAGGGCTTGCGCGGGCCCACCAGGAGCCGGGAGTAGTCCGGCTCGTAGGTGGATTCGAGCAGTTCCACGTCGAAGTTGCGCAGGATGTGGCTCCAGATGGCCCGAAGCTGGAGCTGCGCGAACACGATCCCCATGCAGCGGTGCCGACCGGCGCCGAAGGCGATCCAGGCCATGGGGTGCTTCTTGTCCTCGGCACGCTCCGGCCCGAACCTGTCGGGCTCGAAGCGGTTCGGGTTGGCGAAGACCTCGGGGATCCGATGGGCGACGGCCGGGGACGCCATGATCGTCGTCTCGGCCGGCACCTGGTAGCCGTCGAACTCGATGTCCACGAGCAGCTTGCGGGCCAGCATGATGATGGGGGGATAGAGACGCAGGGTCTCCTTGACGCACCACTCGAGCTTCTCCATCGCGTGCAGGTCCTCGAGCGTGATCTCGGTGCGCCCGCCGAGGATCCGCTCCTGCTCCTCGAGCAGCGGCGCGATCCACTGCGGGTTCTGGTGCAGCAGGATCCCCGTCCAGGCGAAGGTCACTCCACTCGTGTGATGGCCGGCGAACATGATGGCCAGCAAAAGGCCCGTGATCTCGTCGTCGGTGAGCGGGCGGCCGTCCTTGTACTTGGCCTCCATGAGCGTCTGCAGGAAGTCCTCCTCGCTCGTCCCCTCCCGGCGGCGTTTGTCCGTGATCTCCTTGATCATCGCGTACAGGCGCTCGCGCGCCCTGTCCCGCCGCCGGAAGGACGGCAGCGGCAGGTGCGGTGCGATGAAGGCGATGACGTTCAAGCCCGCCTCCATCTCGTAGTAGACGCGGGCGAACTCTCCGGACAGGCGGTCGCGAAAGTCCTTGCCGAGCAGCGAGCGGCTCGACGTGTAGATGGTCAGTTCGTTGCCCACCTCGTACAGATCCACCACGGCCTCGTCCCCGAGCGCGTCGAAGTAGCGCTCGGCCTCCTCCACGAAGCCCTGGGCATAGGTCCGCATCCGCTTCTCCCGCAACGCCGCGTGGAAGAAGCCGAGTTGCTCGCGCATGACCTCGGGCGGCGCATCGTAGGCGATGCCCTTGCCGAAGATCGGCGTCATGAGGGCATAGACCTCCCGCATGCTGACCTGGTCGTCGCGCAGGCGGAAGAACTTCTCGTGGGCCTTGGGGCCGATCATCGCTACCGTCCGCGGCGAGCGGGGGATCTTGAGTTGGTAGATCGACCCGTGCCGGTCGTAGCCGCGCTGGAAGAGCTCGACCGGGTTGTTGCGCATCTCGAGGGCGTGCCCGAGCAACGGAAGGCCGCGGTCGAGCATCGGCGGCAAACGGGTCGTGGTACCGGACGTGGACGTGGCGGTGGCAGTGGCGGTCATGCGAGCCTCCTTCGCGCAATCGGTCGAAGCGGCGTGGCGCCTCGAAATCGCGCGGACGCTACCTTAGCGCCGACGCACGTGTCCATCGACGCAGCCGCCCGCCGCCGGCATACTCTGCGCCCGTGAGCGCAGATGTCGTGACCCCCGGCCCCATCACCGCGGCGAGCCTCGCGCATGCCGCGTGGACCACCGCAGGCTTCCTATTCGCCCTCTTCTTGGCCGCCAAGGTGCTTCCGGGCCCCCTCGTCCAGGGTGCGCAATTGCCCGACGGCAGCCGCCGCACGTACCGCATGAACGGGCTGAGCCTTTGGGTGGGCACCCACATGGTTGTGATCGCCAGCACACTGGTACTCGGCAGTTCGCTGTCGGTCCTGGTGCGGGAGTTCTGGTCCTACCTCATCGTGGCCAACGTCGTCGCGTTCGTTTGGTCGGTTCGGCTCCTGCTCGAAGGCCGCGCCAAGATCCCCCCGGCCGAGCGGCGCGGCATCCTGCAGGACTTCTGGTACGGCGCCGAGCTGAACCCCACGTGGGCGGGCGTGGACCTCAAGACCTGGGCCTACCAACCGTCGCTCATCGGCCTTTCCCTGCTCAACTGGGCCTTCGCCTACCACCAGTACGAGACGTTCGGGGAGCTGACCCCCCAGATGATCGCCTACCAGGCCTTCTGGTGGCTCTACATGACGACGCACTATCTCTTCGAGCGCGGCGTGCTGTCCATGTGGGACGTCATCGCGGAGCACTTCGGCTTCATGCTCGTGTGGGGCGACCTGGTCCTGGTGCCCTTCTTCTACTGCGCCCCGGCGTTCTGGATTGCCGCGAACCCCGAGCCCTTCCCCATGGGCGCCATCGTGGCCCTGGCCGGACTGCACCTGCTCGGCCTGTGGATCTTCCGGGGTGCCAACGCCCAGAAGGACCGCTTCAAGCGCGATCCCAACACGAAGATCTGGGGCCGCCCGGCCGAGACCATCGGCGGCCGCCTGCTCGTCTCGGGCTTTTGGGGCATCGGTCGCAAGATCAACTACACGGGAGAGATCCTCGTCTACTTCTCCTTCTCCCTGTGCTCGGGGTTCGTCTCCATCGTGCCGTACCTCGTGCCCCTGTGGCTGTGCGTCCTGCTGCCCCATCGGGCCTGGCGCGACGAGAAGCGCTGCCGTGAGAAGTACGGCGAGCTGTGGGACGCCTACACGCGGCGCGCCCGTTTCCGCATGATCCCCTTCCTGTACTGACACGCCGCGCTGGAGCAATTCGCGCGGACGCCGGGGCCTGCGGGCGGTGCGGCCTGCATGGTCCATGCGCTCATTCCGCGAAAGCGCCCCGGCGGGCGGCGGACGGGGCCGGGGGGCGCTTGTGGCCGGCGCGCCGAGGGGCGTATCGTCGTTGTCATGCGGAAGGGATCTTCGAACAACCATGTCCTGCTCACATCGGCGGCCGTCGCCGCCCTCCTCTCGGCGTGCGGAGACGATGGAGGCCGCGGCACCGCGACCGGCACGGACTCCGCCACCTCGGGCACCAGCTTCGGCACCGTGACCGCCTCGGCCACCGACGGCTCCGCCTCGGCCACCGACGGCACGGCGACGTCCATGGGCTCGGCCAGCGGAGACTCCGGTTCGTCGACCGGCGTGGGATCGACCGGAACCACCGGCGCGACGGGTGGCACGGATTCGACCACGGCCACGGGCGGCACGGCCAGCACGTCGGGCACCGGCGGTACCACTGGCACGGGCGGCACCGGCTCCACCGGCGGCACCACCGGCGCCGTCTGCCCCCAAGGCGAGATCGTCTGCGAGGGCGGCACCGCCAAGGTCTGCGACGGCATGGGAGGTTTCGAGTCCGAGACCCCCTGCGCCGATGTCTGCGTCGAAGGCCTCGGCTGCAAGCTCTGCGTGCCCGGCGACTCCCAGTGCAACGGCGACACCGTCGAGACGTGCGATCCGAACGGCGACACCTGGGTCCCCACCGACACCTGCGACCCGATCCAGGGCCAGACCTGCGACCCGCAGTTCGGGGCCTGCACCGGCGCCTGTTCCAAGGGCGCCTTGGGGCTTTCCTACATCGGCTG
>RFGU01000155.1 GCA_003696955.1 Deltaproteobacteria bacterium | reverse complement strand
CGGGCGCTGCTTGGTGAGGTGCCGCCCTGGTCGGACGCACCCACCGGGGCGATCCCGGAATCTTCGCGCGCGGCGATCGACGACGCCCGACGAGCCGCCACGGCCAGCGGCGCGCTCTAGCGCGACCGCCTACGGCCGTGGGTCCGGCCGATCCGTGCGGATCTTCCCGAGGTGCACGATACGTGCCCCGGCCGACGCCACCGGGTTCACCGAACGTCCGATCACGATGCCGGCATAGGGTGCACGGTAGACGCGCACGGGATCCCCGTATACGTCCAGGAGGGTCCCCATGGGTTGTCCCTCCGCAACGCGCTCGAGCAGCCCGGGTACCTTCGTGAGCAATCCCCCCCGATCCGTGTAGAACCACCGGCTGTCCGAACAGATCACCGGGGGCGGACGTTCGGCGATGGAAACGCTTCCGACCATGCCGAGATCCGCGAGAACCGCCCGGATGCCCACGGCGGCATCCCGGATGTATCGGAGCTGGAACCGCTGGGGGTTGGCGATCTCCACCGTCAACGCCAGGATGCCGAAGTCGCCCGCGCAACCGCGCAGCGATCCGTCGCGGGCAGGGTTGTCGAGCACGATGTCGGGGCGCAGGCGCCGCGCGATGTCGTAGATGCGGGGGTCGTCGAGATCCGCACGCACGTACAGGCAATTCTCGCGGCCGACGCTCGCCGTGTGGAGATCGAAGAGAACGTCGAACTGACGCACGACGTTCTCCACCAAGCGGTGGGCATAGAGTTCCGCCGTAGAGCCATCGGGCCGGCCCGGCATGATGTAGTTCAGGTCGGTTCCGTCCGAATAGGTCCGCTGCGCCAACCGGAACCCGGGGACGTTCGCCACCAGCACGCCGACGACGCAGCCCCTTCGCAGTTTTCCCTCGAGCGCGTTCATGAGCCGGTGGATGACGGCGATACCGTTGATCTCGTTGCCGTGGAGGGCGCTCGTCAGGCCGACGACGGGCCCTGGACGTGGGCTGCGAATCGCAACCACCGGCACCGCGATCACCGCCCCCACCTCGTCTTCGATGAGACCGACGCGGAACCGATGGCGCTGCCGGTCGGCCGGCACCTCGTCCGGCGAGAAGCGTGCGATGAGATTCGACGGCTTCAGGGCACGGCGAGTGTACCCCCGAACGCCCGATCGAAAGTAGGGGGGGCGGCGCCGACCGCTCACGGCCGGCCGTCTACCGGGGCGCACGGGCAAGGAAATGTCATATCATCTCCGCGCTACGCCGCGCACGCGTACGTCGAAAGCCACCGCCGATGTCCGATTCGAACCTGTCGACCCTCACGGCCGACCAGCTCGCCTGGAAGACGGCTCGTATCGTGGAGCCCGGCTCGTTCGAGCCGGCGCGCCACTATTATCCAAAGGTTCTGCACGCCCAGATTCATTCACTGGCTGCATACTTCTTTCGGTTGCCCAACGAGATCATCGCCGAGAGATTCTGCCACCTCAATCCGACCGTCGAGCCACGGCATCTCCTCGACCTGCTCTCGCGCGCGACACGGCACTTCTTCTGGGCGGGCGGCGACCTGTTCTACACCGTGGACGACGCGGGTGTGCGCCGAATGATCCTGCTCGAGACCAACTCTTCTCCTTCGGGCAACAAGTCCACGCCCATCCTGCGGGACGACGACGAGCTCGGCGGATATCGCCGACTCCTCGAACACGCTTTCGTCCCTCGCATGCCCAGATCCAAGGCCGACGGCGACCTCGCGGTCCTCTTCGACAAGAATTTCGTGGAAGCCTCGGGCTACGCCGCCGCTCTCGCCGAGATCTCCGGAGAACCCGTCTACCTCGCGCCATTGCCCGACGGGGCATCGGATCCACCGGCAAGGTTCGTTTCCGGGCGACTCGAGGTTCGAGATCCCTCCGGCGCTTGGCGCCCCATTCGAGCTGCGCTCCGCTACGTCACGAAGCGCCCCTGGAACCGCATTCCCGTCAAGACGAGGACGTTCCTGTTCAATCCCCTCGTTGCCTGTCTCGCCGGGGGGCGCAACAAGCTCATGGCCGCCAAGGCGTACCAATTCTTCACCCATGCCGCAGGCGAACGCGGCCTACATGTAAGGTGCCCGGAGACGATCATCGGCGTCGCCTTGCAGGAGGTCCCCTTCTGGGTCGATCACTTCGGAGGCTACGCAGTGGTCAAGAACCCCTACGCGAATGCCGGCATCGGCGTATTCACGATCACCTCGCCTTCGGATCTCGAGCGCTTCATGTCCCACGAACACACCTACGAACGCTTCATCGTCCAGGGGCTCGTGGGCAACAAGGAGTGGACGTCGTCTCAAGGTGGTCGCCGCTACTATCACGTCGGGACGGTCCCCAACGCCCGCAAGGAGATCTTCGCGGCGGACCTTCGTATGATGGTGGCGAGCGGTCCCACCGGCTTTCGCCCCATCGGACTCTATGCGCGACGCGCGCGCCGCCCGCTCTCCGGGCGGCTGGCCCCCAACGTGTCCTCCTGGGAGATGCTCGGCACCAACCTGTCGGTCGCCCGCGCCGACGGCGGATGGGACGCCGAGGTGGACCGTCTGATGATCCTCGACCGCCGGGACTTCAACCGCCTCGGCATCGGGCTCGACGACCTCATCGACGCCTACGTGCAGACCGTCACGGCCACCTGCGCCATCGACCAGTTCGCCAACCATCTTCTCACGAGCAAGCGAACGCTGAAGCGAAGGCTGTTTCGCACGTTGAACGACGATCCGGCGCTCGCAGCGGAGATCCTGCCCGACCGTAGCGCATCGGAGAGCGTCTGATCACCGTATCGTCGCGACCGGACGATGTGCCCTTGCGCCCACGTTCGCAGTCGTGGGACAAGGACGGCCGTGCGACACCCTGGCCCCCTGGCGATCGTCGCCTTCGTGATCGGTGCCTGCGACGCCCCGACGTCGGACGCGGAGGCGCACGCCCTGCAGGGCGTCGTGGAGTTCGAAGAGCGCACCTTGGCGTTCGAGGTCGCGGGCCGTATCGCCGAGGTCGCCGTGCGCGAGGGGGACGCCGTGGAACCCGGGATGGCGCTTGCGCGCCTCGACGACGCGCTCGAGCGACTCGAGCGCGACGCCCGGGCGGCCGAGGCGCGTGCGG
>RFGU01000027.1 GCA_003696955.1 Deltaproteobacteria bacterium | reverse complement strand
CGGCCGGCGGAGTCGGCGCTGCCGATCGGGGCTGGCAGGCTACCGTCAGGAAGGGCACGAGAAGCCACGGTCGAACGCGGGGGGGCATGGCGCCAAGGCCTACGCCGGCCGCCGCGAATTGGCAACCACGGGCACGCGGCGGCGGCGGCGGAAGCACGCCACCACGGCCAACCATCCCACGCATCCGACGCATCCTGCGGGATCCGCCGGGGTCGCGCATCCGCAGCCGCCCTCGTCCCCGCTCCCGTCGCCCTCCGACGTCGTCCCGGTCTGCCCACCATCTCCGGCCGGACCCGCCGTGGCGCCTGTCGTCCCGGACGTCGCGTCCGTACCGGCACCGGTCGCCGACGCGCCGGTCGACCCGCCGCCCGTCGTACCGCCCCCCGACCCCACCTGCAGGCCGACGGGATCGGTGCACGTCCCGTTGCCGCGGCGGTCCACCGCACACACCCGCACCTCGTAGGTCCCGTCGGTGACGTCGAGCCGCGCTCGATGCAGATACTCGCCGTACCAATCCATGGACACGACCATGGGCGGCGCCTCGCTGCCTTCGACGGCGTACTCCACCTCGACGCTCCGTAGATCGTGGGCCTCGAGCGGGCTCTTGCCGTCGTGCACCCGCGCACGCACCTCCACGGGGCCGGCCGCGACGGCCTCGGGTACGACCACGTTGGAGATCACGGGGGGTGCCGTGTCCACGGGCACGTCCACGCCGAAGAACACGTGATCGTCGAACGCCGCCTCCCCTTCGGCCAGGACCACGTCCCACCGCCCGTCCCCGTCGAGATCCGAGACGGCGATGCCGAGACTTCCCTGGCTCGACGCGGGCGCGAAGGCACCATCGTCCATGGTGAACGCGCCCCCTTCGTTCACCATCAGCCGATCCGGCTGGCCGAAGAGACCCGCCACCACGAAGTCGGGGTCGCCGTCGGAGTCCACGTCCACGAACGCCGCCATGTTGTCGTCCCCCGCCGGGTTCTCCGCCATGGGCCACCGCAGGTCGGTGGCGTCGACGAAGACGCCGCCTTGGTTCTCGAAGATCCCGTTGCGGGTCCCCGGGGCGTGGTCGTTGATGGTCACCAAGTCGAGGTCCCCGTCACCGTCCACGTCCATGGGCTCGAACTCGTAGTTGTTCGGAAGCTGCGGCATCCGCCCCATGGTCACGTCGACGAACGCCCCCGTCCCGTCGTTCTCGTAGAGCTTCGAGCCGTCGCACGACTTGCACGATGCGGCGACGTCGAGATCGCCGTCGTCGTCGGCGTCCAGAAGTTCGAGCTCCCACGACCATCCGACGACCGTGCCCGGCATCGCGTCCTCCGTGGCATCGACGAAGACACCGTCGCCTTCGTTGCGCCAGAGTCGTACGAACCCCGAAGCCTCGTTCGCGGGGTGCCCGCCCCAGTCGGCGAGCACCAGATCGAGGTCCCCGTCACCGTCCACGTCGCCCGCCTCGGCATCCCCCACCCAGGCCGAGATCGCCGGAAGATGCGTGTCCGTGACCTCGGAGAACGTCCCCGATCCCTCGCCGAGCAGCAGCCGGCTCTGGGTGCCCCACGTGGTGCCCACGAACAGATCGAGATGCCCGTCCCCCGAAAGATCGCGCGCGACGATCACCCGCGCCGCATCCGGCGTGCCCCCGAAGATCATGGGCCCGACCTCGAGGTACGGGGCGTTCGGCCCGTCTTCGACCGTGCGGTTGAGGAACACCGCGTTCATCTCGGGCCCACCGGGCGAGGCATACCCGGCGCCGTTGGCGAAGAGGATGTCCACGTCCCCGTCGCCGTCGATGTCCGCAAGCCGCACCTTGTTGGACCACCCGCTGGTCGAGCCGATGGTCTGGGCCGTCACCTCCTCGAACGGGGCAGCCTCCGCCTTCGCCCCCATCGTCGCGAGCAAGGCCGTTACTCCGAGGCCGAACGCGCAGCGGACACGAAGGCGCATCGAGCGACGAACCATGCCGGCGAGGATACCCGAATGCCCACCGCCAGACGCGGACGCCTACAGGGTGATGCCTCGGGACGCGCAGAGCTTGGCCATGTCGGCCTTGGCCGCACCCGAGAGCTTACGATAGACGGATCGGGCCTTGGAGGTATCACCCATCTTGCAGGCCGCCGCCCCCATGACCCGCAGGGCTGCCTTCGACGGCTTGATCCGGTTGGCCTCCGCGGCGAGCCGGTAGGCCTTGGCTGCGTCGCCCTGCATCTGTGCCATGCGAGCCTGGCGGAGCAGATCCGCCGGGTCCTTCGGGGGGTCCTTTGGCGGAGGCGGCGGAGGCGGCGGGGGTGGCGCGGCCTTCGACTTGGTTCGCCGCGTGCTCCTGCGCCGCTTGGGCGCCGGGGAAGGCGCCACCTCGGCCTCCTTCGGTGCCGGCTCGGCTGCGGCACCCTCGGATTCCTGCGCGGCCTCGGCGGCTCCGTCGGTCGTGTCCTGGACCTGTGCCGCATCCGCCTCGGCCTCGGTCGGGACGGGCGGCGACGGCGGCCGCTGCGACGGCTCGGTCGGCACGGCCCCGGCCGTCTTCGCAGCGCCCGTTGGAGCCGACGGAGCCGGCGCCGCCGCCACCTGCGGCCCGCCCGTGTCCGAAGCACTCAACTTCCACACTGCGAAGCCGCCCGCAGCCACCAACACGAGCAGCAATCCGCCGACCAGCAGGGGCGCGCCCTTCTTCGCAGGCGCCGGCTCGAATGCACCGGTGGTCTGCGGCGGGCCGACCGCCGCGGGCGTCGCCGAGACCTCACCCGCCACGGAGGCGCTCGGCGGTCCCGCAGGTCCCTCGGGCGCGACCACGGGCAGGTGGGCGCTCGAGCTGGCCAAGATGGGCTCTTCTTCCCGAGCGTTCGCCGCCGACTCCGTGTGGACGGCCACGCGCTGGGTGTCCTCGGCGAGGGCGAGGTGGTAGTCGCCGATCTGGATGACGTCGCCCTCCCGCAAGGTCACCCGGTGCACGATGAGTTCGCCGTTGACCTTGATCCCGTTGTAGCTGTCGAGATCCTCGATGACCCACGTCCCGTTCTCGAACCAAAGGCGCGCGTGCCTCCGTGAGACGTTCTTCTCGGTGAGCTGGATCGTGTTGCCGTCCTGGCGCCCGATCGTCACGGCCTCGTCTCCGAGGGGCACGATCGTGGTCGCGCCTTCGTCGTCTTCGATGATGAGGCGCAGCGCCATGCGCACGTTTCAGGGTAGGGATCGGGCCCGGTAGGTGTCAAGGAGAGGGGCACGAACGACGTTCCAATCGCCTAATTCGGGGGACCGTCGGCCGACCCGTTTGGGGTGGTGGGACGAGGTGCGCGAAGGTGCGAGATGACCTCCGACAAGGGGTAGACGCCGATGCCCTCCTCCGCGAGGGTACGTTCGGCCCGGCGCAAAACGCGGATCGTCGCCGGCAGGGGATGGGCCACGACCACGACCGGACGGATTCGGGCCAGCCGGACCGCCTCGCCGAGAGCGCGCGCCACGGACGCCTCGTCCTTGGCGTCGTCGAGGAACACGTCCCGGCGCGCGACGACACAACCAAGCCGCCTCGCCACGTCCTCGGCCCGGCTCGCCGGGCTCGTGCGCGAGTCGAGATAGGCGAGCCCGCGCTCGCAGATCGGCGCGAGGGCGTGCTCGAGCAGATCGGGTCGCTCCGAGAAGGCCGACCCCATGTGGTGGCCGACCCCGACCGCCAAGGGCACGCGGGCGAGGGCCGCCTCGACCTTCTCCCGCAGGGTCTTCGGGTCGTCGGCGAGCCGCAGGAAGGCCTCGGCGGCCTCCGGCCCCTCCTCCATCAGCTCGCTTCGGTGGGGTTCCATGGGCAGGTGCAACCACACCTCGCGGGGACGCCGATCGTCCGTGCGCAGCCGCTGTTGCACGCCGAGGGCGTACGGCGCCCCGGGGAGAACGTTGAAGGTGAGACGAAGCCGCAATCCGGCGAGTGCCTCGAAGGCGTGCAGATCCCGGCCCACGTCGTCGACGACGATGGCCATGTGGCCCTCGGCCTCCTCCCACGGCAAGACGACGTCTCCGTGCTCGCGCATCCAGGTGCGGGCGCGTTCCGCCGCCGCCTGGGCCGAGGCGTCCATCACCGCGATCTCGTCGGGGCGCACCGCGGGGACCTCGGGCGCCCGTGGAGCGACGGCGAAGCCGAGGACACAAAGACCCGTCCAGACCAGCGCCGCCGCGTCGAGCCGGTCCATGGCCCCTATCGCCGGCCGTGCCGGGCGAGCCACCACACGTGGAGCACCCGTACCGCCTCTCGCAACTGGTGATCGTCTCCGGCCGCGCGCATGGCCCGGGCGAGCGGCGCCGGCTCTTCGGCCGCCTCGGCCGCCTCCTCGAGGTGCCGGAAGTGGTCGCGCTCCGGCGGCAGGTCCGCCCGCGTCTCGACCTCGGCCGTGCCCCGGGGAAGCCCCCCCACCGGCACGTCCGGCACGATCCCGGACGCCTGGATCACCCGGTCCCGCGGGGTGTAGTAGAGGGCCGTGGTCAGCTTGAGCACGCTGCCGTCCCCGAGTTCGTAGGGCGTCTGCACCGACCCCTTGCCGTAGGTACGTTCCCCGACGACCACGGCCCGACGATGGTCCTGCAGGGCGCCGGCCACGATCTCGGAGGCCGAGGCGGACGCGCGGTTGACCAGCACCACGAGCGGTAGATCCCGCTCGGTGCCGCGCCGGTGCGCGCGCGCCTGGTCGAGGAGCACCCCGCCGCGCCCCCGCGTCCTCACGATGACCCCGCGCGCAAGGAAGAGGTCGCAGACCGCCACCGCCTCGTAGAGGAGCCCACCGCCGTTGTCACGCAGATCGAGGACGACGCCTCGAAGGCCGCCATCCTTCGCCGCCTGCTCGCGCAACGTCTCGAGGGCCTCCCGCACCTCTGCGGCGGCACCGTCCGCGAAGGTCCCGAGCACCACGTGACCGACGCCGTCGCCGAGATAGGTGGCCTCCACCGACGGCGCCTCGATGGCCCGTCTTTCGAGCTCCACCGCCCGTTCCTCGTCACCGCGCACCACCGTAAGTCGCACCTTCGTCCCCGGCGTGCCGCGGATCGTCGTGATCGCCTCGGTCAGCCCCGCGAAGGTCGCCACCATCCGCCCCTCGATCCGCACGATCCGATCCTCCGGAGCGATCTCCGCCTCGGCGGCCGGGCTGTCGGGGAGCACGTCGTCCACCACCAGGACGATCCGCCCCTGCTCGTCGTGGTCGAGGTGGACGACCATGCCCACGCCGCCGAACGCCCCCTCGATCTCCTCGCGCAGCAGCCGGGCCTCCTTTGGATCGAGGAAGCTGCTGTGGGGATCGAGTTCCGCGGTGAGACCTCGCAGGGCACCGTGGACGAGGGCCACGTCGTCCACGGGCCGGACGTACTGCTGCTCCACGATGGCGAGCGCCCGCGCGAACACGTCGAGCTTGGCGTAGCGGGAAGGCGGGGAGGAACCGCCGGCGAGGGCGGCGCGGCCGAGCGCTCCGACCGCGATCCCCACTGCGGCGGCACATGCGATCCAGAGCACGGTGCGGCGAGCCATGGGCCTGCACCATAGCCCATGGCGGACGGCGCCTCACCGGCCGGTCTTGGGCCCGAGCCTTGCGAGGTAGGGTGCCGGATCGATGGGACGGGTGCCGTGGCGGACCTCGAGGTAGACCGTCGGGCCGAGCCCGTCGTCCACCGACTTGGGCCCCACTCGGCCGACAACCGCCCCGGCCTCCACCTCGTCCTCGGGGGCCACGGTGATCCCCACGAGCCGCCCCGTGATGCTCAAGAAACCCTCTCCGTGGTCGAGGACCACGACGAGGCCGTACGCGGGGATCTCCCCCACGAAGACCACCTTGCCCGGCGCGATCGCCCGTACGGGGCGGCCGGGCCGACCGGCGATCTCGACGCCGAGCCGCTCGGCGGGGATCCGCAGCACCGGGTCCTCGTAGGGTCCGAACCGCCCCACGATGCGCCCGCGAACCGGCCGCACGAGCCCGCGGGGCCGCAGCAGGTTGCGTCGGGCCCGTCGCAGCCTGCGCTCCTCGGCCCGAAGGGTTCGCAGCACCGCGGCGGGCAGGTGCGCGCCCCGACGACGCGCCCGCCGCATCCGTCGCCGTGCCTCGGCCGCGCCGCGTTCGAGCACCTCGCGTCCCCCCTCGACGAAGTCGCCTTGCACGGTGGCGAAGACGGCCAACGCGCCGAGGGCCTGGGTCGTGCGCACCGCACCCGCAAGCTCCGCGCCGGCGCGCCGTTCGGCGTCGCGGTACACCGCAAGCTCCCGAAGGTCGTGCCGCACGAGGAACCGAATCGTCCGGGCCTTCGTGGTCCGCGCGCTCGTGGCCTCGGCGTCCTCCTCGAAGAGGATCCGCAGCACACCGCCCCTCGACAGCTTGTAGAGGGCGCGCCCACGCCTGCGCGCGGCCTTGGCCCGCGCTGCACGCCGTACGCGATACGCTCGCAGTTTGCGGACCCCCTCGGAACGCTCGTAGGCCAGCACCCCCCGTGCGTAGGCCATGCTCTCGCCGGCGGCGCTCAAGGCGGCGGCACCGTGCTCGAGGGCGGCGAGGCGGCGCACGAGGGTCGCGACCCGTTCGGCCGCCTCGGTGGCTGCTTCGGCGTCGTCGGACGAGCCACGCGCCCACGCCGACGAGGCCATGGCCGAGACCGCCACGGCGAACACGATCCGTCCGAGCCCGGTCATCGCGGCTAGACCTCCACGTAGCGGGCTACGGCCGCCCGGGCTCCGAGGTAGCCGACGAGCGCACCGGCACCGAGGCCGAAGGCGATCTCCTCGGCGGTGAAGAAGCGCAACGAACCGGCGACGAACACGAGGGAGAGGCCGTCTTCGAGGTAGGGCCTGAGCATGTCGAAGGCCCCATGGAGGAGTCCGAGGGCGAGTGCGGCCGCGAAGGTGGCCTGCACCATCCCCTCGACGACGAACGGCCCGCGGACGAAGGCGTGGGTTCCCCCCACGAGCCGGAGGATCTGCACCTCGGCGCGGCGCGCGAACACCCCGAGCCGGATCGTGCTCCACACGATGGTCGTGCACGCGAGGGCGACCAGCACCCCGGCGCCCACCGCCAGATGCCGCAGGGTCGCCACCATGGCCTCGAGGTGCCCAGCCCAGGGCCCGGCCACCTCCACGTCCTCGACCACGTCTCGGGTGCGCAGGCGTTCGGCGAGCCGCGGCGCCACCTGGGCCGACACGCCGTCGGCGAGGTGGACCTCGAGGGTCTCGGGCAGGGTGTCGGCGTCGATGCCCTCGAGCAGCTCGGCCTCGCCGCCGAGCCCGTGGACGAGCCTATCGAGGGCATCTTGCGGCCGTACCCGCACCACGCGATCGACCACCCCGAGGGCCTGGAGATCCGCGGACAGGCGCCGCACCTCGGCATCGTCTGCCCCGTCGGCGAGATAGACTGTCATGGGCACGTCGATGCCCAGATCGCGGGTGACCTCGCGGGCGTTCTGCCACGCCAGGGTCACGGCCCCGAGCAGCAACATGCACACGGCCATGGTGCCCACGGCGAGCACCTGGACGTGGGCACTTTGGGCCATGCCCCGAAATCCGCGTGTCACCACGTACCCGAGCGCCGCGAGGCGACTCGGCCGCGCCTCGAACGTCATGCCACGGCCTCCTGCGCCGTGTCCGAAGGAGCCGCCTCGGGCGGCGCCCCTCCGTCGAGCACCCATGGCCCCGCCGCGCCCCTGCGGTCGGCCACGAGCCGCCCCGCCTCGAGCCGCAGCACGCGGGCGTCCGCGAGGGCGGAGACCACGGCCGGATCGTGGGTGGCGAGCACGACGGTCGTACCCTGGGCGGAGATCCGGGCGAGCAGCTCGAGCAGCTCCGCCGTTAGGTGCGGATCGAGGTTCCCGGTGGGCTCGTCCGCCAGGAGGATCGGCGGCGCCGCCGCGAGCGCCCGAGCGATGGCCACCCGCTGCTGCTCCCCGCCCGAGAGCCGGCACACCGGCTTTTGCGCCAGGTCCGCCATCTCCACGCTCGCAAGGGCCCACGCCGCTCGCTCGCGGACGACGGCGCGCGGCCAACCGAGGGCCTGGAGCGCAAGTTCGACGTTCTCGCGGGCGCTGGCCTGGGCGATGAGCTTGAAGTCCTGGAACACCACGCCCACGTTGCGCCGCAGATAGGGGATCGACGACCGGCGCAGCCGCGAGATGTCCCGGCCGGCCACCCGGATCACGCCGGCGTCGGGCCGTTCGGCCGCGAGGACGAGCCGGATCAGCGTGCTCTTTCCGGCCCCGGACGGCCCGACGAGCAGGACGAGTTCGCCTTCGTCCACGGCGAAGGAGACCCCGTCGAGGGCCGGCGGCACCTTGCCGGGCCGCCCGTAGGTCTTGGTCACGTCGGCAAACTCGAGGATCCGCATGGCGCGCTGCTCCTTGCCCCATGCGGGTATCACGGCGGCCGCTTCGGCAAGAAAAAACGGGCGCGCGCGGGGGCCGAAGACCCGCCGCCAAGTCTCCCCGTCCCCCCGGTCGTGGTAGAAAGGGGGTTCGGAAGGGGAATCACGAGACCATGCAACGACGAACCACACTCCTCGTCCTGTCCCTGTCGGGCGTCGTGGCCTGCTCCGGCGGCGGCGGGCGCGAGAGCACCACGTCGACCACCGCGACGACCACCCTCGGCGAGACGGCCACGGACACGGCCGCCACCGATTCGGACACGGGCAGCACCACCGGTACGGACACGGGCACGGCGGGCGCCACGACCGGCACCACGGGGCCTTCCTGCGATCCGACGACGTGTGACGGCGTGTGCACGGGGGACGTGTGCTGCGAGGCCGATCTGGCCTGCGGCGACGTGTGCTGCGCCATGGGGGAGGTCTGCTCCTTCGGCGCGTGCGTGGTGCCGGGGGACGAGTGCATCGACGCCAGCGAGTGCGCCGAGGACGAGTACTGCGAGTACGCCCTCGGCGAGGAGGGCGGTGGCGGCACCGGCGGCGGCACCGGCGGGATGTGCATGGGCGGCGCCGAGTTCAAGACGGGCAAGTGCCTGCCCAAGCCCCCCGAGTGCGCCGAGGGCCAGGAGCCGGGGGATCCGCCCACCTGCATCGCCAAGTGCGAGGTGATCCCCGAGCCCTCCTTCGATCCGCAGCTCAAGTTCGCCTGGACCGGCGGCGACGTGATGATGGCACCGGTGGTGATCCAGCTCGACGACGACAACTGCGACGGGATCGTCGACGAGAAGGACATCCCCGAGATCGTCTTCCTCACCTTCGCGGGCGGCGACTACAACGACAACGGCACCATGCATGCGATCTCCATCGTCGACGGCATGGTCGTCCAGAAGTGGCAGACCTTCGTTCCGACCGATCCGATCCATCCCGGGCGATCCATCGCGGCCGGCAACATCGACGGCCAACCGGGCAACGAGATCGTCACGTGCACGGCCACCGGCAAGGTCCGGGCCTTCGACGCCAACGGTCAGCCCCTTTGGGTCTCGAGCTACGCCGGCGGCTGCTTCATGCCGTCCATCGCCGACTTCGATCAGGACGGCAACCCCGAGGTGCTCACCCAGGCGGCGGTCCTCGACGGCGCCACGGGAGCCACCAAGGCCACCTTCCCGAATCTCGCAAACCCCGTCGCAGCCGACGCCGACTCGGACGGCGTCCTCGAGGTGGTCGGGCCCACGGCGGTCTACGAGGCCGACGGCACCCTCGTCGCCCAGACGCCCCTTGCGGGTAACCGCGTCGCCGTGGCCGACTTCGATCTCGACGCCAACCCCGAGATCGCCGTCATCGACTTTCAAACCCACACCTACCACGTCTGGCGCGTCGCCCCGGCGCTGCCCAACGGTTACCAGATCGTGCGCCAGGGGATCGACATCAACGGCCCGCTCTCGCCCACCCTGTGCCCTGCGGGGAGCGCCGGGAGCATGTACGGCGGCGGCCCCCCCACCATCGCCGACTTCAACGGCGACGGCACCCCCGACCTCGGCGTGGCCGGCGGCGTGGGCTACGCCGTGTTCGACGGCGCCAAGATCATGGATCCGAACGTGGCCGACACGGACACGACCCTGTGGATCACCCAGACCCACGACTGCTCGTCGGCCCAGACCGGCAGCGCCGTCTTCGACTTCGACGGCGACGGCAGCGCCGAAGTGGTCTATTCGGACGAATGGTACCTGCGGATCTATCGCGGCAGCGACGGCACGGTGTTGTGGGAGACCTGCAACACCACCGGAACCCTTCAGGAGCTTCCGGTGGTCGCGGACGTGGACAACGACGGCCACGCCGACATCGTCGCCGTCTCGAACAGCTACTCGAGCATCACGTGTCCCATGGGGGGCACCAAGCAGCAGGGCGTCCGGATCTTCGGTGACGCCGAGGGCAAGTGGGTGCGCACGCGCCGGATCTGGAACCAACACTCCTATCACGTGACCAACGTGGAGGAGGACGGCTCGATCCCCGCGATCGAACCCCCCAACTGGACCCAGCCGCGCCTCAACAACTTCCGCCAGAACGTCCAGCCCTTGGGCGAGTTCGCGGCGCCCGATCTCGTCGCGACCGTGGGCCCCTACTGCGGCAACGACGAGTACGGGCTCATCGCCACGGCGCGCAACGTCGGCCAGGCCGCCGTGCCCGCCGGTGTGCCCGTGGGCTTCTACGCCGGCGATCCCATGCTCGGCGGCACCCTGCTCGGAACCCTCGCCACCACCAAGGAACTCTACTCGGCCGAGGCCGAGCAGCTCTACCTGCCGGTGCCGAACCCGCCCGCCGGGGTCATGGAGGGCACCACGCCCGTCTTCGTGGTGGTCGACGACGGCATGCCGCCCCATCCGTGGAAGGAATGCCGCACCGACAACAACCTGGCCGAGGGCACCGGCAAGTGCAACGTGGCCGGGTGACGATCCTCGTCGTGGACGCCGACCGCGAGCGTCGTGGCAAGCGGGCGGCGGCCCTCGGCCGCGCGGGGTTCGAGGTGCGCACCGCCGACTCGACCGATGCCGGAATGGCCGCCGCGGCCGCGACGCGCTTCGACGTGGTCGAGACCCGCCTCGATCTCGGCCCCGGAGCCCCCTGCGGTGGCCTCGAGGTTGCAGCCGCGGCGAAGCGCCGCGGAACGCAGCGGGTACTGGTCGTCGCGCCCGCCCGGTCGCCGGGGGCCTTCGTGGCCCGCCGCCTCGGCGTCCACCTGCGCGCCCGGCCCCTCGCGCCCGACCGCCTCGCAGCCATCGCCTCGCCGCACGCGAGGTGCGTCGGGGGAGCCCCCCCCTAGCCGAAGGCCCCGTTCCGGCCCCTTCGTACCCCGGTGCCGATCCGGATCACGCCCTGCCCTCGGCGTCGTCGACACCGGCGGGCCCGTCACCTTCGGATCCGTCCCACCGAGCCGTAGGGTGGTGCTTCTTGCACTCTGGCGGCGTAGGGTTACCGTCGGCGAGGCTCGGCGTGCGCGAAGCCGCCGCTGGAGAACAAAGTTTCGTTCGACCGAACCTATCCAATACCATGCAACTTCGTCCCTACTCCCTGTCCGTACACCGCTCCTCCATCCTGCACCTCCTTCTTGCCACCGGGCTTGGCGCCTGTGGCGGCGAAGCCGTCGACGAGAACGCCGGAACCGGGACGGATTCTGGCACGGCCGGGTCCACCGATGGCGGGTCGTCCTCCGGCACGACTTCCGGCACGACCGGCGGCGACATGTTCTACGACGAATGCCCGACGGTCGAAGATCCCGTGGACGTCACGGTCGATTTCGAGGATGCGAACACGGCGCCCGATCTCGACATGTCGACGTGTACCATCGATGCCTACACGTACGACCCATCGGCGGAGACGAGCACCGTTGCGTTCAACTGCCCCGTCGACGACACGCCGTTCTCCTTTTCCGTGGTGGTCGGGCGGTCGGGCCACGAGGCCCTGACGCTCGCGCCGGGACAGACCGTGGACGTGACGGTTCGGACGACCCTCGCCGGCGACGGGGAGGGTGTCGAACATACGTATCTCGTTGCCGTCTACGACCCCTCGACGTCGCCGAGCCGCCTGATCTTCGCGGCCATGGATGACCCCGATTGGTCGGGTAACGGCGATCCCCTGCCTCCCGGCTCGCTGCAAGACCTCACCGTGACGATGAGCGAGGCGGAGCCGTGCGCGCGGATCCTGCTGGACCCCGACGACGGCTCGGGGTGCCCGACCACGAAGGAAGAATGGATCCTGGAGTTTGCCATCGACGGCCAGACGGCGCAGCTCGTCGCGGGCCAGGGGGCAGTGCTGGGGGCGTATTTCGCCGCCCTCGATACGGGTGCAAGCTACGATAACCCTTGCGCGTGGGTTCCCGGCTCGGTGGCCTTCCTCGTGGACCCGG